>JBGAHV010000026.1:0-56592 GCA_044225995.1 Ferruginibacter sp. | reverse complement strand
TTGCCCTGCATGTAATACAGGGCGCAGAAACAAGAAAAGAATATTACAAAAACCAGCACACCTGTTTCAGCGTGGCTTCTGTTGATGCATTTACAAAATTGTTAATTGCAAAAAACATCTCTTTTGAAGATGTAAAAGGCAACAAAGGTGCTGTTACAAACCGTGTGGATGGCGTTAAGCAATTATGGCTGCAGGATCCCGATGGTTACTGGATTGAAATAAATGATGCAAAAGACTAACGGGCTTTTAGCTTCATACCTTATCTTTGCGGCCTTAAAAAAAACAGATTATGAAGTGGCTGAACCTTTTAATTAAATACCGCCTGTGGCTGGGCATTGTACTGCTGGCACTGGCAATTTTTACACATATTCAAACCAGTTTCTGGCCTTCGTTTATACTTTATCTTGTTGCGGTAATATTAATCGTGGGTCATTTTTTATTCGGCCCCATGCGCCTCATCCAGTCATACATGGAAGAGGGGGATATTGAGGGCTCTAAAAAAGTGCTGGACTCTATCTGGTTCCCGGGGCTTTTAATTAAACCAGTACGCTCTGTTTACTATACTGTTAAAGGTAACCTGGATATGATGAACCAGGATTTTGCTTCAGCAGAAAAAAACCTGAAAAAAAGTAACGACCTGATGAGCAACAGTACCTTAATGAAAGACCAGTTAAAGTCTGCCGAAGGCGCCAATAAACTGCAGCTGGGTATGCTGGCTATTCAAAAAGGTGATATGAAAGGTGGAGAGAGTTATATACGCCAGGCCATTAGGGCTGGTTTACCAGATAATGAAAACAGCGCCGCAGCTTACTTACAGCTTTGCTCTATTATGATGAATAAAAGGGAATTTAGAGCCGCAAAAGATTATTTCCGTAAAGCAAAAAGTTTTAAGCCAACCACGCCGCAAATTGTTGACCAGATAAAACAAATTGAAAAGTACATTGCCCGCATGCCGGGTTAATGTTCGGGATAAATGAATACCTGCACCCGGCAGTTGGCCAGCTCGGCTGCCGGGTTTTTTGCGGCATTTAGTGGCCGCCTGTTGCCATAACTGCTTACTGCCAGAATCTTTTTTTCATCTACATAGCGTGACAGCAAATATCGTTTTACCACGTCTGCACGGTTTGCCGCCAGCTGGTTGCAGAAAAAATCATTTCCTTCCGATTTATGTGCATGTCCCTGTATGGAAATTGTATATGCAGGATTCTGTCGCAAGATTTTTATAAGAGTATCCAGCCTGCGGTAAGTAAATCCCGATAACCAGTCTTCTTTATTACCAAATGGAATAATGTAGGCATTACTGTCCGGGCAGCCTTTATTTTCAGCATAGCCAAAAACATCGGGGCAGCTATCATTTTCATTTAGGATTCCATCTTCATCCCTGTCAGTAATTACCAGTGGTTCTACAGGTATGTTCAGCAACAGTTCCGCCCTGAAATACTGGGTGCGGTAATTTTTATCTACAATTGAATGAATGGAACTGGCTGCACCCATTGCAATGGTGGATAGAATACGGTCTTCCTGCACTCCCCTGCCAAGAATATATTTTTTTACAAAAAGGGCCCTGTCTTCACTCAGCCATTTGCAAACAGAGTCGCTGCCTTCATCAACCTGCGCAAACCCTTTTATGGTTAAAGTGATTTTATCATTTTTAAGCAACAGGTTTACCACACTGTCAATTACTTCATATGTGTAAGGCTGAAATAATGCTGATTGCTTATATTGAAATGGAATGATCACAACGGCAGAATCCCATCCGTTGCTCAGGTTTATAGTACGGTTTTGTTTTGCAGAAACGGCAAAACTCATGCAGCAAAATATTAATAACAGGTACAGTTTATTCTTCATGAAAAAAATAAAAATAAAACTGCTTAATACCTGCAATAATGATACCGCTAAAAGTTAACGGCTGTAAAAAACTATTTTTTTCCGAATAATTCTTCTACTTTTTTATACCGGTAATTGAATATATACTGTAACTGCTTTTTTACAAACAATGCATGGGCAATATCTCCCAAAAACCATAACGGCAGTTTGTAGTGAACAATATCTGTCATCTCCACACCGCCTGCCACTGCTGTAAAATGATGTTGATGATGCCAGAGGCTGTAAGGACCAAAACGCTGTTCATCCACAAAATATTTTTTATTCTCTACGTGTGTTATTTCCGTCATCCAGTATAATGGTATGTTTAATACCGGGTTTACTTTATACTCAATAATTTGCCCGGCATACGTTTTTTCACCATGGTGTTGGGAGATGATGTTGAAACCCAAATTATCTGGCGTAATGGTTTGCAGGTTAGCGGGGCTGCTGAAAAAATCCCATGCTTCATTAAGGGAAACTGGAATTGTTTGAACGGTTTTAAGGCTGTAAACTTTACTCATCAGGATTAATAAACAACTTTTTTAGCCGTTTGTTTAATACTGCCATTTTAGAGGTTTGGAGTTATCTTTGGTACATGCAGCCCTACAGAGATAAATTGCTGAAAAAATTTAATGAAGAATATGCCAAACTAAACGCCAACCAGCGTAAAGCCGTTGATGCTATTGAGGGCCCGGTAATGGTAATTGCCGGCCCGGGTACCGGCAAAACACAAATACTGGCGGCACGTATTGGTAAAATATTATTGGAGACCGATGCACAGCCACAAAATATTTTATGCCTTACCTACACTGATGCCGGCACCATTGCCATGCGCAGGCGGTTACAGCAGTTTATTGGGGCTGATGCCTACAAAGTAACCATTTCCACCTTTCATGGTTTTTGTAACGATATCATACAGGAGAATTTATACCTGTTTGAAAAAACAAGTATGGACCCTATTAGTGATTTAGAAAAGATTGAACTGTTTAAATCGCTGATTGATGCCTTCCCCAAAAATCATCCGCTGAAAAGATACCGGGGCGATGTGTATTTTGAAGTAAACAACCTGCGCTATTTATTTTCTGATATGAAACGGGAAGGCTGGCAACCGGAAACACTACTTACAGGTATTGATAAATATGTAAGCGAACTGGCCACCAGCGATGAGTTTGTTTACAAAACCAACCGTGCAGGCAAATGGAAAGCAGGCGATTTAAAACCTGCTTACCACGACGAGTTGCAGCGCATGGAAAAATTAAAAGCAGCCATTAATGAGTTTCCGCTGTACCAGGAGAAGATGCGCCAGCATAACCGGTACGACTTTGATGATATGATTAACTGGATCATTAAAGCATTTGAAGAAAACAAAAATCTGCTGGCTAATTACCAGGAGCGTTACCAGTATATTTTGGTGGATGAATACCAGGATACCAGCGGCACGCAAAACAAACTGGTGCAGTTGCTGATTGAATATTGGGAGCAGCCAAACATTTTTGTGGTGGGTGATGATGACCAGAGTATTTACCGTTTCCAGGGAGCGAATGTGGAGAATATGCTGGTGTTTGCTGATGCTTATAAAGATGATATAGAGAAGGTGGTGCTTACTAATAACTACCGCAGTGTGCAGACAATTTTAAATGTTGCCAAAACCATTATTGATAAAAACGAAGAGCGGCTGGTAAAACAAATACCCGGCTTAAGTAAGGAGCTACTAAGCAGTAATGACAAATTGAAGGAACTGCAAATTCAGCCGGCAATACAGGAATACAATTCGTCTAAAGAAGAAATGGTGGGCATTACTTTTAAAATAAAAGCGCTGTTGCAGCAAGGCATTGCAGCCGGAAGAATAGCTGTTATTTATAAAGAGAACAAATATGGCGAAGAACTGGCCACTTATTTTAAACTGCAGCAAATACCTTTTTACAGCAAACGCAGTATAAATATTTTACAGCATCCCTTCATTCATAAAATAATTCAGCTGCTGCGTTATTTAAATGCTGAGCTGGACATTCCCTATGGTGGTGATGAAATGCTGTTCGAAATTCTGCATTACGATTTTTATAAAATACCGGCTATTGAAATTGCTAAAATTACGGTGGAGGTAAACAGTAAAAATTACAGCAGCCAGCCCACTTCAATCCGCAGGTTAATTTGTGAAAGAGCTGCACAGCCTCCAACCAATTTATTTGATACCGGCATACATGAAGGCCTGAAAAAGGTAAGTGCTTTTATCGAAGAATTAATAGCTGAAACTCCTAACGTTACTTTACAGCAGCTGTTTGAAGATGTAATTCAAAAAGCAGGCATTGTTACGTATGTATTGCAGCACCCTGATAAAATTGAATTGCTGCAGCTGCTTACTGCCTTCTTCGATTTTATTAAAGAAGAAACCAGCCGCAGCACCATGCTCCATCTTTCCAGCCTCATCAGCACTATTGATTTAATGGAGAAGGAAGGGTTATCCATCAGCATGAACAGCACTACAGGTACAGATGCCGGTGTTAACCTGCTTACCGCACATGGCAGTAAAGGGCTGGAGTTTGAATATGTTTTTTTAGCAGGCACAACTTCCGGCAACTGGGAAAAAAAGCGCAAGCCCAGCAGTGGTTATAAATTACCTCCCACCCTTTTTGTTTCAAAAGCAAAAGGCAGCGATGAAGAAGAATTACGCCGTTTATTTTATGTGGCTCTTACCCGTGCAGAAAAACATTTAATAATTTCTTACAGTAAATACAAGGCGGATGGTAAAGAAACCGAGCCCAGTATGTTTATTGCAGAAATGCAGGAGGCTAACCAATTGCAAACGGAGCCTGTAAATATTGGCACAGCAGAATTGCTGGAATTTGAAGCATTGCAGTTTAATGAAAAAGCCCCTGAAATTGCAGCGCCGGAAGAAGATTTTGTAAATGCACTGCTGGAAAAATTTGTAATGAATGTTACAGCGCTCAATAATTATTTAAAATGCCCGCTGGAGTTTTATTATAAAAATCTCATCCGCATACCAAGTGGTAAAAGTGAAGCCACCGAGTTTGGCAGCGCCATACATTATGCATTAGAGCGTATGTTTAAGAAAATGCAGGAGCATCCTAAAAATGAATTTGCACCGGTGGAAGAGGTAATAAAAGATTTTGAATGGTACCTGCAAAAGCACCGCCAGTTCTTTACCAAAGAAGCCTTTGCCCGCCGCTTTGAATATGGCCACGAAGTGCTGAAAAACTATTACGAAAAATACATCGGCTCCTGGAATAAAATCGTAGCAGTGGAACGCAGCATCCGTGGTATTGTAGTAAATGGCGTGCCGTTAAAAGGCAAATTAGATAAGCTGGAATTTGATGGCAGTAAAGTAAACGTGGTAGATTATAAAAGCGGCGATATTGACAAAGCAAAAGATAAACTGCAGGGGCCGAATGAAAAAAACCCGCAGGGCGGTGATTACTGGCGGCAGGCGGTATTTTATAAATTACTGGTAGATAATTACCAGCAAAAAGAATGGACGGTGGTAAGCACTGAGTTTGATTTTGTAGAACCTGACAGTAAAAAACAATACCGAAAAGAAAAAATTGTAATTACACCTGCAGATATAACCACTGTTACCGAACAGATAACAGACACATGGAAGAAAATTCAGGCTAAAGAATTTTATACCGGCTGCGGCAAGGCCGATTGTCACTGGTGTAATTTTGTAAAAGACAACAACATGGCTATTGCCATGCATGAGTTAAAAACAGAGGAAACAGAAGAGATTTAACAGATTATGTTCATGCAAACAATGCGACAATACAGTAAAGGCGCTAAGTTTGCATACCAATAAACACAATGGCTTACAGATATATTTTATACTGCTTACTCAGCTTTTCTTTTTTTTACATTCTTACTGTTACCAGCAGCGGTTGCGCTCAAATTGGCGCCATTTCCGGTGGGGATAAAGATACGTTGCCACCGGTGCTGGTTGCATCTTCTCCAAAACTACCAGCTACCAATGTAAACAGCAACCGGATTTCTATTACGTTTGATGAATACATTACCCTGCAGGAGTTACAGACCAACCTGATAATATCGCCTTACCCGCAGCTCATCCCTGAAATAAACAGCAGGTTAAAGACAATTAATATTAAATTAAAAGACAGCCTGCTGCCCAATACCACTTACTCTATACAATTTGGCAGTGCTATAAGAGACGTAAATGAAAACAATGCAGCAAAAGACTTCACTTATGTTTTTTCCACCGGTAATCATATAGACTCTCTTTCTCTTTCTGGTAAACTAATAATAGCAGAAACCGGCAAACCCGACAGTACGTTAATTATAATGCTGTATCGCAACGCAGTGGACTCAACCGTGCAAACAAAAAAGCCAAATTACATTACCAATATAAAAGGCGATGGCAGTTTTGAATTTAAAAACCTGCCAGCTGAAAAATTTTCTGTGTATGCTTTAAAAGATGGCGATGGAGGCAAAACCTATAACTCAAAAACAGAAGTTTTTGCTTTTGCAGACAGCGCTGTAACTGTAAATGATAACACAACGCCTGTTACACTCTATGCATTTGCAGAAGAGAAGAAAGAAAAAACACCCGCTAAAACAACTGCACAAAAAACAGCTCCTAAAAAATTACGCTACGCAGCATCCGTTGCCGGGCAGGCACAGGATTTGAGAAGCAACCTGGAACTGACCTTTACAAATAAGATAAAACAATACGACAGTACTAAAATTATACTTGCCGATTCCAATTATAACCCCCTGCCGGTTTCTTTTTCGCTTGACAGCAACCTGTTGGTTATAAAAACAAAATGGGCGGAGGATTTTGATTACCGCCTTATTGTAAAAAAAGATGCGGTAACAGATATTGCAGACAGCAGCCTTTTCAAAACAGACACTATTCGTTTTAAAACAAAATCATCAGCTAATTATGGTAATGTAGTACTGCGCTTTAATAAAGTGGATACTGCTGCACACATGATTTTGCAATTTGTGCAGGGCGACCAGTTAAAAGAATCCTTTCCGCTAAACACCAAAGAATGGAATTACAAGCTTTTTCCGCCGGGAGAATATGAGATTAGAATTTTGTATGATGAAAACAATAATGGCAAATGGGACCCCGGCAGTTACACAAAAAAATTACAGCCGGAAAAAGTGGTGGCCCTTCCCAAAAAATTTGCAGTAAAAGAAAACTGGGATAATGAAAGTGACATCAACCTGTAATGAATAACTCATAATTTATTCTACCTGAAACAGGGCATTCCCAATTTTCATTTTTCCATTATCAATTATATTTGTAAATGATTTTTTCTTCTTCTCTTTTAGAAAATGCGGTAAATGAATTTGCCAAATTGCCGGGCATTGGTAAAAAAACTGCTTTACGGCTGGTGCTTCATCTTATTAAGCAGGATGTAAATGATGTAACAGCATTCAGCAACGCCATTGCTACATTGCGGGAAGAAATAAAATTTTGCACCCGCTGCCACAATATTGCAGATGGAACGCTTTGCAATATCTGCAGTAACAACATGCGAAAACAGGACACCATTTGTGTGGTGGAAAATATACGTGATGTGATTGCCATTGAAAGTACACAGCAGTTTAATGGTTTATATCATGTACTTGGCGGCATTATTTCTCCTCTGGATGGTGTGGGGCCGGATCAACTGCAGATTGAATCACTGGTTAAAAGAGTGGAACAGGAACATACTGCCGAAATTATTTTTGCATTAAACCCAAACATACAGGGCGACACCACCATTTATTACATTGGCAAAAAGTTAAAACATCTTGCTGTAAAAATTACCACCATTGCCCGGGGCATTGCCTTTGGCGGCGAGCTGGAATATGCCGATGAAATGACCCTTGCCAAAAGCATCAGCAACCGCATACCCGTAGAAAACTATATCACCAGCGGCAACTAAGCTGCTTTTTTTTCCGTTATAATAACAGCAACGCCTTTAAATGGCTTTGCGCTTATTGACACTTATATTTTATGACAGTGAAAAGAAAAAAAACAATTCTTTTAATAATTGGTGGTATGGTGCTTATTGCAGCATGGGTGGGCTATAACATGTACAATAAAAAACACTTTAGTGTAGAAAATGCTGTACCTGTCGCTTCACTTTCGGCCATTGAGCTGCATACAATATTCTCCACCGACTCTGTAACAGCCAAATTAAAATTTATTGGCGATGAGTCCAATCATAAAGTAATTGAAGTAAGCGGGCTGGTAAGTAATGTTACAACTGGACCACATCCGGTTATTAAATTAAAAACCGCTACCGAAGGCGCTTTCATTAATTGCGAAATGGAAGGCGTTGTTAACGGCGTTAAACCCGGCAGTACTGTTACAATTAAAGGAATTTGCAATGGCTACCTGTTTGAAGCGGACCTTGGAATACCCGGCGATGTAAACATGAACCGGTGTTTCATAAAAAATAATCAGCAATAAAAACTTTATAATGAAACGAATTGTCTTAGTACTACTATTGGTTACCGGCATCTTTCAAATTACAATGGCGCAAAAAATGTATACCAAAAATGGAATGGTATCATTTTTTTCATCCACACCCATGGAAGATATTAAAGCATCTAACAACCAGGTGTTATGTGCCCTTAACAGCCAAACCGGGGAGCTGCAGTTTTCGCTTTTAAACAAAGGTTTTCATTTTACAAAAGCATTAATGGAAGAACATTTTAACGACAGTTATATAGAAAGTAATAAATATCCAAAATCAACATTTAAAGGCACTGTTGCCGACATTGCAAAAATTAATTTTGCTAAAGACGGCACTTATCCTGTAAGCGTAAGTGGCAGCTTAACCATACACGGCGTTACCAAAGCCATTTCTGCTGCAGGAAATATCATTGTAAAAGATGGCAAACCCACCGCATCTTCAAAATTTACAATTAAGCCGGCCGATTATGGCATTACAATCCCCGGCAGCGTAAAAAACAATATTTCCGAAACAATTGAGATAACTGTTAACTGCGTATTAGACCAGAAAATGTAACCCGGTCACCACTTTTACCATATCCGTAAAATAATCCCTTACATTTTGAGTTAATGCAATTGTAGCATAACTTTGCTCTTGCAGGCGGATTTGTTTATTGTTCGGCCAAATACAGAACTAATAAACGTTACAAAACTCTCACATAGTTTTTCCAGCGTTTATAAGTTTAGTTTTTTTGGTTACGGGCATCACAATATTGTTCAGCATCGTTGTGAACTTGTTCTGTTATTCTTTTCTTCCAGTGGAAGGGAAGAATAATCTCACTTGTACTTGAATTAATTCTATTGAACAAAAAAGGAGGTTATTATGGACATCAGGAAAGAATTAGAAAAAAGAATATTGATCATCGATGGCGCCATGGGCACCATGATCCAGCGGCATAAACCTACCGAAGCCACTTATCGTGGCGAGCGGTTTAAAGACTGGCCGATGGATGTAAAAAATAATAGCGATATTCTCAATCTTACCCAACCGCAAATAATTGAAGGCATCCATAAACAATATTTGGAAGCCGGTGCTGATATTATTGAAACCAACACATTTGCCGGTACAGCAATTGCACAGGAAGATTTTAAGCTGGAAGAATATGTGTACGAGATAAATGTAGAAGGTGCAAAAATTGCCAGAAGAGCGGCTGACGAATACACGGCTAAAGATCCATCCAAACCAAGATTTGTTGCTGGTGCTATTGGGCCGTTAAACCGCACATTAAGTTTATCACCTGATGTAAATAACCCCGGTTACCGTGCTGTTACATGGGACCAGGTGGTAAAAGCCTATTACGAACAGGTGCGTGGATTAGTTGACGGTGGTGTTGATCTTTTTTTAATTGAAACCATTTTTGATACGCTCAATGCTAAGGCAGCCATCTTCGCTATAAAAAAATATTATCATGATACAGGTAAACCGGAATTACCCATCATGATCAGCGGAACCATTACCGATGCCAGCGGCCGTACGCTTAGCGGGCAAACACTGGAAGCTTTTTATATCTCAGTAATGCATGCAAGGCCATTAAGTGTTGGTTTGAATTGTGCTTTGGGTGCAAAAGAAATGCGTCCGCATATTGAAGAGTTATCACAAATAGCCAATTGCTATGTATCTGCCTATCCAAACGCTGGCTTGCCTAATGCAATGGGTGAGTATGATGAAGAACCTGCCGATACCGGGCACTTTTTAGAAGAATGGGCAAAAGAAGGCTGGGTAAATATTGTTGGTGGTTGCTGCGGCACCACGCCAGACCACATCAAACATATTGCAGAGCATGTAAAAAGTATTGAACCAAGAAAATTACCAGTTGTGGAAACAGAGTTAGTTTAGGCCACAAAGGCTCAAAGACAGAAAGAAGCACAAAGAAGATGGAGAAAAATTCTATTGAATACCGGGAATGGTTAGGCAAGCAGATTGTTGACATTGCCTATCAGATACATCGGCATCTTGGTCCGGGTTTGTTAGAGAAAGTATATGAGGCTTGCTTTTGTTACGAACTCTCTAAAAGGCAAATATCTTTTACAACTCAAAAGAAGGTTTCAATTAAATACGATGAAATAGAGTTTGAAGAAGGCTTAAGGTTAGATATTTTAGTAGATGATTTAATTATTATCGAATTAAAAGCACAGGAAAATTATCATCCCGTGTGGGAAGCTCAGCTTTTAAGTTATTTAAGACTCTCAGATAAAAACTTGGGATTTATAATCAATTTTACAACACCACTAATAAAAGACGGAATTAAAAGAATGGTTCTGTAAAAGAACTTTGTGCACCTTCGTGCCTTTCTGTCTTAGTGGCAAAAAAATAAAATGGCTACAATCAAACCATATTCAAGATTCAGCGGGCTGGAACCTTTAATCGTTCGCCCCGAAACAAATTTTATAAACGTAGGTGAACGCACCAACGTAACGGGCAGTAAAAAGTTTGCAAGGCTTATTAAAGAAAATAAGTACGAAGAAGCATTAAGCGTTGCAAGGCAACAGGTGGAAAACGGTGCCCAGATTATTGACGTGAACATGGATGATGCATTGCTGGATGGTGTGCAGGCCATGACAACTTTCTTAAACTTATTACAAAGCGAACCCGACATTGCAAAGATTCCGGTGATGATCGACTCATCGAAGTTTGAAATCATAGAAGCCGGATTAAAATGTGTGCAGGGGAAGTGTATTGTAAACTCCATCTCTATGAAAGAAGGAGAAGCAAAGTTTATTGAGCAGGCAATTACTTGTAAAATGTTTGGCGCTGCCGTAATTGTAATGGCATTTGATGAAAAAGGGCAGGCCGATACAAAAGACCGTAAAGTAGAAATTTGTCACAGGGCGTATAAAATCCTTACAGAACAAGTTGGGTTTGATCCGCAAGACATCATATTTGACCCAAACATTTTTGCTGTGGCAACCGGTTTGGAAGAGCACAATAATTATGGTGTTGATTTTATTGAAGCCACAAGGGAAATAAAAAGACTAATGCCACTGACTAAAATCAGTGGTGGTGTCAGTAACCTTTCGTTTTCATTTCGTGGTAATGAGCCGGTGAGAGAAGCCATGCACAGTGTGTTTCTGTATTACGCTATCAAAGCAGGTATGGACATGGGTATTGTAAATGCCGGGCAGCTGGTGGTATATGATGAAATTGAACCGCAGTTAAGGGATTTATGTGAAGATGTGATTTTAAACCGCAATAATGACAACAACGAAGCAACAGAAAAATTAATTGCTTTTGCTGAAACTGTTAAAGCCGGCGATAAACAGGAAAAGAAGAACGATGCATGGCGTAATACTTCTGTTGAAGAAAGATTGAAACATTCGTTGGTAAATGGCATTACCGATTATATAGATGCAGACACAGAAGAAGCAAGGCTGAAATACCCACGTCCATTAGATGTTATTGAAGGACCGTTAATGGCAGGCATGGATGTGGTAGGTGATTTATTTGGCAGTGGTAAAATGTTTTTACCACAGGTGGTAAAAAGTGCAAGGGTTATGAAAAAATCTGTGGCGGTATTAACCCCTTACATTGAACAGGAGAAAGAAGACAGGAAGCAGGCACATCTTGCAGCTGGTACGGTAAATGAGGAAGCCGCCGGCGCTGCAAAAATTTTATTGGCAACCGTAAAAGGGGATGTGCATGATATTGGAAAAAACATAGTAGGTGTGGTATTAGGTTGTAATGGCTACGAAATAAAGGATTTGGGTGTAATGGTTCCTGCTGATAAGATTTTAGATGAGGCAGAAAAGTTTGGCGCAGATATTATAGGCTTATCAGGATTAATAACACCATCGTTGGATGAAATGGTGCATGTGGCACATGAAATGAAACGCCGCAATATGAAGCAACCATTGTTGATTGGTGGCGCCACCACATCCAGAATGCACACAGCAGTAAAGATTGCTCCGCAGTTTGATAAAGGAGTGGTGCATGTATTAGATGCTTCAAGAAGTGTTACTGTAGCAGGTAACTTATTAAATAAAGAACAAAAAGATGCTTTTTTAGCAGATATAAAAACTGAATATCAAAAACTAAAGGAAGATTTTGAAAATAAAAAGCCCATAAAGCAGCTCTTACCTTTTGCAGAAGCGCAGGCTAATGGAGCTAAAATTGACTGGGCTTCATACAAGCCAGCCACACCTGCTTATACAGGAGCTAAACAATTTGCCAATTACGATTTAGCAGAGATAAGAAAATACATTGACTGGCAGCCCTTCTTTATTGCATGGGAACTGCATGGGAAGTTTCCGCAAATATTAAGTGATGAAAAAGTGGGCGTGGAAGCAACAAAATTGTATAACGATGCCAATGCATTACTGGATAAAGTGATTGCAGAAAAATGGCTTACTGCAACAGGTGTTGCCGGTTTCTGGCCCGCTAACAAAACAGCACCCGATACCGTTGATGTACTAACAAATGAGGGTGTTATTAGCCTGGAATTCCTGCGGCAGCAAATTAAAAAAGCAGAAGGGCAGCCAAATTTATCGCTGGCAGATTTCATCATTCCTGCAGAAGAAAAGCAGCAGGATTATTTAGGTGCATTCAGTGTAACTGTTAAAGGCATTGAGGAGCATATTAAACGCTTTGAAGAGCAGCACGACGATTATAACAAAATCACACTGCAGGCCCTGGCGGACCGTTTGGCCGAAGCTTTTGCCGAACTGCTGCATGAAAAAACAAGAAAGGAATTGTGGGGTTACGAAAAGGACGAAAACCTGTCGAACGAAGAGTTGATAAAAGAGCAGTATAACGGCATCCGCCCGGCCCCGGGTTATCCTGCTTGCCCCGATCACACCGAAAAATACAAGCTGTTTAACTTATTGGGCGGAGAAGCAACCACTGGTATTCATCTTACCGAATCACTTGCAATGTATCCGGCTGCCAGTGTTTGCGGCTGGTACTTTGCCAACCCCAAAAGCAAATATTTTGGCGTAGGTAAAATAAATGAAGACCAGCTGAAAGACTACGCTGAAAGAAAAAACATGAGCATCGAAGATGCTACAAGATGGTTACGGCCAATTTTGGAGTAACTACTTTATTCCAAGCTGTTCTTTCATAGCCTGCGCCTGTTTTGCATCGTTGAGGCCTTTGATAAGAAAAACTATTACGGCAATTTTAAAAATAATACCGCCGATAATTGTCATCGGGTCAATCAATGCATTTATAAGAATAAAAAGGCCGAACAAAATCAGTCCTCCAATAATAGCATAATAAGGTTTCTTTTTTGTCCAAAAGCCAAGGGCAACAAATCCTCCTATATAAACAAACCACAGTAAATAATCCAGCCACATAATCTCTATATCAAAGGGGTATTTTGAAAAAAGCAGCATAGCATTCAGCAGTAAAATACCTGCGGCAATAAAAAGGGTGTTTCTTGCCTGCCGGATATGTTTGTCATATCCCTCCATCGAAAATTCATCAGCAGTAAAAATTGTTTCCGGTTCGTTTTCACTTAATTGTTCAGGAGCTTTATTCTCTTCCATTTTTTAAGTTTTACACAAAATACAATAAAAATTAAACAGAATAATCTACTGCAATTTTGCCAGCTGCAACTGGTTAATAATACTTAGTATGAGCAGTACGGAAAAAAAATACTTTTTTATTTCTTCCTTATCATCCGGGTTATCGGCGGGCTCAAACAAATCTTCCTTTACGGGTATGGCCACATAACATTTTCCCATTACCACAGAAAAAACAAAATTGCGCTGTATCTGGCTCCGGAATTTAAGCAGCAGTTGCTGCATTTCATTATTAAGCACGGTGGCTGCCTGTGCCCTGCTGGTGGTGTAAACAGAGAAAACAGATTCAAATAAAGTGTTACCAGTGTGGTAATGGCTGGTTTCAGGAAACGGTAAAAGGCGGTATTCTTCATCAGCAACACTCACTGCAAGCTGTTCCCTTTCTCTAATCCACACATAAGTGCCACCAGTAAAATTTGGGTTTACCACCGCAGAGAAGAAAAGCCCCTTAAAAATTTTTACCCGTTGATTACCCTGCGGCCCTCCAAGGTTATCATACATCGTCCGCAGCTCGGAACAATGAAAGGAAACATTTTTATAAATGCCTTTTATCAAATCGCCACCATCGTAATAATCATAATTATGCCGGTACAACCCGCTTTGCCGGTATTCTTTTTCCGGAATAGTAATATCAGGTTTATATTCCAGCCCGGGATTAAGGTATGAAATAACAGACTGGATGATAGTTGCCTTATATTTATCTACATAGTTATTATCCTTTACGATATAATTATACAATGATATGATTGCAACTCCACCGGCTGTAAGAGTTATTGGAAACAAAGAAGCGTCATCAAGAAACCTGAAAATACCTCCGGCAATAAAAAATAATAAAATGGCGCCGCTTATAATGGCAGCATTGCGCCAATGAATAATACTTTTATCCTCCTGCTCAAGTTCCGGAAGCAGTGGTTCAATTTTAAGCCGGAAAAAATCGTCAAAATCTTTTATTGCTTCCATAATTTTCAATATGAATATATTTCTTTTTTGTAACTATGCACTGTTAATATAACTCTATACAATGCGAATTATTTCTTACAATGTAAACGGCATAAGAGCCGCTGTTAAAAAAGGTTTTATCGACTGGCTGAAAACGAACCCGGCAGATATAATCTGCCTGCAGGAAACAAAAGCCACCAAAGATGATGTGGACACCAAACAACTGGAAGCACTGGGCTTTCACCATCATTGGTACAGTGCACAAAAAAAAGGCTACAGTGGTGTGGCTGTGTTCAGCAAAATAAAACCCGATAATGTGGTGCTTGGCAATGGCCATAAGGAAAGCGATGATGAAGGCCGTGTAATTCAACTGGACTTTGGTGATATACGCCTCATCAATGCCTACTTTCCCAGCGGCACCAGTGGTGATGAAAGGCAGCAGTTTAAATACGTATGGCTGGATGAATTTCACAGCTACCTGAATAAGCTTAAAAAGAAGTTCCCTAAAATAATATTGGTGGGTGATTACAATATTGCCCATAATGAAATTGACATTCATGATCCGAAAGGAAATAAAAATTCATCAGGCTTTTTACCACAGGAAAGAGAATGGATGACTAAATTTTTAGCAAGCGGATGGATAGATACCTTTCGTGAATTTCATCCGGAGCCGCACCGGTACAGCTGGTGGAGCCAGCGTTTTCCTTCGGTACGGTTAAATAACAAAGGCTGGCGCATTGATTATATCACCGTTACAGAGCCCTTAAAAAATCAATTAAAAGATGCGGATATTTTTCCGGATGTAAAACACAGCGACCATTGCCCGGTGTATGTGGAGCTGAAAAAATAAACCGGTTATAAATGCTGATATATAATGTAACAATAAAGGTGGAAACAAGTATTGCTGCAGACTGGTTAACATGGATGCAGCAAATACATATACCCGAAGTAATTGCCACCGGGTGCTTTACACATGCCACCACACTGCGCCTGCTGGACACAGATGATGATGAAGGCCCAACCTATGCTGTACAGTATTTTACAGAGAGCAAAGCAAACTATAACCGGTATATTGACAAATATGCCGGGCAAATGCGGCAAAAAGTCTTTGACAAATGGGGCAATCAATTCATTGCTTTTCGTTCGCTGATGGAGGTGGTGGGGCAAACTGCACAAGCATAATTTATGCACATTTTTAAATACAGTGCTTCTCAAATGCTTGCCACTGCTGCATTCTACGTAATTCGTGTAAAATATTTCTTTTCAAAAAATTTTATTGCACGTAAAAACCTTCTATATTTGCCCCTCTAAAAAACTTAAATAAATAATCATGAACAAAGCTGAATTAATAGCAAAGATTGCTGATGATGCAGGTGTTACCAAAACACAGGCGAATGCTGCTTTAGATTCTTTTGTGGAAGCAGTTACTAAAACATTAAAAGGTGGTGGTAAAGTTACTTTAGTAGGATTTGGAACTTTTTCTGTTTCTAAAAGAAGTGCCCGTAACGGACGCAACCCTCAAACTGGTGCTGTAATTAAAATTAAAGCTAAAAAAGTGGCTAAGTTTAAAGCTGGTAAAGAACTGGCTGCAAAACTATAATGCTGCAGTAAACGAATTAAAAAGCAAGGTGCTTGTTACCTTGCTTTTTTTGTAAAACCTATTTTTTAAAAACACTAAATTTTTTTTATGGGACGTGGTGATGTAAAATCAAAAAAAGGAAAAATTTTCCGTGGGTCATTTGGTAAATCAAGGCCGGCAAAAGTTACCAAAAAGGCTGCTGCTAAAAAGAAAGCATAATACAATTGTTAATTAGGAATTAGGAATTGAGATCATCATTTCCTTGATTCGTAATTCCTAATTCCTAATTATCACGGTGCCAGCCTTTCAATCTTCCAGTTGCTGTCAGGCTGCTTTGTATACAAAATCCGGTCGTGCATACGGCTGGGCCTGCCCTGCCAAAATTCTGTCTTAACCGGTTTAACCCTGTACCCGCCCCAATGCGGAGGTTTAGGTATTTCTCCATGCTTAAAACGCTCCATGTAATAATCAAACGTTTCCTTTAACCAGGCCTTACCTGCCACGGCCAGGCTTTGTGGCGATGCCCACGCACCTATCTTACTCCCATCTGGCCGGCTGTTGAAATAAGCAATACTTTCTTCATTACTTATTTTTTCTGCCATTCCTGTTATGCGTACCTGCCGTTCCAGTTCTTTCCAGAAAAACACTAAACAGGCATTGGAATTATGTGCCAGTTCACTTCCCTTGGCGCTGTTGTAATTGGTAAAAAAAACAAAACCCCGTTCGTCATACCCTTTTAATAAAACAATTCTGGCGGATGGTTCCCCTTCTTTATTCACTGTAGCCAGCGTCATGGCATTTACCTCCAGTATATCACTTTTCATGGCATCACTCCACCACCTGTCAAACTGTTCCTTCGGCGTAGCCGCCACATCAGCTTCCGACAATGATTGCATTTTATAATCCTTTCTGATATCAGCTATGTTCATCTTTAAAAATTTATTGTAAAGTTCTGCCAATTGTGCTTAATAAAAAAAGCATTGGATTAAATCCAATGCTTTACTATTTTTTGAAAAAATAAATTATCCTAATGAGAAGTTGCTTAAGCCAACATTAAAAACAGAACCTAGTATTTTGTGTAATATAAAAAGGAGTATCATTACTATTACCACATAAACAACAAAGGCAACAATCATATATACGATTTTTTGATCTTCCGGTGTTTTTTTCAGCGGGCCAATGCCAAGGTACATCAGGTAAATTCCATACAAACCGCACAACAAAGCAAGTATTGCCAGTGAAGGCAAAATAAGGAAAACACTTCCAACTAAAGATGCTGTGGCTGAATAAGCCATTAACTGTGCAGACTTATTAATGTTTTTTTCTGATTTAAAAGTGGGAGCCAATGCATCAACTACATAAGCAGACACAATAAAACCAATTAAAGAAGCAGCAAGTCTTGAAATAGCTTCATATAAACCCCATTCTGTTCCTTTTACCCTTATACCTAAAAAGCCAGTATCAAATCCAATAAGACCAAACCCAATAAAAGCGCAAACAGCGCCTGCAATTGCTAGTGGCAGAACATAACCTGTCGCAAGAGAAGCCAAAGACTGTTCTTCTCCATTAATTTTTTCCCATTCTGTTTTAGGGCTAATTAAAATGTTTTTTACTCGTTCAATTAAATTCATAAGTTAAGTTTTAGGAGGTTAAAATATAAAATGAATAGCAGTATTGCAACATTAATTATAAACAAGTAATTGATTTTTATTCCTGTACATTTTCCAGGGCTGAAAGTTTTTCCAGCAATACATCTCTTTCAAACTCCAGGTTTTCCAGTTTGCTTTCCAGCTCTCCCACCTGCACAGCTATTTGCTGCAGCATGGTATTTTTCTTTTTTAAAGCAGCCAGCTCTTCCTGCAAATCTTCCAGCTGCGTATTGGCATAAACATATTGCTTTTTAATATCCGTTTGCTGTTGTAATAAACGGATGCTGTCTGTAAGTTCTTCCTGCAAGTCAGCTTCCCGCTGCTGGGCCCCTTCAGTTTTCCGTTGCTGCTTGCCCAGCAGGTTTTGCATACTAACCAATTCCTCCAGTCTTAAATCCAGCTGGCTGCGAAGAGCAGTGGTTTCAGCGGCTTTCTCCCGTAATAGCTCAAGCTCTTCTTCCCGTAATGCCAGTATCTCTTCCAGCTCCTTAACCTGGGCCTGGAGGGTTTCATTTTCATTTAATAATTGCTGTATTTGCTGCGGATTAAGCATAATTCATCCAAATTTACCCAAAACCAGCCGTTTTTTGTACCTTATAAACAATATTTACCTGTGGGCAGCGTAAATGATTATCAGGGTATCTTGTAAAAAATGCCCTGTTTAAACCAACATAGTTTTGACGGACGAAGAACTCATACGGGGATGTATAAGGGAGGATGCCACCTGCCAAAAGGAGGTGTTTAACCGGTACGCTGGTCGTATGCTGGGCGTTTGTCACCGCTATGCCCGAACGGCTGCAGATGCAGAAGATATTTTACAGGACGCTTTTATAAAGGTATTTGATAAGATACACCAGTTTAAGTTTGAAGGCAGTTTTGAGGGGTGGATAAGACGCATCATTGTAAATACAGCATTAAAAAAATACACCCTGCGGCGATATGAGAAAGAGGTGGTTGGCTATGAAGTAAAGGACAAAGATGAAAGTGGTATGGAGCCAACAGCATACAGCCACTTAACTCAAAAAGAAATACTGGATTTGATAAATAATTTACCAGAGGGGTACAAGCTGATATTTAACCTGTATGTTATTGAAGGGTTTCAGCATGAGGAAATAGCGGAAATGCTGGGCATACAACCCGGCACCAGCCGCAGCCAGTTGGTAAAAGCCCGTACCATGTTACAGAAACAAATTACCGAACTGCAAAAAATTGCGGTATGAATTATAACCAGCATTTTGACAAACATATAAAAGAACAGTTGCAGGACTATTCTCCCCAGGTGCACCCCCGCATTTGGGAAAACATAGTTAAGGAACGGGAGAAGAAACGCCCTGCCGGTTTTTGGTGGCAAATATTTAACAGCCGGAACCGTTTATTAGTGGCGGGTTTATTAATAGTGTTTGCTGGTGGTGGCGCTTATTATTTTTTAAAAACGAATTCAACCGGAAATAAACCAGGCATAGCAGCAACTATAAATAATGCTGCCGAAAAACCTAAAAGCAACAGCACATCATTAACAGCGGGTGAAATAAGCACGGAAAGTAAACCTGTTTCAGGCAATACGGGTAATGATACAAAAACCAATGCAGCTAATCCGCCAGGTACCGGCAATAACAGCACAACAAGCAGTATTGATACTTACACAAACACCTTTGCCGCAGCACCTGATAATAACGATAAAACCAAAAACACGTTGGGTAGTGTAACAAAAAGCTATACCAATAATGGCAGGCAGAAGATAACTGTAAAAAATGGTGAGGCTGCTTTTGAAGATGAAGAAGAAACCATCAACCCATTGCCAGAATACTCATTACCGTTTATATTTTATACTGCACAGAAAAACACTGCTGCAAAAGCTGTGGCAAGTTTGCGTAACCGCAATTTAGGTAATGTAAAAGAGCCCGGATGCCCAACCATTGAAAAAAATGCTGCGGGCAACAAAACATATATTGAGGTGTATGGCGGGCCTGATTATGCTTTCCGCAGCCTGAGTGATACCGGCAACTCTGTTTACCTGCAAAAAAGAAAAGAGAGCACTAAATTCTCTTCTGCGTTCAGCGCAGGTTTCAGATACACAAAAGTGTTTAGCAATGGTGTAAGCGTACGTGCCGGAATTAACTACAGCCAGATAAACGAGAAATTTACCTATAGTGAAGGAAATATTGTACAGGTGGTTTACATTATTAATGCAGCTGGTGATACTATCGGAAGTTACATGACTACAGGAAGCCGCTATAAAACCACCTACAACAAATTCCGCACTATTGATGTGCCTGTTGTATTGGGCTACGAGCTGGGCAACGGCAACCTGCATGCAAACGTGAATGCCGGGGTAATTATAAACGCTTACAGCTGGCAAAAAGGGGAAGTGCTTGATGCAACCCTGCAGCCTGTGGATATTACCACCGGAAAATCAAATTCGCCTTACCAGTTTAAAACAAATATTGGTGTCGGATTTATTGGGGGCGTTTCCGTTTATTATAAACTTAACGAGAAACTTCATTTAATGGCAGAGCCATATTTCCGTTATAACCTTACGCCTGCCAGTAAAGAAAACATCACATTTAAACAAAAGTATAATACCGCCGGGTTGCGGTTGGGTGTGCGGCTGGATTTAAAATAAACAGGCAGCACAAGAGCAACTCACAGCATCTTTATAACAAAGCAGAACAGTATGAACAAAAAAATAACCATCTTATTTCTTTTTGCAGCAGCGGTATTTTTTTCTTCCTGCCAAAAAAATATTGATGTGTTTGTTCCAGACCCCGGACAAACTACCGGCCCCGATACCACCTGGTATGCAACAGTTACCAGTACAATGCCTGTTGCATCATTACAAAGCAACCTGCTGGTGGAACCTGTAAAAGACAGCGTTGAAATTAGTGCCGCCAATTTTACCTACTTAACCTCTTCTACGGGCATTCAATGTGGTTTTCCTCCATTATGCTGTGTAAGCACTGCAGGCGCTGCTATAACAGGACGCATACAGGTAGAGTTATTTATAATAAAAAAGAAGGGCGACATGGTGCTGATGAACAAGCCCACTTCTTCTAATGGCAACATGCTGGTTAGTGCAGGAGAAATTTTTATCCGCCTTACAAAAAATGGCCAGGAAGTTAACCTTGCTCCTGGTGCAAAAATCACTATTCGTTACTCCGACCTGCCGGTTAATACTTCAATGAAATTATTTTTTGGAGAAGAATTATCCAATGGGCTGTTTAATTGGATACCCAATACTGATACAGCTAATACCATTGGTTTTGCCCAGCAGGTATATGAAATAACTACCAAACGCCTGCACTGGATTAACCTCGATTATTTTTATGATACCACAGGTATTACCCGGTCTGTAGTAAGCGTAAAACTGCCATCAAACTATACCAATGCAAACACCACTGCATTTTTAGTGTTTAAAGATTTCCGTTCGGTGCTGCGCTTGAATGCTGATTTGACTGAAAGAAGGTTTACCAGTGGTAAAGTGCCCAACGGAAAAGCAGCTTATGTAGTGGTTATTTCAAAACAGGGCAACGATTATTTTATGTCTAAAGAAAGTATTACCACTGGAGTAAATACCAATACTAATGGCGTTCAGGCACTTTCCCTTACCCCTGTAAAAACTTCACTCGCAGATATTAAAACCTGGCTGGCCACATTATAACACCTTGAAAACTTTAAAATAAAAAACACCCCACCAAATGGCAGGGTGTTTTTTATTTATAACAAATCTGTTTAACTGACTAATGTTCCCACTTGCTCTCCTTTTACAACCTTTAAAAGGTTACCTTGTTTGTTCATATCAAAAACAATAATGGGCAACTTGTTTTCCATACAAAGTGTAAAGGCAGTCATATCCATCACCTTTAAATTCTTTTGTATGCACTCATTGTAAGTTATGGTTTCGTATTTAGTGGCGGTTTTGTCTTTTTCCGGATCAGCAGTGTAAATACCATCCACTCTCGTGCCCTTTAAAATAACATCTGCTTTAATTTCTATGGCCCTTAAAGATCCTGCAGTATCAGTAGTAAAATAAGGGTTACCGGTACCGGCACCAAAAATCACTACACGGCGTTTTTCCAAATGACGCATAGCCCTGCGGCGGATATATGGCTCAGCAATCTGTTCCATTTTTATAGCGCTTTGCAAGCGGGTGAACACGCCTGCCTTTTCCAGGCCGGCCTGTAATGCCATGCCATTTATTACAGTGGCCAGCATACCCATATAATCCCCATGAGCCCTCTCAATTCCGGTATCGGCTTCGTTCATACCACGATAGATATTTCCGCCCCCAATTACTATAGCCACTTCTGCTCCTGCTTCCACCACTTCTTTTACATCTTTTGCATACTGCGCAATAATATTAATGTCAAGCGGCTCATACCCGTCATTGCTTTTTCCCATCAATGCTTCGCCGGAAAGCTTTAATAAAATCCTTTTATATCTAAGGCTCATCTTAAAAAATTTTTGCGAAGATAGCTTATATGCATTTTATAAAATGCAGTCATTTCCACTAAAAATTACTCAATACTGTCCAGTACAATACTCCAGCCTAATTCCATTTTTACAATCAGCGGATTGGCCGGGTCATTCAGTATCCATAATTGGTGGCTGCCATCACTGTTTTTAACATGAAGGGTATTCAGGTATTTTTCTTCGCCTTTAATTTTCACTTTGCTGTCAAAATCATTTTTGTCCCAGTTATCTGCAGTGCTTTCCACCACTGTAAATTCTTCTTCTCCCTCGCCTGTATCCATTTTTGCCTTACGCTTATTTATCAAATCATTAATTACTGCCTGGCTAACCCATACAGTGGTTTTATCAGTAAATACGGCATTTTTTAAAGAAGGGCCAAAGCGGTTGTTTTGTAAAGCTGCGGTTGCCATAGCGTCTTTGGTAATTTTTATGTGCCCGTTGTTGCCTTCACTGCTGGTCATACTCCAGTCAAATTCAAAATCGCTGGCGGTGCTGCCAGTTGGATTAGATATTATAAAATCATAACTGCTTCCTGCATATTCCACTTTCCAGGTGGCAGTTTTAAAACCGGCAATGGATGGCCTGGCAAAATAGTCGGGGCACTTGCACCTGTAGCGTAAAAAATCATAGGTATCATCCTTGGCAATAAGTGCTTCTGCCTCTGTACAGGCTTCAGCAGTTTTACCCATTTCGCTCTTTACTAAAATTTTGCGGTGTACATATTTTGTTTCTTCCGGCAGCAATTTAATTATCTCGTCCAGCCACTTTATGGCTTTTTCATACTGTTGGGATTGGTAATATACCCTGGTATATGTTTGCAGTATTTGCTCCTGTTTTGGATATTTTTTATTCAGCTCATCCAGCACCTGTATGGCTTTATCATATTGTTTGTTGCCGGAAAGTACTTCAGGATATAATGCGCCCAGGTATACATAATCATCCTCCAGCTTTAAAAGTCCATACATTTTCTCAGCCGCTGCCAGGGCTTTTTCATCATTGCCTAAATCCTGTTCAATGGCACCTTGTGCAAAATAACCCCAGGGATTAGCAGGAGCAAAACGTATGGCTTCATCAGCACAGGCAAGCCCATGCTCACCACTGGCATCATTTGGAAAATTTAAAGCAATAACCGAAAGGAATTTTGATGCAGAATCAACTGGTTTAAAAAAAGCTTCCACTTGTCCAAAGCCCTCTTCGTTTTGCTTAAGTGCAATATGGCTGATGGCTTTTCGTACTACTATAATTGTATCGTTTGGGTTTTGTTTTAAGTAAACAACTGCCTTAGGAATTAATTTGCTGTATTCGCCGTCATAAAAATGCTGGTTTATCTCTTCTTTCATTTTTTTGAAGTCGGGCTTTTTAACAACCGTTGGTTTAGCAGCAGGCTTTACTGCAGCCTTTGCAACGGGCTTGGCTGTTTTTGGTTTTGCAGGCTGTGCCCATGCAAGCGAAGCAAAAAAAACACAGCAACAGGTAATAACTAATTTAAAAGGTGTATACATGATTATAATTTTACCCTGTAAATATGGGCTAATAAATTGTTTACACCGATACCCGCCGTAGGGTATTTTACCGACAGTACAGCCCGGCAGTTTATTAATTGTAAAGTATCTTTACAGCCTTTATTCGATTAAGGCATGAACAAGGCATTACAGCAACTGAAAAACCAGCTAAGTGGCGATTTATTTTTTGATAACACCATGCGTACCCTGTACGCCACCGATGCCAGCGCATACCGGGAGTTGCCGTTAGCTGTTGCCATTCCTAAAACAAAAGATGATATTAAAACCCTGGTGGCTTTTGCCCGTGAAAATAAAACATCGCTTATTCCACGTACAGCCGGTACATCATTAGCCGGGCAGGTAGTGGGCAACGGTATTGTGGTGGATGTAAGTAAACATTTTACACAAATACTGGAACTAAATGCAGCAGAAGGCTGGGTACGTGTGCAACCGGGTGTAATACGGGATGAGCTCAATCTGTTTTTAAAACCACACGGTTTATTTTTTGGGCCAGAAACTTCCACCGCCAACCGTGCCATGATTGGCGGCATGGTGGGCAATAACAGTTGCGGCAGTAATTCTGTTGTATACCGGAGCACCCGTGAACATACGCTGGAAGTAAAAGCCATTTTAAGTGATGGCACAGAAGCGGAATTTAAAAAAGTATCGCTTGATGATTTTCATACTAAATGCGAAGGCAATACACTGGAAGCTGCCATTTATAAAAGAACAAGAGGTTTATTAAGCGATTACAATACACAGGAAGAAATTCGCAAACAGTTTCCCAAAAAGTCGGTGGAGAGAAGAAATACCGGTTATGCTGTGGATTTATTAATTGAATCAGCACCTTTTAATGCGGGTGGCGAAGATTTTAATTTTTGTAAACTGATTGCCGGCAGCGAAGGCACGCTGGCTTTTATTACAGAGATAAAACTGAATGTAGTGCCGCAGCCGCCAAAAGAAACAGGTTTACTATGTGTTCACTTTAACAGCATTGATGAAAGCCTGCGGGCCAACATTATTGCAATGAAATACAAGCCCAGCGCCAGTGAATTGATTGATCATTATATTTTAGAATGCACAAAAGATAATATTGAACAAAGCAAGAACCGCTTTTTTGTACAGGGCGACCCGGGTGCTATTCTGGTAATTGAGTTTTGCCGTGACACAAGAGAAGAAATAACAGCCATGGCAAAACGGGTGGAAGATGATATGAGGGCTGCAGGGCTGGGTTATCACTTTCCTTTATTGTTTGGTGCCGACAGTAAAAAAATATGGACACTGCGTAAAGCAGGGCTTGGCCTGTTAAGCAACTTACCCGGCGATGAAAAAGCGGTGCCCGTAATTGAAGATACGGCCGTGGATGTGGATGATTTGCCTGCATACATCCGTGATTTCAATGAAATACTCAAGAAGCATAACTTATACAGCGTACACTACGCACATGCAGGCAGTGGCGAAATTCATTTACGCCCTATCATTAATTTAAAAACAGTTGAAGGCAACCAGTTATTCAGAACGATTGCTGAAGAGATTGCTGCACTGGTAAAAAAATACAATGGCAGTTTAAGCGGTGAACATGGCGACGGACGTTTGCGTGGCGAGTTTATTAAACAAATGGTGGGTGATAAAAACTATGCGCTGCTGAAGGAAATAAAAAAAGTATGGGACCCGGAGAATATTTTCAACCCTAATAAAATTGTTGATACACCCAGCATGAATACCATGCTGCGGTACGTTCCGGGGCAGCAAACGCCGGAGTTTAAAACACATTTCCGCTTCAATAATCAAAATGTATTGCAGCATGCGGAGCAATGCAATGGCAGCGGCGATTGCCGCAAGACAGCTTTAAGCGGCGGCACCATGTGTCCCAGCTACATGGCCACTAAAAATGAAAAAGACACCACAAGGGCCAGGGCCAATATCCTGCGGGAATTTTTAACCAACAGCGATAAACTAAACCGCTTTGACCATAAAGAAATTTATGAAGTGATGGATTTGTGTTTAAGCTGCAAGGGCTGTAAAAGCGAATGCCCCAGCAATGTGGATGTGGCCAAACTGAAAGCAGAATTTTTGCAGCATTATTATGATGCCAATGGTGTGCCTTTCAGAAGTAAATTGATTGCCAATTTTACAGCATCCGCTAAACTGGGCGCATTGGTTCCCTCATTGTACAATTTTGTAGTAACCAATTCATTTATTGGCGGCGCTATAAAAAGCTTGTCTGGTTTTGCTGGCAAACGCAGCATGCCCACCATGTATAAAACAACATTACAAAAATGGTTTACAAACAGTAACCGGCCAACCACAAACAACAAACTGCAAACTATAAACCTTTTCTGTGACGAGTTTACAAATTACAATGATACAGAGACAGGCATTAAAACTGTTGAGCTGTTAGAAAAATTGGGTTACGCTGTAACTATTCCGCAACATTTAGAAAGCAGCCGTACATGGTTAAGCAAAGGCCTGGTACGTAAAGCAAAAGAGATCATTAATAGAAATATTGAGCTGCTGTATCCTGTGGTAAATGAAAACAATCCTTTGATTGGTGTGGAACCCTCTGCTATACTTACGTTCAGGGATGAGTACATTGATTTGGCAACAGATGAAAACTTAGCTAAAGCAAAAGAACTGGCTAAGCATGTTTACACGGTGGAAGAATTTATTGCCAAAGAATTCGCCGCAGGCAATATTGATAAATCATTATTCACAACAGCACCTAAAAAAATAAAACTGCACGGGCACTGCCAGCAAAAATCATTGAGCGGCACCGGGGCAACGGTAAGCATGCTTTCTATCCCGGAAAATTATTCAGTGGAAACCATCCCCAGCGGGTGCTGTGGTATGGCGGGCAGTTTTGGATATGAGAAAGAACATTATGATATCAGTATGCAAATTGGTGAGCTGGTATTGTTCCCCGCTGTGCGGAATGCGGCCGCAGGCACTATCATTGCAGCGCCGGGTACCAGCTGCAGGCACCAGATAAAAGACGGCACAGGTGCAAAGGCTAAACACCCGGTGGAGATATTATTTGAAGCATTGAAATAAACAACCATGTGGTTTTACCTAAACGTTAATACACCCACCAGCCCGGCTGCATATTTTTCTTCCAGCAGTATTTTAGGATCGTTGGTAAGCATGTAAATAATAAACATTCCTTTTCCTTCCTTATAAAAAGAAAAGCAGGAGCAGGATGCAAAATCCGACGACATTATTTCTCCGGGTTTAAATGCAGCAGAATAACCTCCATCCCCATTATATGCATCTCTAACCGCTTTTCCGGCATAAGGCTTTATGGTAATTGCAGGATAACCGGCTTTTATTTTTGCCGCTTCGTAAAAAAGGTACTGTGTTATAAAAGCAGCATTGGCACTGTCATTAGCCGAGGGCACCAGCCTGTAACGGTATTCTATTTTACCATCGTTAGATATTACAGCATAGTCAAATTGTTTTGCCGCAGTGCTGTCCAATGGCAGCGGCTTAAAATTGTTCTGGATTTTTGCAGGATAAAATTCCAGTCCTGTCATTTCACATTGTTTTGCAAACGCGGTTGTGCTTAGTTGTGCCATTACAATTCTTGTGCAAACAGCAAACAATATTACCAGCAGCAGCTTTTTCATACACCTATTTTTTATAGCCGAAGTTGATACCAGCAGCAATTTGAATATTCCGGTTATTTACTTTAATGTCATCCTGTGGTGCAATATCACTGATGCCATGTTCGTAAAATGCAGCAATACTTAAACGGGAAGAAATGGTAAACAACAAACCTGCTTTTAAGCCCAGGTCAAATTTTATAAAATCATTGTTGCTTACGTTTGTACCAAAGCTTAAACTTTTAGATGTGGTGCTGCCGTTGGTGGCGGTGATATCCTGTTTGCCGTTTAGTGCGTAGGCAAAATACCCTCCGGCAAGTATATCTGCAAACGAACCTTTTTTACGGTTCTTACCAAAGCCAATGCTTCCCATTAAATCACCCTGCAAATAATTAATACGGTTTTTTGCTTTTGTAAATCCTGTGCCGCCCACATTATTAACAGCGCCTTTTTGCGAATACTCAATACCAAGGTGGTACCCAAAGTTTGGCTGGTTATTCAAATTATTATAATGGTCTTTACCATAACCTGAAAGTAATAAAGCAGTGGAAAAACCCGGATATACATCTCTTGCTGATGTACCTGCAAGATTTTCGTATCGGTATTTTGGAAGATTGGCAGCACCTAATAAGCGGTACGTGGCTTCAGATACTTGTGCATGCAGGGCGCTGGTTATTAAAATAAAAATAATGGCGTTACAGGTTTTTTTCATACTGAAAGTTTTTGTAAAACTCATTCATCCTGTTTCAGCATGCAATACCCTCTGTGAGGCATTTAATAGCCGTTAATCAAATCCATTTGTTTTTTAAACTTATTTGCAGCGCTTCCACCTTGCTGCTTACATGCAGCTTGGCATAAATATTTTTCATGTGCTGCCGTACAGTATGCTTGCTTAAAAAAAGCTGCTCTGCAATTTGTGCATACTCTTTCCCTTCCATGCTGCATTTTAAAATTTCTTTTTCCCTTTCGCTCAGTGGCTCCGGTTCATTCCTCGTGTCTTTTTTTTCTGCTGCAGGTGTGGCAGTTAAAGAAGTGAGCCATTTCCATGCCTTTCGTGCAATGCCGGGGCTCATGGGTGCGCCGGCGTCTTCATGCACCTGGTAAACTGCATCTATAATATTTTGGGCAGTATCTTCCTTTAATAAATAGCCGTGCGCTCCTGCTTTAATGGCATTAAAAATGCGTTCATCATCATCAAACACAGTGAGCATAATAAATTTTACAGAAGGATATAATGGTGCTGCCCGTTGTATGGTTTCAATACCATTCAATGCATTCATTTCAATGTCCATCAGCACCACATCAGGTTTGGGTACGGCAGTTTTCATCAGCCGGATAAATTCAGCTCCATCGCTGGCTTCTAAAACAACCGTAATGTCGTTTTCTATGGAAGCCAGTTTTTCCTTCAGGGAATTACGCAAGTATGGCTTATCATCAACAATACCTATTAACATAATACGAAAATAAATGTGGGTTATAAAAGTGCCAATACCCTTTGTGAGGTATTTGGCTATAAAGCAATGGTTACTGTAGTGCCGCTGCCTTGTAAAGATTCAAATTTTAAAACAGCATGTATTGATGCGGCACGCTGGTGCATATTTTTTAACCCATAATGCCCTTCGGTATCAGCAGGCCCGGTATCAAAACCTTTTCCTTCATCATGTATCATTACCGTAAACAAATCATTTGCAGCCGATCCTTTTAACAACAACGTTGGGCTTCCGGAATATTTGCAGGCATTGGTTACCGCTTCCTGGCAAATTCGAAACAACTGAAGCGCTTCATTGGAGCTGAGCATTTTGTTTCCTGTAAATGCTTCTTTAACCAGCAGGTTCATGCTGCTGTACGATTGCAGGTAGCGCTGGGAATAATCCACCAGCTTATCAAAAAATTCCTGTGCAGATACCTGCTCTTTATTCAGTATCCAAATGGTTTCTCTCAGCGTTTGCAGCAGCTGCTTTGATGAGTTTTTTACTTTTTCAATATGGGCATCAATATTTTGTTGCTTTCTAAAATTAATATCAAGCGTTTCAATATTGTTGCTCAGCAATGCCATTTGAGAGCCAAGGTTATCATGCAGGTCCCGGCTAAGCCTTTCCTTTTCATCCTGCATCAGTGCCTGCAGCTGCATTTTTTGACGGGCCGTCTTTTTTTGATAAAAATTATAAAACAACAACCCGCCGATACCAAACAACCCTATTACGGCAAGCAGGTAAAGCTGCTTTTCTTTATTGGCCTTTACTATGGCCAGTTTTTTTTCATGTTCAGTTTCGGCATTTTTAAATTTAGCTTCAGCTTCGGTAATTTTTATATTAAGGTCGTTGTTAAAACGACGTGCATTTGCTGAAACCTCGGCAGCTTTAAATTCATATGCTTCTTTGTACCTGCCCGCCAGGTATAAATTTTTTGCATGAAAGGTGTAGGCAGTGGGAAGCAGGTCGAGTATTTTTACCTTTTGGGCAATTTCAACCGCTTCTGAGCTAACAGCAATTGCCTTATCATATTTTTTTTGCTTGGTAAGAACATCCGAATAAAACATCAGCGATTCGGCCAGCCGAAGTGTATCTTTCAATTCCCTGCTTTTTGCGATTACTTCAAGATACAGGGCTTCAGCTTTATCTAACCGGTCAATCCGCTCATACAATGTTGCCAGCAAACGGTTATGCTGGTTATATAAAGTGCTTCCCTCCATTTTATTTTCCTTTCCTAATTGTAAGGAACGAAGCAGGTACTGTTCCGATTCATCCCACCGCACACTTGAATCAATGGCCACGGCTGCCATATTATGATAGCACTGCTCCAGCAGCACTGTGTGGTGGTTGGCTTCCGAAATAGCAATTGATTTACGCCAGTAATCCTGCGCTTTCCCTTTATCAGGTAAAGCATAATACATATTCCCTGTCAGTTTGTAAAAACTGGCTTCTGCCAGTGTGTTGCCGCTGGTATGTGCTGCTGTAATTTGTTGTTGGCAAAATGCAAGGCAACTGTCCCATTTTTGCAATTCAATATACTTATGAACTAAAACAATTTTAAATGCAAGCAGATCTGCTGCAGAATAGCTGCTTTCCTGTGCAAGCAGTTTTTTAATTTCAATAATTACCTGTTGATGATTATTATTTAATTCAAGCTGGTTAACAAGACTAGTAACCGCATCACTTTGGGCTGCAGCTTCTGCAGCAAAAAATAAAGCAATAAATATCAACCGGGCCCTGTTCATTTTTTATTGTTTGGAAAGATAAATTTTTCAATCAATAAATAAACCGGGCAAACGCAATTTTATAAAATACCGTTTGCAGGGTATTACTATTCTTAAAAGCAGGTATTATTTTCATCGCACACAATAAAACCCGATTTTTATGAACAATGTAACTAAATGGATGAGCTGGGAAGGCGGTGTGGATCTGACAGCCGTAACCTCTGCCGGCTTACAAATGCCCAATGTAATTGTACACCTGGGCCGTATGGTAAATACGCCTGCGGGCAATGCACCCAGTGGTATGATTTTCTGGCAGCCCGATACCAATGCAGCACCGCTTGTGTTTGGTTTTGTAGGTGCCGATGCTAAAGTGGGGGCATATTTTGGTCCGCATATTTTTTCAGGTACTCCTTTTGAAACTGCACCGGTACTGGATGCAATAATCGATATACAAATAAGTGCCACCGGTGCTTATGCAAAATGTGTAACAGGCGGTTACACGTTTGAAGTGGAGATGAGTGATTTTAGTGCGCCGTACTTAATAAACAGAGAACCATCCGCTATGCCACCCTTTTACCAGCAGGGTGTGGAAATACATGCACACAAGGCTTCTCTGAAGGTAAACGGGCAAAAAATTGATATTATCATTCCTCCCGCAGGAATCAGTGGCGGACCTGCTTCCGTAGTATCACCCAATGGTGTTTATGCCCGTTAAGCCTTAACCTACCCAGCGTATTAACCGGGCTGGCAGTTTGTTCATTTTGTTGTGCATACAGCCAGTCCACCCCTGGGTTTACATCGTAATTCCTTTTTCTCCTTAAAAAAAATTTAACCCGGGTTTTTAAAAAATAAATTTCTGCATTTGAAATTATTTTCTATTTTTGTTTAGTTGCATAAACAACTATATGCCAAACAACCAATTTAAGAAGGGAGAACTCTACAGCTTTATGACCGGCAAAGCCAGCACGGCTATTGCCCGCAGGCTGCAAAAAAATTTTAAACAGTCAGGTATTGACATTACAGTGGAGCAGTGGAGTGTGCTGTATCATTTGTGGAAGAATGATGGTATGAACCAGCAGGATCTATGTAATGCCACTTTCAGGGATAAACCCAGCATTACACGTTTGGTGGACAACCTGGAAAAACTCGGCCTGGTACAACGCAATGCATCCAAACAGGACAGGCGTATGAACCTGGTGGTGCTGACCGAAGAAGGAAAAGACCTGGAAGAAAAATGCATGAGCCTTGCCAACACCACGTTGAATGAAGCATTGGAAGGCGTAACCAATGGACAGATTGAAATTGCAAAAGAAGTGCTGCAGACGGTGTATGATAATTTGAAATAAGCTTATACTATAAAATAAAACGTTTTGCTATGAATACAACAACATCCACCACTCCCCTTAAAGGCGGCGAATGGTTAATTAAAGAAAGCAGTGCTTTTGAAACATTTACTCCCGAAGATTTTAACGAAGAGCAGCAAATGGTAAAAGACATGTGCCTGCAATTTTTAGATGCAGAAGTACTGCCCATCGTGGACCGCATTGATAAAATGGAACCGGGCCTTATGCCTTCATTAATGGTTAAAGCCGGTGAGCAGGGATTGCTCGGTGCTTCCATTCCGGAAAACCTCGGCGGCTTAGGAAAAGATTTTGTAACAGCCACGCTGGTAAATGAAGGGCTGGGCGGCGGTTACTCTTTCAGTGTTGCCATAGCAGCGCATACAGGTATTGGCACATTGCCTATTTTATATTTCGGCACCGATGCTCAAAAGCAAAAATACATTCCCAAATTAGCCACCGGCGAATGGAAGGGCGCTTATGGTTTAACAGAACCGAACAGCGGCAGCGATGCGTTGGGTGCTAAAACCACGGCAAAGCTGAGCGACGATGGTAAATATTATATTCTAAACGGGCAAAAATGCTGGATCACCAATGGCGGTTTTGCAGATGTATATACCGTGTTTGCAAAAATTGATGGCGATAAATTCACCGGCTTTATTGTAGAGCGTGGCATGGAGGGTTTTACACAGGGACCCGAAGAACACAAAATGGGTATTAAAGGTTCTTCTACTGTTCAATTATATTTCCAGGATTGCAAAGTGCCGGTGGAAAATGTACTGGGTGAAATTGGCAAGGGCCATATCATCGCTTTCAACATCTTAAACATTGGCCGGTTAAAATTATGCGCTGCTGCATTAGGTGGCAGTAAGCTGGCGCTGAGCGGTGCAGTGGAATATGCAAAAACAAGAGAGCAGTTTCAAACTCCTATTGCAAATTTTGGTGCCATTAAATATAAACTTGCAGAAATGGCCATCCGCATATTTGCAGGCGAAAGCGCCTTGTACCGAACCAGTAAATGGATTGATGATAAAGAAGTGGAACTGGCCGCTGCCGGCAAACCTTTTAACGAAGCATTGCTGGGCGCTGCTGAAGAATATGCTGTGGAATGTGCCGCATTAAAAGTACATGGCAGTGAAGTGCTGGATTACGTGGTGGATGAAACCGTGCAGATTCATGGTGGTAATGGGTTCAGCGATGAATATCCTGCCAGCCGTGCATACCGTGATAGCCGCATTAACCGCATTTACGAAGGGACTAACGAAATTAACCGCCTGCTTTCAGTTGATATGATTTTGAAAAGGGCCATGAAGGGAAAATTAGATTTAATGGGACCAGCCATGGCAGTTAGTAAAGAGCTGATGAGCATTCCTGATTTTGGCAGTGAAGATGACAGCGCTTTTGCAAAAGAACGCAAAGCCATCATAAATATGAAGAAAGCCATTTTAATGGTGGCCGGTGCAGCAGTGCAAAAATTAATGATGAAGCTGAGTGATGAGCAGGAAATTATTATGAACATTGCTGACATGGCTATGGAAACTTTTGTGGCTGAAAGTGTTTTACTGCGTGTAATTAAAATGGCCGATAAACAAGGAGAAGCTGCAGTACAGTTACAGGCCGATATGATGCATTGTTATTTAAACGATGCTGTTGATAAAGTAAACAAAGCAGGTAAAGAAGCCATTAATGCTTTTGCCGGTGGCGATGAACAGCGCATGATGCTGCTGGGCTTAAAACGCTTTACAAAAACAGAGCCCTTCAACAGCAAAGATGCAAGAAGAAGAATTGCAGATAAAATGATTGGCGAAGGAAAATATTGCTGGTAAGCAATGCTGATGTACTATATACAAAGCCATCCGCCGCGGCGGATGGCTTTTGTTTTTTACCTTTAAGTATGAAGAAGATTATTTCAGCATTACTTTTATTACAAAGCATTTGTGTATTTGGGCAGGGCGATAAACCATTTATTAAACTGGTGGAGCCGTTAAAAGAAAATAATGCCGTTAAAAGCTCCCGTCAGTTTGTGGTAGGCAGTGTTTGCAAAACCTGTAACCTTACCATCAACAGCCAGCCGGTAAAAGTATATCCTACCGGCGCCTTTGCATACGAGTTAAATTTAAAACCGGGAGATACTTCTTTTAATATTATTGCCTTTGCTGAGCCGGGCAAATCTGTTACAAAGCAACTTTCTTATACTTATACATTGCCTGCGCCGCCAGATACTGTAAAAATAGTAGACATTGCTTCCATCGAAACATTTCCCGAAGGCAGCTTGATGCTGCAGCCCGGTGATAAAATAAAATTCAGGGTAAAAGCACTTACAGGATGTGGCGTTACGGTAAACAACAATATCCGCCTTTTTGAAATTCCTTCCCCCATGCCGGGCATTTACCAGGGTGAATATACCGTGAAGGAAACAGACAGTTTTTTGCTAAAAAAATTCCCGGTTACCATTACAGATAAAACAGGCGGTACTGTTACAAAAGAAACAGGCAGTACATTTTCCATGTTCTCGCCGCTTAACCCAAGTATTGCAGTAACCAAAGGAAGGCTGGCACATTTACTGTTTGGTTTGGGAGAAGACCGGTTAGGTGGTGCAAAAATCGGTTATTTAGATTCGCTGGTGCAGCTGCATATTATTGGAAAGGTGGACAGCAAATACAAAGTACAGCTAAGCAAATACCGCACGGCTTATATTGACGACAATGCGGTGCAGTTTTTACCGGCAGGTAATTTCACACCAGAGTCTCTTACTGGTAACCTGCGTGCTTATGGTGATTCGTTGTATGATTATGTAACAGTAAGTTTAAATGCAAGGCTTCCTTATCAAAGTACGCAGCTGATTGAACCTTCAAAAATTATAGTAGATGTTTTTGGCGCCACCAATAACACCAACTGGATAACGCAGCTGGAAAATGTAAAAGAAATAAAAAATGTTTTTTACGAACAGGTGGAAGATGAAATTTACCGTGTAACTATTGAACTGAATCATGCACAACACTGGGGCCATCAAATTTATTACAAAGGCAATACGCTGGTGATAAAAGTAAAACGGCAACCGCAGGATTTATCATTAAACAAATTAGTAATTGCAGTAGATGCCGGGCATGGCGGCAGTAACACCGGCGCCGGCGGGCCAACAGGTTCATCAGAAAAAATGTTGACACTGGCTGTTGCACTAAAACTGCAAAAAACTTTGGAAAGAGAAGGCGCTAAAGTGATCATGACCCGTACTACAGAAAAATTTGTCGACAACCTGCAACGGGTATTATTTTACCGTGACAGCACACCGGACTTATTAATCAGTATTCACCTTAATTCTTCTGCCGATCCCATACGGGTAAGCGGTACCAGTACCTATTACCGTTACATAGGTTTTAGAAATTTAAGTTTGGATATTTATAAACGAATGCTGGAACTGGGATTGAAAGAGTATGGCAATACCGGCAGTTTTAACTTCATGCTCAACAGCCCGATTGAATATCCAAACGCATTGGTAGAAACGCTTTTCCTCAGCAACCCTGAAGATGAAATGAAAATACTGGATGAAAATTTTCAGCAGCAAATGGCGGAAAAGATTGTGCAGGGAGTGAAAGATTTTTTGGAGGGGTGTAAGAACAAGTAATAAGTTTTAAAATTTCCGTTGTTAGTGGCTCACCAACAACGGAAATTTAATAATTCATCGCTGCCCCAAATACTCCTTCTCTGCTTTCACAAAAGCCGCTACCACCTGCTGCGTTGGCGGCACATCTGCATCCTGCATGGCATTCATTACAGCGGTAAAAGCTCCCATATATTTTTCAAATGCTTTCCCCTTTTGCATACAGGCTAAAATATAGTTGTAACATTTTACACTATAATCATGCTGCAGTTGTAAATCTTTTACTGCTGTCTTTACCCTTGGGTCCATTTTAATTTCAAAGGTTTGAAAACGCTCTGCGCCATCCACGGTAAGCTTGGCAATGTATTTTCCCGGCATAACCCAGGGAGAGGTTTCGGCAGGTGCCGTATTGTTATAAACAGCTGCAATGGGATAAGCCGCCGGTACATTCAGCGGTGTGTAATGCATGTCCCACAAAAAGCGATGACTGCCTTCAGCGCTACTTAATATTTGCTGTGGCCGTATCCAGTACAAGGGAATATTTACATCAGGAATTTTATAGAGTGTGTCTTTGTTGCTATAAGTACGAATGAGTTTACACGGATGCAATACATCGGCACCTGCAAAAATTTCCAGTTTTACATTCGTTGCTTGTTCATTTAAATAATAATTGATGATGGCACCATCGGGTGGATTGTCACCACCAGGTTCTTCCTGCGGCAATGGTGTATCGGTATTGGTATTCCATCTTACACGATAAGCCGTTTGAGGTTTGTATAAAATAACCGGCGATGCACTCAGCTTTTCATCTAAATAACGCAGCGGAGTGATATCATCTAAAATCCAAAAACTTCTTCCATGGGTGCCAACCACCAGGTCATCATCTTTAATTACTAAATCTCTTATTGAAGTTGCCGGCATGTTTAAACGAAGCGATTGCCAGTTTTCTCCATCATCAAAAGAAACATACACGGCTCTTTCACTTCCTGCAAATAATAAACCTTTTCGTTTGGGGTCTTCTCTTACCACGTTAATGGGCTCCTCGGGCAAACCATGTACAATCTCTTTCCATGTTTTGCCGCCGTTGGTGGTTTTGTAAATATGTGGTTTCATATCATCGCAGCGGATGCGGTTCACCGCAGCATATACGGTGTTCTTATCGGTATGGCTGGCATCCATCAGCGATACTTTGCTCCAGCTGGTAATTGCGGGTGGTGTTACATTATTCCAGGTTTTACCGCCATCGTGTGTTACATGTATCAAGCCATCATCGGTACCGCACCAAATGGTATTAACGTCAACATACGAAGGCGCCACGGTATAAATAACACCACGCCTTGGCATTGTCTTCATATCGGCACTGGTGTAGATACCCACACTGGCGGGCACATCCCATTTTTCTCTCGACAAATCAGGGCTGATGATATCCCACTTATTACCGCCATTGGTGGTTTTGAACAATACATTACCGGCGCAATACAACGTTTTTTTATCAATGGGATTGAAGAGTACAGGTGCTGTACGTAAAAAACGATATTGCCCGCTGCGTACTGCTTCGGGTGCTATGTTTTGCGTTTGACCGGTGCGTTTATCATACTTTGATAATTTACCCCCATAAATAATATTCGCATCGTTAGGGTCTGCCGCCACATAACCATATTCTTCCACACCAACCGGGTGCCATTCTCTGAAAGTGATTTGCCCGTCGTTACCTCTTGAGGCAATGCCCACACTGCCGCTCTCCTGTTGCCCGCCATAAACATTATAAGGAAACGCATTGTCGGTGCTTACATGATAAAACTGTGCTGTAGGTTGATTGTACCAGCTTGAAAAAGTTTCGCCGCCGTTAACAGTAACAATAGCGCCCTGGTCGCTGGCAATTAAAATAATTTTATTGTTATTGGGGTTGATCCAGATGCGGTGGTAATCATCTCCGCCCGGCGCACCACGAAAGCCTTTCCAGTTAGCACCGCCATCCACCGATTTCCAAACCACCACACCAGCCGTGTAAACAATATCTTCATTGGTTGGGTCCACTTTCACTTCTGCAAAATCACTGCCTCTGCCCCATAACCTGTTATCAGTTTGAATGCGTCTCCAGTTTTCTCCTGCATCATCACTCCGGTAAATGCCGCCTGCTGCACCTGCATCTACTGTTGCATACAAACGATTGCTGTTATTGGGTGCAATACAAAAACCAATTCGCCCTAAGCCTTGTGCAGTTGTTGGTAAACCATTGGTGAGCTTTTTCCACGTAGTGCCGCCATCAGTACTTTTATACAAACCGCTTTCACTCCCATTCCATGCACCGTTCTCCCAGGGCCCTTGTCTCCCTGCCCACATATCTGCATATACCACATCTGGATTGTTGGGGTCGATGCCCACCTGCACAGCACCCGTATTTTCATCTTTATACAATACACGTTGCCATGTTTTACCACCATCGGTGGTTCTGTAAACACCACGTTCTTCATTGGGTCCGTAAGGATGCCCCATCGCCGCTGCAAAAACAATATTTTCGTTTTTGGGGTTGATGGCGAGGCCGCCAATTTGCTGTGCATCTTTTAAACCGGTATTGGTCCATGTCTTTCCTCCATCGGCAGATTTATAAATACCATCGCCAACGGAAAGGTCTGGCCGCTGCAGGCCTTCGCCACTGCCCACATAAATTACATTGGGGTTAGAAGGTGATACCGCCACATCACCAATACTTCCTGTTGGCTGGTCGTCAAAAACAGGTTTCCAGGTACGGCCGTAATCAGTGGTCTTCCAAACACCGCCATTGTTTACGCCCATATAAAATACATTCGGCTGCGATGGCACACCAGCAGCACCAACAGTTCTGCCGCCCCTGTGCGGACCAATACAGCGCCAGCGCATGCTGCTGAAATAAGAAGGATCGAAAGATTGTGCTGTTGCATTTATAAAAACAACTAAGAAAAAGAGAATAGTAAATGGTTGGCGCAATGAGTATTTCATAAACAAAAAGTTGTTACAGTAATTTACAAATAATGAATGAATACGGTTGATTAAAACTTAGGCACAATCAGCGGCAGCAGTAACCAGCAAAACAATGTTATCAGCACCACACAAATAATATTCATTACAAAACCTGTTTTAAGCATGTGCTTTAGTTTAATGTGCCCGCTGCTGAATACAATGGCATTGGGTGGTGTGCCCATGGGCAGCATACTGGCGCAACTGGCACCTAACGTCATGGGTATGCCTAACAATAATGGATTTATATGCAGTGCATCTGCCACGGCACTTATTACCGGTGCCATTACAATTACCTGCGCAATATTGCTCATTACTTCGCTTAAAAAAACAGAAATAAGTGCCACCACAAAAATCAATACCAAAATATTGCCGGTGGCAAAGGAGGCTATGTATTGCCCCAGGTTTTGCATCAGTTTAGCATCTTCCAGTGCTTTAGCCAGTGCAATACCACCGCCAAATAATAATAAAATTCCCCATGCCATGCGTTGCGTATCATCCCAGTCCAGCAAGCGTTCTTCGGGGGCTTCTTTGCTGCGGCCGCTCGGCACAATAAACAAGGCAAGGGCTCCCATCAATGCAATTATTGTATCGTCTAACTGAAATAGTTTTTGTGATGCATTAATAATATCTTTTGTTATCCATAAAAATGCTGTGCTGCAAAAAACGGCCAGCACTCTTTTTTCCTGTACTGATAAACGGCCCATTTCTTTTAACTGTGTTTCTATAAAAATTTTTCCGTCTTCATTATGCGTAAGATGATTGGGGTACAGCCATTTTACCATTACAAAATATAAGCTAACCAGCAGCAAAACAGCCAGCGGCATACACAGCAGCATCCATTTAATAAAATCAATACCATGTTTATAATGGTCGTTTAAATGGCTTATATAGGCCACATTGGGTGGTGTGCCAATAATAGTGGCAATACCTCCAAAATTGCTGGCATAAGCAATCGCCATCATAAGTGTGAGAGAAAAATTTTTCAAACTTCCTTTATCACCGGCATGCTGGCTTATTACATGAATTACAGAAGACGCTATGGGAAACATCATCATGGTGGTGGCGGTATTACTCAGCCACATACTTAAAAAACCGGTAGAAAGAATAAACCCCAGCACAATACTGTTTCCATTGGTGCCGGTAAGTTTTATTATGCTTAACGCAATGCGCTTGTGCAAATGCCATTTTTCTATTGCCATACCTAAAAAGAAGCCACCCATAAAAAGGTAAATAATAGAATCAGAATAAGATTTAGCCGTTTCTTTTAATGAAGAAATATGCAGCAGCGGAAAAATAACCAGGGGCACCAATGCCACAACGGCCAGTGGCATGGCATCCAGCACCCACCAGGTAATCATTAATGCCGCAATACTTAAAACAAGTTTAGCCTTTGCATCAACGCCAAAAGGATTTATAAAAAAGAAAAAAAGAGCTGCAATAATACCTGCAAGTAAAGCAAGCTCCCGCTGGTATTTTTTAAACCACTTGTTCATACCTCAATATAAAACAGTTTATTTATATTGAACAGGGTACAGTATATGCAGTTAATTTTACGTAACTAAAAAACTATTTATGGCAGATATTGTAAAAGAGTTTAACGACTACCGCACTAAAATGAATGACGTCATTTTAAGCAAAGACAACCTGGTGATAAAACGCCTGTGGAATTTAGATACCAATACGTATGCAGAAGGGGCGCTGGATGTTAAAACAAAAGAACTGCTGGGCCTGGTGGCCAGCATGGTGCTTCGCTGCGATGATTGTATCAAGTACCACCTGGGTAAAGCACATGAATTAAATGTAACCACCGAAGAAATGTACGAGGTGTTTGCGGTGGCCAATATTGTAGGCGGTACCATTGTAATACCACATACCAGGAGAGCAGCGGAATACTGGGAAGCATTAATGGCAAATGACTAAAATCAGCCGGCAACCTCACATTTTAGATAGTTTACATTGATGATGGAACCCTTATTTTAAGTAACTTTATGCCCCAAATAATTTAACAAGCTATATGTCTGATACAGTAACAACAGCCGCTCCCTTAACATCAAAGGATTTTGTAACCGACCAGGAGGTACGCTGGTGCCCCGGTTGTGGTGATTATTCCATTTTAGCACAGGTACAAAAAGTGATGCCAACTATCGGTATCCCCCGTGAAAATATTGTGATTGTTAGTGGTATTGGCTGCAGCAGCCGTTTCCCGTATTATATGAATACTTACGGCATGCACAGCATTCATGGGCGTGCCACCGCAGTGGCCAGTGGTTTAAAAGCCGCACGTCCGGAACTGAGCGTATGGGTGGTAACAGGTGATGGCGACAGCCTGAGTATTGGTGGTAACCATACCATTCATTTATTAAGAAGGAATTTCGACATCAATGTACTGTTGTTTAATAACCAGATCTATGGTTTAACCAAAGGACAATACTCTCCCACATCGGAAGAAAATAAAATAACCAAGTCAACACCTTTTGGAAGTATTGACCATCCGTTTAACCCGCTGGCATTGGCTATGGGTGCTGATGCCACATTTATTGCACGCAGTATGGACCGTGACCCAAAACACCTGCAGGCAATGCTGGTAAGGGCTCAACAACATAAAGGTTCTTCTTTCCTGGAAATATACCAGAACTGCAACATCTTTAATGATGGCGCCTTTGAAATATTTACCGAAAAAGCCACCAAGGCAGATGAAGTATTGTTCCTGGAGCAAGGGAAACCACTCATCTTTGGTGCACAACAAAACAAGGGTATTAAACTGGATGGTTTTAAACCCGTGATTGTTGACCTGAATGAAGGTGCTTCTGCCGATGACCTGTGGGTACATGATGATAAAGATTTTTACAAGGCACAGATACTGGTGCGCATGTTCGACGACCCAAGGCTGCAGGGCCATTTGCCAAGACCCTTTGGTGTATTCTATGAAACCGAAAGGCCTTGCTACGAAGAAAGCATGCAGCTGCAGATTGATGACATCATTGCTAAAAAAGGCAATGGCGATTTGGACAAACTGCTGCGTGGCAGTGAAACCTGGACGATCAGTTAAGAGCCCCCTACCCCCTGAAGGGGATAAGGAATCTAAATAAAAAAGCCACTGTTCATAACAGTGGCTTTTAATTTATATGCACTCCAGGGTTCCCCTTCAGGGGGCGGAGGGGGCTTTTACAACAAACCTTTACCATTTAAATATTCTGCAATCTGCACCGCATTTGTGGCAGCGCCTTTACGCAGGTTATCACTCACAATCCAGCAGTTTAACGTATTGGGCTGTGTTTCATCACGGCGGATGCGGCCTACAAAAGTTTCATCTTTTTCATGGGCGGTTAAAGGCATGGGGTAAACAAAGTTGGCCACATCATCCTGCACAATTACTCCCGGTGCTTTGCTTAGTAAGTCACGCACTTCAGCCAGGTCAAAATCATTTTCAAATTCAATATTTACACTTTCGCTGTGGCCGCCCATTACAGGAATACGCACTGTTGTTGCTGTTACTTTGATAGAATCATCACCAATAATTTTTTTGGTTTCATTGGTCATTTTCATTTCTTCCTTGGTATAGCCATTATCTAAAAACACATCAATATGCGGAATGGCATTCAGGTCGATAGGATATTTATACGCCATCGGTCCATCGGTAACGCCCTTGCGTTCGTTCGTCAGCTGGTCAACAGCTTTTACACCAGTACCGGTCACACTCTGATAAGTGCTAACCACCACTCGTTTGATTTTATATTTATCGTGCAATGGTTTTAACACCACCACCATTTGAATAGTGGAGCAGTTGGGGTTGGCAATAATTTTATCCGCAGCAGTCAGCACATTCGCATTTACTTCAGGCACCACTAATTTTTTTGTGGGGTCCATACGCCAGGCGCTGCTGTTATCAATTACAGTAATACCGGCTTCTGCAAATTTAGGTGCCAGCTCTAATGAAGTACCACCGCCGGCAGAAAAGATGGCAACGTTTGGTTTAGCTGCAATAGCATCTGCCCAACCCACTACTTTAAATTTCTTTCCCTTAAAATCCACTTCCTTACCAATGCTTTTTTCACTTGCAACGGGAATCAATTCATCTACCGGGAAATTTCTTTCGGCCAGAACCTGTAACATTTTGGTGCCTACTAAACCTGTGGCGCCTACTACTGCAACTTTCATTTTTTGTTTTTATTTTTTAAGTTATCAATAAATATAAATTCACAACATTCTTCGCTTCAATCTCCGCTTATCCCTCCCCTCGGGGGAGGTTAGGAGAGACTTATAAAAAAAGCCTTCCAGTTTGGGAAGGCCTTTCGTTTATATTTTTACAATAAAACAGTTATACCCCCCCAACAGTAAAAGGTTTGGTAACGTGTTTTATGTGTTTACTCATTTTCATTTGCGGCACAAAGAAAGTGCAATAAGTTTTTACCGCCAAATTATTTACATTTATATTGATAATTTTTAATAATGTTGCGTAATCTGTTATCCATTTTAGCTTTTATCATTTTTGCAAACGTTTCCGTTGCGCAAATTCCTAACCGCTACGATGTGGTGATTGATGAAATAATGGCCGACCCCACCCCGCAAATTGCCTTGCCCAATAACGAATGGATTGAATTGCGGAATGTTTCTTCCATTGCATTTAATTTATCGGGCTGGCGCATTGCAGATGCCACAGGGCAAAGCGGGCCAATGCCATCTTACACATTGCAACCCGACAGCTTTGTAATTATTTGCACCAGCAGTGCAGTAGCAGCCATGAGTGTTTACGGACCCGTAATTTCTGTTACCAGCTTTCCTTCTTTAGATAATACAGGTGATGTTATTTATTTAAAAAGCGCACAGAATAAAATAATACATACAGTCAGCTATACGGATGCCTGGTATCAGAACGAATTAAAAAAAGACGGCGGCTGGACATTAGAAATGATTGACACTAAGAACCCCTGCAGTGGTTTTAGTAACTGGAAGGCCAGTACCGATTTAAAAGGCGGCACACCGGCAAAGAGAAATTCCGTTGATGGAATTAATACTGATGCAACAGCACCGCAATTATTACGTGCCTTTGCAACAGACAGTGTAAACATAACCCTGGTGTTTGATGAACCGCTTGACAGTACAGCTGCTGCAGTCAACACACATTATTCCATCAGCGATGGTATTGGTACGCCGCAAACTGTAACAGTTATTGCTCCTGCATTTGATAAGGTATCATTAAAATTAACCACGGCATTACTGCGAAATAAAGTTTATACCGTTACAGTAACCGCTGTTACAGACTGCAAGGGCAATAGTATTGGCACTAAAAACACCACAAGAGTTGGCTTGAGTGAAGTGGCAGACAGTTTTAATATTATCATCAATGAAATATTATTCAACCCGAAAAGCAATGGCACCGATTACGTGGAGATTTACAACCGCAGCAATAAAATCATCGATCTGAAACAGACCTATATTGCCAACCGAAGCAGTACCGGTGTTATCAGTAATATAAAACAGTTAAGCGCCGATAACTATTTATTGTTTCCACAGGACTTTATGGTAGTTACTGAAGATCCCTCCATTGTAAAAAGAGATTTCATTACTAAAAACCCGGATGCTTTTATTACAGTCACACCAATGCCTTCATTTAACGATGATGAGGGGTATGTGCTTATTTTAAATGCGCAGGGAAGTGTTACAGATGAATTGCATTACAATGAAAACTGGCATTTTAAATTAATCGATAACCGGGAAGGCGTGGCGCTTGAAAGAATAGATTACAATGCAAATACACAACAACAAGACAATTGGCACAGTGCCGCCACATCCGTTGGTTATGGCACACCCACATACAAAAACTCTCAATACAAAATTAATGATGGATTACAGGGTGATGTTTCTATCACACCGGAAATTGTTTCTCCGGACAATGATGGCATAGATGATTTTGCAACGGTAACATACAATTTTCCAGCGGCTGGTTACGTTGCTAACATAACCATATTTGATGCTGCCGGCAGGCCGGTGCGTTATTTACAACGCAATGCGTTTTGCGGTATAACAGGAAATTTTCGTTGGGATGGACTGGGTGAAAAAAACCAGCAACTGCCCACTGGTATTTACGTAGTGTTTACAGAAATATTTAACCTGCAGGGAAAGAAAAAGCAGTTTAAAAATACTATTGTGGTGGCGAGGAGGAAGTAGGATTTTTAGTGGGATACAAATCCGAAACCCGGATGCGGTTAATATCTTCTTCAATAGTATTATCAGGCCTGTTTTCTAAATTCGCTTTAATAATAAAATAACTACCCGCCGCTGCACCAATAGCCAGTAATATTGTTGGCATTAAATTATCAATGCCAAAAAGCATAATCCCGATTAGTATCCCCGCAAACTCAGCAGCCAGCCATGCTATCACTGTATAAAATCTCCACAAGCCTGGCTTAAGCCCTTTTCTTGTGGCAATTTTACCAATATGTATAGCAGCAAAAATGAGAATGATAATATCAATCATATAAATAGCTTTTTACTCAAACACTTTTTCTTCCCTTGTTAATTGCCCCATTTCATTAATACCCTCAATCACCACTTTCATTTTTTTACAGTTACTGCTGTTGTAAACCGGTATAATTACACGGCGTGTTTTAGCATCCAGTAATAAAAAAGGGTTCCAGTATAAAGTGCTGCGGTAATCGCCACCGGTGGCTGCAGTTATACTGTAATCCGGCATGTAAAATTCTTTCCAGGCAGAGTAACCGTTGAGCGTAGTTTCATTAAGTCCTTTTACATTGGCTGTGCTGCCTCCCTTTTTTGTATACACGGCCACAGCGCCACCGGCACCACCACCGCTGGCACCCATAAACGGCGGATCAAACACTTTTATCATGGCCACATCACTCATAGGTGTGGATTGCAGAACATCAAGATCGGTTTGCATCTCATTTAAAAAAACAGCCGTAGCACTGCCGCGGCGGGTAATACTGGGTTCACCAACAGTGGATATTTGCAGCCCGGCTACCTTGCCCTGCAGGTAATCCAGTATGCTTATGGCAGATTGTGCAAAAGGATCATCTTCGGTGGTAAACACACGGCTGAAGCCCCCGGTGAACATACCACTGGCATATTGCTCATCTAATTTTTCTGCCAATGATTTTTGTTTGCCTTTTACCACTACCGTTTCTAATGTTTTGGTTTTATCCATGGCAACAGAAGAAAGGAAGAGTGCATTTTGTTTGGCCGCTTTTTGTAAAGTGGCTAAATCAGGATGAAGATTAAAATATTGAGCCATCAGTGCATTCAGGGAAGGCGACGGTGCTTTTTCAAAACCGCTGGCAAATTTAAAGCTGGCGGCAGAAGTAAGGCGTTTGTCTTTATCGCCGTTAATTTGATAATATAAATGTGCTGTATCAAAAAAATACAGGTTGTCAATACTGAATGTTCCATCGGTATTAACAGGAACATTTAAAAATGACCCCCCGGATTTACCCGTTTTAAAAACAGCAGTAAGCGACTGGTTTTTTAATTGTGTTTTACTTAACCCGTAAATATTTCCCTGCACAGAAACATAACTGTCTTTTGCATGAGTGATGGCGGGCCATTTTCCTGCAAGCATTTCCTGCCATTTGTAACGGCGCCAGCCATTGGTCATCATTACTAAATCAAGATTTGTTTTTACAGAATCTGCATCACTGGAAAAATAATAAGCCGGGTTGTACACATATCCTTTTAAATCGCTGGTAAGCAGTAAATCCGAAAAAATAGTTTCTTTTGTTTTACTTTCTGCTTCCAGCCCGGCATCGGTTACAGCAATGGATAAATTACTGAGTAAAGTAGCCCCCACATCCACCTGCAAAAGGGTACGGGCATGCGGGGCCAGGTTTTTTTCTGCTGTATGCAGGTCAGTATTGAAATAATAATTGTTGTTGTTTATAAACACCAGCCGCTCTGCCACAGGAATATCATCCCCATTAAAAACTGTAAGCACCATAATGCCATCGGGCATACTGTCTGTTAGTATCGGTGCAGTTACCTGTGATTTTTGCACCAGCCTTATTTTGGCAGCGTAAACAGTTTGCTGGTTCATTTGTGCAAACACGGTAAACTGTTTAAATGCATCGCTTGCCGAATCCGGCCGGTTAAGGGTATAAAAAACCTTGCCTTCACTTTGTGTAACCCTTAATGCAAGCCCTGTTTGTTTTGCAGCGGGCATGGGTAACTGGTGCAGCACGCCATCAGGCCCTTTCCAGTTTATTTGATAAGGCTCGTCAAATACTGGTGTGTAATTAAACATCCCCATTCCATCATGTACCGACGAAAAGCTGGTGATGGTTTTATTTTTACTGTCGGTTAATGTACCGCTGACAGCAACAGGTATCCCTTCATCATCTGTTGCCTTAAAAGCAATACGGCAATTTACATTCTGAATGATGTCTCCTCCTTCAGGAAAAATAGTAAAGGAATAAACAGGTGTTGTTTTTTTTGCCGCTTCGGGTTTGGGATTAATGAGTGTAATGGCTTTGAGGTATTGTAAGGATGAATCAAAGTTCAGCATCCAGGAAGTATAAGCCCTTACAAAAACCTTGGGCCGGTAAATGGTATCCAGTTCAAAAAAAGAAGCGGCGCCTGCCTGGAACACGGGCATTATTTTACGCTGCAATACCGTACCCTTTCCATCCAGCAACTCGGCATATAATGTTTTGCTGATATTGGAAGCGTTGCCTTTTTCTGTGATGTATGCTTTAAACCAGATGGTTTCACCGGGATTGTAATACGTTTTATCGTAGTGAATGTGAATTTTTTCCTGCGGGTATTTATTGGCAGAAACGGTAAGCAGCGAATCAAAAAGTTCTTGTGAAAAGGCAGTTGCACTGCTGAACACCAATATAAAAAATACAGCGGGCGCTTTGATAATGGTCAATTTTTTCATTACAGTAATTGGGCCTGTAAGTTACTGATTATTGATGTGTGAAATTTTAAACAGCTGTTAAATAAGAACAATAAAAAAGCAGCTGTTGTAACAGCTGCTTTTAGTTAATACATAAATAGTTTACACCAGGTCAATATCAAAGTTTACCAGTTGCACAAACTCACTCAGCCTTTCGTCAATATCTGCTTTGGTAATTTCTTTCATTCTTTCGGGGCCAAATTTTTCCACGCAAAAACTTGCCATGGCACTGCCAACAATAATGGCGGTTTTCATATTTTCAAAACTGATGTCTTTTGTTTTTGCCAAATGCCCGATAAATCCGCCGGCAAATGTATCACCGGCACCGGTGGGGTCAAACACCTCTTCCAGTGGTAATGCCGGTGCAAAAAACACATGATCGTTATGAAACAGCAACGCCCCGTGTTCACCTTTTTTAATAATTAAAAATTTAGGGCCCATGCTCATTATTTTACGGGCTGCTTTCACCAGCGATATTTCTTCACTCAGCTGGCGGGCTTCACCATCATTCACCAGCAGCACATCCACTTTTTTCAATACTTCTTTTAAATCATCCATGGCCACTTCCATCCAAAAGTTCATGGTGTCCATTACAATTAGTTTGGGCCGCACCTTTAACTGGTCAATCACACTCATTTGCAGTTTGGGCATCAGGTTGCCCAGCATTAAAAATTCAGCGCCCTGGTAACTCTCGGGTACCACCGGGTTAAAATCAGCCAGTACATTTAAATCGGTTACCAGTGTATCCCGGGTGTTCATGTCTATATGATAACGGCCGCTCCAGAAAAAAGATTTTTTATCCGGCACAATCTCCACGCCATCCAGCTGAATGCCCCTGCTTTTCATTTCGTCCATTTCTTCTTGTGGAAAATCATATCCTACAATAGAAATTTGCTGTACCGGTGTAATAAAATTGCTGGCTGCATACGCCACGTAGGTAGCAGAGCCGCCCACAATTTTATCGGTTTTTCCAAAAGGGGTTTCAATTGCATCAAAGGCCATGGTGCCTACCGTAATTAAAGACATAAACGATTTTAAAATTTAGTTTTTAGCGTTTAGATTTGACGGGCAAAAGTAACTGTTTTGTACATTGCTGCTGCATTATAGCTCATTATTCATTCACAAATTATCCATTGTTACTGCATATACATCCCGTTAATCCGCAGCCAAGGCTGGTAAAGCAGGTGGCTGATTGCCTTAAAAGCGGCGGTGTTATCATTTATCCCACCGATACTATCTATGGCCTGGGTTGTGATATTATGCAGCCAAAAGCAGTGGAACGGATTTGCCGTATTAAAAATATCGACCCTCAAAAAGCGCAGCTGAGTTTTATTTGCCGGGACTTAAGCCACCTGAGCGATTACACCAAAAGCATTGATACACCATTGTACCGCATGCTGAAAAGTTATTTACCCGGGCCTTACACATTTATTTTACCCGCCAGTAAACTGGTGCCTAAAATATTACAAACAAAAAAAAGCACCGTTGGCTTACGTGTGCCGGATAATATTATTTGCCATGCTATTTTAGCAGAACTGGGCAATCCAATTTTAAGCGCTTCATTGCCTGGCGACATGGTGGAAGAATATACCGACCCGGAAGTGATACAGGAAAAATTTGAACACTTAGTGGACATGGTGGTGGATGGTGGCATTGGCGGAATGATACCATCCACCATTGTTGATTGCACAGCGGCTGATTGGGCCATTACCCGACAGGGACTGGGTGTATGGGAGCCGTGATTTTTTTACAACATCCCTTAAAAAAATTAAAAGCCCCCGGGATGCGATCCGGGGGCTCTCCACTTATCAAGGGCACAAAAGCTATTAATTTCTCTCCCTGTTATTATGTTTTTTGCGGTAGATTTTACGGCTTTGCTGACGCTGATCCTGCTTAATATCTTTTCTTTCATCTTTTGTTACAACACCATCAGCTTTCGCAGCTTTTACTTCCTGGTGAACTTCTTTTTGACCTTTTACAAGGTTAGCGGTTTCAGCCTTGGTAAGTTCTCCGCTTTTTACACCTTGGGCAATACGGTGGCGTTCATGCTTGCTCTTTTGATGAATAGTTTGCTGAGCCGAAGCGGAAGTGATAAAGGCACCCATTACAATAGCAACTGCTAAAAATTTAGTTTTCATAAAATTCAATTGTTTAAGTTTTAAATAAAGGTTATTAAAGCATTTTATACAGTAATAGACCCGGCACCATGCCGGAGGTTTAAAACGACGAAAAAAATTTTTTTATTGTTGCACTGCAAAAGGAAAAATATCCTGCACAATCCTTGCCTCTGCACCTCTGTGCCTCTTGCCTCTTACCTAAAACAACTCCCTTTGCACCGGAAGAATATTATAACTCTTTCGGTGGTATTTGCACAACCCATGCTCTTCAATAGCCTTGCGGTGCTGCGCCGTACCGTAGCCTTTGTTTTTATCCCATCCATAGTGCGGAAACTCATGGTGTAATTGATACATCAGTTCATCCCGGTATGTTTTTGCTAAAATGCTGGCAGCTGCAATGGAGGCATATTTGCCATCGCCTTTAATAATGCATTGGTGCGGAATAGTGTTGTAAGGTTTAAAGCGGTTACCGTCTACCAATAAAAATGCCGGTGAAATTTTTAATTTATTTACGGATAAATGCATGGCCTTATAACTGGCCTGTAAAATATTGATAGTATCAATCTCATCATTGTCAATGGACGCAACGGCATAAGCAATACTTTCTTTTTCTATAATGGGTCGTAAAGTATCCCTTTCTTTTTCTTTCAGCTGCTTGCTGTCGTTCAATAAAGGATGATGAAAATCTTCTGGTAAAATAACAGCAGCAGCAAACACCGGCCCGGCATAACAGCCACGTCCGGCTTCATCCAAACCAGCTTCAGTTATATCTTTATTTAAATATGGCAACAGCATGTTCAACAAATATCTGCCAAAACAACAAAACTTAACTGCGCAGTACATAAAACAAATGATGCCTTACTAACTTTGCACCCGCTATGGATACAACAATACAGCGCAATAACAAACAGGTGGCCATTTGGCTTTTAATTGGCGTGGGCATGATAATGATACAGGTGCTGCTCGGCGGCATCACCCGTTTAACAGAATCCGGTTTATCCATTACAGAATGGAAACCCATTACCGGTGCATTGCCGCCATTAAACGATGTGGCATGGCAGGCCGAGTTTGATAAATACAAACTCACCGACCAGTTTAAATACGTGCACCAGAATTTTTCTTTAAGCGATTTTAAATTCATCTTTTTCTGGGAATGGTTTCACCGGGTGTGGGCACGCTTGCTGGGGGTGGTCTTTGTAATTGGTTTTGTGTACTTCATCGCAAAAAAGAAATTCAGCAAACAAATGATCATGCCAATGGTTGTATTATTTGTGCTGGGCGCATTGCAGGGTGCTATTGGCTGGATAATGGTAAAAAGCGGCCTGGTGCCTGAAAAATATTTTGTAGGGCATGTGGAACTGGCCACGCATTTTATTGCAGCGCTGGGCCTGTTATTTTATACCTTATGGTTTGCACTCAGTTTATTAATCCCGGCTTCAAAAACAATTATAAGCACTTCCCTTAAAAATTTTATGTGGGTGCTGCTGGCGGTGCTGGCAGTGCAGCTTACGTATGGGGCATTTATGGCCGGATTAAGGGCTGCCGTATCAGCGCCCACCTGGCCCGATATTAATGGCGCTGCTATTCCTACTGGCATGAACGAACTGATACCTTTTAGTAAAAATTTGGTTAGCAACAACATCACCATTCATTTTATTCATCGTGGCCTGGCATACCTGCTAACTGTATTGGTGCTTATTTGGTTTTTTAAAGCCGCGGCATTTAAAGAAAACAAACTTTTCAACCGCTGGCGCATGCGGTTGCTTGTAGTGGTATTGCTGCAGGTGCTGCTGGGCATACTCACAGTTTTAAACGCTCCTTACTCCGACAGGCTGGTACTGTTTGGCGTGCTGCACCAGTTTACCGCTATGTTATTATTGGTTACGGTTACTGTATTGCTTTATTTGGTAAGAAAGAAAACTGTATCATAGTTACTATTACAGTAAGCAAACACAATATAATTTTACTGCTGTGCATTTAAGAATAGAATTATCACTGCTGAAGCTACAGTAAGAAACCAACTAAAAAATTACTGCATCAGTGTGATTTTTACTGCAACGAAATTAAAGAGCAGAATTACCACTGCTGTAGCTACGGTAGCACAAAAGCCACATCAGGGAACCATCCGACAAAAGGGAGTTAATCTTTTGTCGGGGTCTTTTTTGGTTCTTTTTTGGACAAGCAAAAAAGAACAATGTAATTAATAAAGCCACTATTTCATTTTACTCCTTCCCTGTGGCAACAAATGAAATATATTCCTGCATTTTGCAAACCCCCTTTTGTATATTTGATAACACATCTCTCACCATAAAGCATGCATATGCAACATCCAGAAAATAATACCGGCGCTTCCCGCCGCAACTTTTTAAAACAATCTGCGGTACTCACCGCCGCCGCAGTTATACCTGCCGCTGTGGAAACAGCCGCACATAACCGGGTAGATGAAAAGCTGGCCTACCAGTTAGAAGGCGAACAAATAGAAATTGAAATCAACGGCAAAAAATACAGCCGCACCGTTGACCCACGCACTTCACTGCTCGACTTTTTACGGGAAGACCTGCACCTTACCGGCACTAAAAAAGGCTGCGACCTGGGCCAGTGCGGCGCCTGTATTGTACATATTGATGGCAAACGCATGAATGCCTGCCTTACACTGGCAGTGGATAATAACGGTAAAAAGGTAACCACCATTGAAGGACTGGCCAACGGTGATGAATTGCATCCCATGCAGGCAGCATTTATAAAACATGATGGCTTCCAGTGCGGCTATTGCACACCGGGGCAAATCATGTCGGCTGTTGCTTGTGTAAATGAAGGGCAGGCACACAGCGAAGAATCAATCAAAGAGTATATGAATGGCAACATTTGCCGTTGCGGTGCTTATAATGGTATTGTAAATGCCATTAAAGAAGTGGCAGCAAAAAAATAACTGCTGCTGTTTACAACAACATCCACCAACCAAAAAATATTTTACCATGGGTTTTCTTGATGATAATACACCGTTTACATTTAAAGATGATGACCGTGTAGATGGCAAACTGAAAGTTACCGGCGCCGCCAAATATGCCGCCGAATACAATATACCCAATGTGGCATACGGCGTATTAGTGGGAAGCACCATTGCAAAAGGAACCATACAATCCATTGATACTACAGAAGCCAAAAAAGCACCCGGGGTGATTGATGTGCTGCATCATGAAAACACCTGGAAGGTGGATAACCTGGCCGATGAAAAAAAAGCCGGCCGTTTCGGCCTGCGCATCTTTCATACCAACCAGGTGTATTCCTTCGGGCAACCCGTGGCGCTGGTAGTGGCAGACCATTTGGAACAGGCACAGTATGCAGCCAGCCTGGTAAAGATCAGTTATAACAAAGAAGCACACAACACCGATTTTGATGCATCGGTAAACAAAGCAAAAAACGAACCTTACAAACAGGACAGCAAACGGGGAGATGTGGAAGCATGGAAAAATGCCGCTGTAAAATTAGAACGGGAGTACAACATACCCATTGAAGTGCACAGCCCCATGGAAATGCATGGCACCATTGCCGTTTGGGAGGGGGATGATAAATTAACGGTGTACGATAAAAACCACGCCGTAAAAGATGTGCAGCGCAGCATTGCAAATATTTTCGGTTTAAAAACTGAAAATGTTTTTGTACAGGCAGAATTTATTGGTGGCGGTTTTGGCAGCGGGCTGCGGGTGTGGCCGCATTGCATTGCCGCCATCATCGCAGCAAAAAAATTAAACCGCCCGGTAAAAGTTACACTCACCCGCCCGCAAATGTTTACCATGGTGGGCTACCGGCCGCAGAGCTGGCAAAAAATTTCTATTGGTGCCGGTAAAGATGGTATGATAAACGGGGTGGTGCATGAATCCATCACCAACACATCAGCCTATGAAAATTTTGGTGAAGACTGCACCGGCATTACACAGGTAATGTACAATTTCCCCAACCTGCACACCATGCGTAAAACGGTGGCATTAAACCTCGGCACACCCATTTGGATGCGTGCGCCCGGTGAAGCCAGCGGCACTTTTGCATTAGAAAGCGCCATGGATGAACTGGCACATAATTTAAAAATGGATCCGCTGCAGTTGCGGCTGGTAAACTATGCCGGTAAAAATCCTGATAACAATTTACCATGGTCCAGCAATTATTTAAAACAGTGTTACGAACTGGCATCACAAAAATTTGGATGGGACCGCCGCAAGGCAACACCCCGTAGTAATAAACAGGGCGACTGGCTGGTGGGCATGGGCATGGGCGGCGGCACCTGGAGTGCATGGAGGGAAGGTGCTACCGTAAGAGCGGTGCTGGATGATAAAGGAAACTTATTACTGCAAAGCGCCACCAGTGATATGGGCCCCGGCACCGCCACTGCCATGGTGCTTATTGCCAGTGAAGCGCTGGGTATGGACAAATCGAAAATTAAATTTGAACTCGGTAATTCAAAGCTGCCCAACTCACCGGGGCAGGGTGGCAGTGTAACCACCGCTTCTGTTGGCTCCGCAGTGCATGATGTGTGTGTTGATTTAAAAAAGAAACTGGCCGAACTCGCTGCCAGCGATACAAGGTTTAAAGTGGACCAGGCAGACATGCTGGTTTTTGCCGATGGAAAAATTTCGTTGAAAGATAACAGCGCTGCTGTATCCTATGATGCATTACTGAAAGCAGCAGGCCAGCCAACTATTGAAATCACCAAAACCTCCGCACCCGGGCCCGAAGGAAGAAAGTATGCCTTCAATTCTTTTGCTGTACATTTTGCAGAAGTAAAAGTGCACAGCAAAACCGGCGAAATAAAAGTAACCAAAGTAGTGAGTGCAGTGGATGCCGGAAAAATTGTAAGCGAAAAAACGGCTGCCAGTCAAATTAAAGGCGCCGTGGTTTGGGGCATTGGTATGGCGCTTACGGAAGAACAAAAAGCCGACCCTGTAACCGGCAAACTTAGCGGTAAAGATTTTGAAACCTATCATGTGCCAAGGCATCCGCAGGTACCGGAGATAGACGTGATTTTTGTAAACCAGCCCGACCCGTTTTTAAATCCCATGGGCAGCAAAGGGCTGGGCGAAGTAGGATTACTCGGCTCCGCCGCCGCCATTGCCAACGCCGTCTTCAACGCCACGGGCAAACGCATCACCAGTCTTCCTATCACACCAGAGAAGCTGAAGTAAAGAGAAGTTAACACAGTTGATAAGGTTAATAAAGTTAAAGAGGCGGCAGTATAAAATACCTGCCGCCTCTTTTTATTGCTCACACTTCCGCACTCCTGCACTCCTCCATCAACCCCATCAACATTATCAACCCACTCCTTGCCTCCTTGCCTTCCTCCCTCCCTGCCTCCCTGCCTCCTTGCCTCTCTGCCTCCTTTTCACTATTTTTACTCCGCCCCGCTTACATGAAAAACATCATCAACAATATTCGCTATTCTTTTCCCGTACAGCTTTTTGTATTGCATTTTAGAAAGTACCAGGTGCTGCTGGTGTTCTGGTACATTTTAACCAGCACCATCAACAGCGGCTTTATGAAAAACTTTGGTGCCGATGCCCTGTTTTTCTCTCCCGAATATCTCGGCAACGTAAACATGCTGGGTGCTGTAGTAGTGGGCATGGCGCTGGGTGTGTTCATCATGAGCTGGAACATCACCACCTTTATATTGCACAGCAAGCGCTGCAAATTTTTAGCCACCACCAGCAAACCCTTTTTAAAATACTGTATCAATAATGCGGTGCTGCCGCTGCTGTTTATTGCATTTTACGTGGTGCGTTTAATAAAATTCAACCGGCAAAACGAATTAATGAACCCCGGGGAAATTGCCGCCATTCTCGGCGGTTTATTCCTTGGTTTTATTTTATTGCTCATCATTTCTTTCATTTATTTTTTTGGTGCCGAACGCACCATCATCCGCACCATTACACCCATCGTGGGCAATCCGCATCATTTTAAACTCATGTACAACCCGGCAGAAAAACCGCAGCCCGAAGGCTTTGGTTTAAAAGTGGGTTATTATTTCAGCGGACGTTTCCGCCTGCGCAAAGTGCGTTCCGTTTCGCATTACAGCCAGGATTTTTTAGACATGGTTTTTAAACGCCACCACATAGCCGCCATCATCAGTATCATACTCGCCTTTATTTTTTTGGCCGTGGTCGGTTTCTTTTTAGACGATAAGTTTTTTGAAGTGCCCGCCGCCGCCAGCATCTTTGTTTTTTTTGCCACCTGCACCGCAGTCATTGGCGCCCTCACGTATTTTTTACAAAGCTGGAGCCTGCCCTTTGTAATTGTGCTCATCTTCTTTTTAAATATTTTATACAACGCAGAAATTATAGACCCCCGCAATAAAGCCTACGGTTTAAACTATAATGACAAAACCGAAAGGCCACAATACACAAAAGAATATTTACAGCAGCTGTGCACACCGCAAAAAATGGAAGCCGATAAAGCAAACATGATTGCGGTGCTGGAAATCTGGAAGAAAAAACAAACCACCGCAAAGCCCGTAATGATCTTTATAAACGTAAGCGGCGGCGGCCTGCGCAGCGCCACGTTTGTAATGAACACGCTGCAGCATTTAGACAGTTTAACCAACGGCAAACTGATGCAGCAAACATTTTTAATAAGCGGTGCCAGCGGTGGCATGCTGGCCGCCACGTACTACCGGGAGCTGTACCGCCAAAAACAAAAAGGCGCTGCCATTTATTTAAGCAACCCGCAGTACACCCACAACATTGCGCAGGATTTATTGAACCCTGTTTTTTCTTCCATGATAGCGAGGGATATTTTTGCACCGGCACAAAAATTTACCGCAGGCAATTACCAGTATGTAAAAGA
>JBGAHV010000091.1:0-6685 GCA_044225995.1 Ferruginibacter sp. | reverse complement strand
TTCAAAAAACGGTGATGCGGCTTATGCGATTGAAAAATTGAAACAGGCTACTACCGTAAAAGGCTTTAAAGACCCTGAAACTTATTGTCTGTTAGGCGACGCTTACCGTAAGTTTATTGATGGGGGCAGTGCCATTACAGCTTATCAAAATGCATTGGCTATTAATCCTAACTATGCAAGGGCTTCTTACCGTATTGGTAAAGTGTATCAAACACAGGGCAGCTCACAGGAAGATATTTATATGAAGTATTATAATGACGCTATTGCACAGGATCCGAATTATATCCCCGTATATTATAATTTATACCAATTGTATTATAGTACCAATGTTGTTAAATCAGCAGAATATCTGGAAAAATATTTAACACTAATGGGCACCGATGAACCCAATGCATGCTATTACCGTTCCACTATTAAATATGCACAAGGTTTGTTTGCTGAATCAATTACCCAGGCTGAATCATGCATCGGTTCAGGAGGAGCAAACCCCGACCCGAGGTTATATGGTTTAATAGGTTATGCAAAAGATAGACTGAATGATTCTCTTGGTTCAAAAAATGCGTTTGAGACATTTTTTAAACTTCAAAAGCAAGAAAAAATCGGATCAACAGATATTTTAACTTATATCAAAAACCTGCTGAAGTTTCCTGGAAACGAAGCTACTGCCGGTCAATTGGTTGACAGGGCCGCTGGAATGGACACTACTGAAGCAGGTAAAATAAGTTTGTATAAGGCAATGGCAACTGCATATGAATCACAAAAGAAATATGCTGAGGCTGCAGACTGGTATAAGAAAATACTGGATACTAAGAAGAATCCTACAAAAACTGATATTTTTAATACTGCAAACAGCTATAGCCGGGGCGGAAACTTCCAATCGGCAATTGACAACTGGGCTGTATACATCAACAAATATCCCACTGAAACATACGGATATTATATGACTGGCGTAACCCAGGGCAAAATTGATACTTCAATGACTTTAGGCCTTGCAGCACCCAGCTACCAAAAAGTAATAGAACTGGGAGAAGGACAATGGGCAACCGACTCAGTTAAAGTAAAAGCTCATTTGCTTAATGCGTATAAATATTTTATCCAATACGCTGCCAATGTTCAAAAGGATAAAAATATAGCTCTGGACTATGTAAACAAATACCTGGTTAAAGAGCCAAACAATGGGCAACCGACTCAGTTAAAGTAAAAGCTCATTTGCTTAATGCGTATAAATATTTTATCCAATACGCTGCCAATGTTCAAAAGGATAAAAATATAGCTCTGGACTATGTAAACAAATACCTGGTTAAAGAGCCAACTGATGCGGAAATGATTTCAATTCAAAAACAGCTGACTGCTGCACCTGCGCCTAAGCAACCAGCGCAAAGGCCTGCTGCTGCAAAACCGCCAACAGGAACAAAACCTGCAGGGGGTACACAACCAGCTGCAAGCAATACAAAGCCCGTATCAGCACCAGGCAAATCGGCAACCACAACAAAAAAAAAGTAAAGGCTAAATCTTAATAATCAAGCCCGTTACCAAAAAGTAACGGGTTTTTTATTATTGATTATTGATAAGGCTGCCGTAAATTTGCCGCCATACACAAATAATTAATATCCTGATGCAGTTTTTCTTTCTTCAGGCTGCTAATAATGCAACCAACTATTTACCCATTGCACTGCAACTGATTTTTGCGGTTGGCTTTATTGCCACCATGATTTTCCTGAGTGAAAAAGTGGGTCCCAAACGAAAAACAGCCGATAAACTTCAAAACTTTGAAAGCGGTATTGAAATAAAAGGTAATGCCCGTCAGCCCATGGCCATTAAATATTTTTTAGTGGCTATTTTATTTGTGTTATTTGATGTGGAAGTAATTTTCTTTTATCCATACGCTGTTAATTTCAAAGAATTGGGCTGGGGCGGATTTACCGCCGTTGCCATGTTTGTTGCTCTGTTTGTTGCAGGCTTTATTTATATAATTAAGAAGGGAGCGCTGGATTGGGAAGATTAAACCCCTTGAAACAAAAAACTATGCTGTTTGTTATTTGAGATGATTAAAGCAAACAATTAAATTATCAATTATGAGCCGGCCGGTACAATATAACAACTACGTAAAGTTCGAAGGTATTCCCGAAGGGCATATCGGAGAAGGTTACATGGCTACTAACTTAGAAAAAGTGGTAAGCCTTGCCCGCAGTAACTCTATTTGGCCTTTGCCATTTGCCACCAGTTGTTGTGGTATTGAGTTTATGGCAACCATGGCAAGCCATTACGATTTGGCACGGTTCGGCAGCGAACGTGTGGGCTTTAGTCCACGCCAGTGCGATTTGCTGATGGTAATGGGAACCATTGCAAAAAAAATGGGCCCGGTGTTACGCCAGGTGTACCTGCAAATGGCAGAACCCCGTTGGGTAATGGCTGTTGGGGCTTGTGCCAGCAGCGGCGGAATATTTGATACTTATTCTGTTTTACAGGGTATTGACCAGGTAATTCCAGTAGATGTATATGTGCCGGGTTGTCCTCCAAGGCCAGAAGCTATTTTAGATGGCTTTATGAAAATACAGGAGCTGGTAAACCAGGAAGGATTGAGAAGAAGAAACAGTCCACAGTATAAAGATTTGCTGGCGGGATATGGAATACAATAACTAAAAACTAAAAAGTAAAAATTCAAAAAAACATTTTGAGTTTTAATTTTTGAGATATGTCATTAACAAACGAAATAATAAAACAAAAACTAACCGAAAAATTTGGTGATGTACTAACCGAATGGCAGGAGCCATACGGTATGCTTACATTTACAGCACCCAAAGATTTAAATGTAAAAGTGCTGCAATTTTTGTTTGATGATGAAGAATTGAAATTTCGTTTTTTAACCGATTTGCAGGCGGTGCATTATCCTGACAGGAAAGGAGAGGAACTGGCAGTAGTTTATCATCTGCATAATTTGGTGGATAATGTACGCATCCGCTTTAAAGTATTTACAGACATTGCAAAACCTGATGTATTTACTGCAACATCATTGTACGCAGGTGCCAACTGGATGGAGAGGGAAACCTATGATTTTTTTGGGGTGAACTTTGTGGGTCATCCTAATTTAATAAGAGTGCTGAATGTGGATGAAATGGATTACTTCCCTATGCGGAAAGAATTTCCGCTGGAAGACCAGACGAGGATTGATAAGGATGATGACATGTTTGGAAGATGATAATTAAAAAATCAAAAGTAAAAATTCAAAAACAGCAGCCGGGCAATTTTGAATTTTGACTTTTACCTTTTGACTTATTTATGAGCGAACATATTTTATTACCTGAAGGTTCAATTGAAAAACAAACCACCACGTTAAACCTGGGGCCAACTCACCCGGCTACCCATGGCGTGTTTCAAAATATTCTGGAGCTGGATGGCGAACGTATTTTAAAAGCCACTTCCACTGTTGGGTATATTCACCGGGCATTTGAAAAACTGGCAGAGCGCCGGCCGCTGTTTCAAATTACACCCATTACCGACAGGCTCAATTACTGTTCATCTCCCATCAACAACATGGGCTGGCATTTAACCTGCGAAAAACTGTTGAATGTACAAACGCCTAAACGGGTGGATTACTTACGGGTAATTATTATGGAGCTGGCACGTATCAGCGACCATTTAATTTGTAACTCAATTGTGGGTGTGGACAGTGGCGCTTACTCAGGCTTTTTATACCTGATGCAATTCCGTGAATTAATTTATGAAATATATGAAGAAGTATGTGGCTCCCGTCTTACTACTAATATTGGGCGTATTGGCGGTTTTGAAAGGAATTTCACAAATACAGCGTTTGAAAAACTCGAAAAATTCTTAAAGGAATATCCTAAGCAATTAAAAGAGTTTGAAAACCTGTTTACACGTAACCGCATTTTTATTGACCGTACCGTTGGTTGCGGCCCTATAAGTGCAGAGCGTGCATTAAGTTACGGCTTTACCGGTCCTAATTTACGTGCCGCAGGTGTGGATTACGATGTACGGGTGCATACACCTTACAGCAGTTACCAGGATTTTGATTTTACTGTTCCTGTAGGTACAACAGGAGATTGTTACGACCGCTTTTTAGTGCGTAACGAAGAAATGTGGCAGAGCTTAAGTATACTGGAACAGGCATGGCAAAAAGTGCAGGAGTTTAAAGGAACAGAAGCAGAAGTGTATCATGCCGATGCGCCAGCCTATTATTTACCGGAGAAAAAAGATGTGTACACCAAAATGGAAGCACTGATTTACCATTTTAAAATCATTATGGGAGAAACAGAAATTCCGGCGGGTGAAGTTTATAACAGCGTGGAAGGCGCCAATGGGGAGTTAGGGTTTTATCTAATCAGCGATGGAGGCCGTACGCCATACCGCCTGCATTTCCGCAGGCCTTGTTTTATTTATTACCAGGCTTATCCTGAATTAATACAGGGAGGAATGATTAGTGATGCGGTGATAACGATGAGCAGTTTGAACTTGATTGCAGGAGAGCTGGATGCGTAGATTAAATATACATATTGCATGCCTGCTGGTTTGTTGTTGTATAGGTAAAAATGTTTTTAGCCAGGTTAAAACATCATTTGGCGATGAAGTGGCAACGCTGGATGGAATAATAAAGGCCTACTACGATGTGGTAACGGTAAAAAAGGGAGGAACGGTAAGTTATGAAAGAGATAGTCTTTTACATGCACCCGGCGCAGCAGTGGGTATGGCACAATATGATAAGAAGGGAAAAGTGTTACTGAAAATAATATCATTGAAAAAATTTCATCAGCTTTCAGACTCTTCATTGCAGGCAGATGGATTTTATGAAAATGAGATTGGAAGAAAAGTGGAACGGTTTGGAGCTGTCTATCATGTGTGGAGTACTTACGAGTCGAAAAAAACTGCAGAGGGGACAGTAGAAGACCGGGGGATAAACAGTATTGAATTATATTTTGATGGGACAAGGTTTTGGATATTGTCGTGGTTTTTTGATACAGAAAATAAAGACAGACCGATACCGAAAAAATATTTAATTAAAAATGATGCCTGAGTTTTCAAAAGAGAGTTTAGATAAAGTAGCTGCAATCATTGCACGCTATCCCGAAGGCAAACAAAAAAGTGCCCTGTTGCCGGTATTGCACCTGGCACAGGAACAGTTTGGCGGCTGGTTAGACGTACCGGTGATGGACTATGTGGCTGGATTATTAAAACTGGAACCCATAGAAGTGTATGAAGTTGCCAGTTTTTACACCATGTATAATCTAAAGCCGGTGGGCAAATATGTTTTTGAGGTATGTCAAACCGGTCCTTGTATGTTAAACGGCAGCGACAATATTATAGCTTACATAAAAGAAAAACTGGGCATTGGCCCAGGCGAAACAACAGCTGATGGTATGTTTACTTTAAAGCCTGCAGAATGTTTAGGCGCCTGCGGCTACGCCCCCATGATGCAGTTAGGAAAACATTTCAGAGAGCATTTAACAAAAGAAAAAGTGGATGCGATTATTGAAGAATGCAGAGCTAACGCTGCAAAAAATAATTAATTATGAAAATATTTTTCACATTGGTTTTTGTTTTTGGTCTAACTACAGCCTTTGCACAAAGCAAAGATGAAAAAGAACTTACGGAGAAAACCTACCTGCTCAGCCATACTGTATTTGGTACAAAAGACAGTATGACGCTGGAAAAACTGTGTGCAAAAACACTTACTTACGGCCATTCGCATGGTAACCTGCAAAACCGTGAAGTGATGATCAACGGGGTCAGCCACAATCAATCTACCTATACAGACACAGCGGTTTCCGCAATCAAAATTTTCATCCAGGGTAAAACAGCTATCGTCCGGTATCTTTTTAAGGCCAATGAAAATAAAAAAGACGGGAGTGTGGTTAACCTTGATTTTAGTATGATGCTGGTATGGATAAAGGAAAAGAAAGAATGGAAACTGATGGGAAGGCAGGCAGTAAGCTTAAAATAAACAGGTGAAATTGAAAGCCATATTTACCATATTGAGTTCTTTGTTTTTTATTGTAGTATTTGCACAAACTGCCGATGAAACAAAACTGACTGAAACCATGAAAGAGTTTCACCAGGCATTGGTAAAGCAAAATACAGTGGCTATAAACCAGCAAACAGATAAAGCATTGAGTTATGGACACAGCAATGGATGGGTGCAAAGCAAAAAAGATTTAATAAAAGATTTTGAAAGAGGATATATCAGTTATCAAAGTTTTAAAGAAGACAGTATAACGGTGCTGATGAATGAGAACATGGCGAATGTGCGTTTTGTGGCTGATATAAAAGCAACATTAAATGGTACTACAACGGTTAATAATTATCATTTAAAAGTGCTGGAAGTGTGGGTAAAGAAAAGTAAGCGCTGGGTGTTGTTTTCAAGGCAGGCGGTGAAGGGATGATAAGCATGATATTGTTGAAGAGTGATTAAGTTTCACTTTTTTGCCAAAAAAGTGAAACTTAACAAACAGCCGTTGCCAATGAAGGAGAATAAAGAACAAATGCCGGGAACAAAAACTAAATAGTGTGAGAGGATATAGACTGACTTTTTTTCTGGCAGCTGCTTTACTAATTGCGGCATTGCTTGCAAAACTGTTTGATAAAAGTGAAATGAAGGATCCGTATCATGATTTAGGACCTTGGTTTTTATTAGCAGGTGGTGTTATTATGACGGGCTATGGCTATTATG
>JBGAHV010000090.1:0-6675 GCA_044225995.1 Ferruginibacter sp. | reverse complement strand
GTAACCACACATGAAAAGCCGGTATTTAAAAAATACGACGTAATACATTATTGCGTACCCAATATACCCAGCGGTTTTGCACGTACAGCCAGCCAGGCTATCAGTAATGTATTAATGCCGCTGCTTTTGGAAACTGCTGCGGAGGGTGGCGTTGAAAAACTAATTTGGTATAAGCTTAATATCCGAAGCGGTATTTATTTGTTTAAAGGCAGCCTTACAAATTTTTATTTGAGTGAACGGTTTGATTTAAAGTATACCGATTTGAATTTACTGATTGCCAGCAGGCGGTAATAAAATAGCTCCTATACTTTATAATCTCCAATTTTAATAACCTCTTTACAAAACTCATATTCCTGCATATCGTTGCTGCTTACAATTACCAGTTTTTCATTGGTGTAATGCTTAATAAGATGATGATACAGCGCAATACCATCTGCATCTAAGTTAGTGGTGGGTTCATCTAATAATAAAACAGGGCAGTTACTGAAAAAAGCCTGCGCCAGTTTTAAGCGCTGCTTCATACCGCTGCTGTAATAGCGAATTTGTTTGTGGGCCGCTTTTTCTAAGGTAACCACTTTTAATATTTCTGCAACATCAGCCGTTAGTTCTTTAAAACCTTTATGAAACTGCAGCATTTCAGTGGCTGTCATTTCTTCCACCAGTTCTAAATAAGGTGCTGCTATTGAAATATGCCGGTAAAACTGTTCGCTGCTTATTTCCTGCTCATTGCTTTTTACCTGTATGGAGCCTTCGTTGTGTGTGAGGGCCCCGGAAATTACCTGCAGTAAAGTTGATTTACCTGAACCATTTGAGCCTGTAATAGCATAACTGTTACCGCTGCGAAATAAATATGTACAGCCGCGGAATATCCATTCACGGTTATATCTTTTGCCAACATTTGTAAGAGAAATGGTCATGAGTCAGGAGGCTTTTTTATTCATCATCACCGCTGCCTTTTGTATAGCGTTTTATAATTCCACGACCGCTTTCACGAATAAAGGTTACAATTTCATCCCGTTCGTCGGTGGCGGTCAGCTCTTCCTCAATAAAGTTTAATGCCTGCGAAGTGTTTAAGCCTTTGTTGTAAATAATCCTGTAAATATCCAGTATCTGGTTAATACGGTCAAGTGAAAAACCACGGCGTTTTAATCCAACAGAGTTTACACCGGCGTAGCTTAATGGTGTGCGCCCTGCTTTAATAAAAGGGGGAACATCTTTACTAACCAATGAGCCACCACCCACATAAGCATGCTGGCCAATTTGTACAAACTGGTGCACTGCACACATACCGGCTAAAATTGCATGGTCGCCCATAAGTACATGGCCCGCCATTTGTGTGTTGTTACTTAAAATGCAATAGTTACCTATAATACAATCATGCGCCACGTGGCTGTAAGCCATAATAAGGCAGTTGCTGCCAACTTTGGTAATCCATTTATCTTTACTGCCACGGTTAATGGTTACAAACTCCCTTATGGTGGTATTGTCTCCAATTTCTGCAGTGGTTTGTTCGCCTTCAAATTTTAAATCCTGCGGAATGGCAGAGATAACCGCACCGGGAAAAATACGGCAGTTTTTTCCAATGCGGGCACCATCCATAATAGTAACGTTGCTGCCAATCCAGGTGCCTTCACCAATTTCAACATTTTGATGAATAACACTAAACGGATCTATCTTAACGTTAGTGGCAATTTTAGCGTTGGGGTGAATATATGTGTGTGGATGAATCATGTTGTTAGTTTATTATTTGTTGTTTTTAGTTTGTGGTTTGCTGCAGCTTTTATAATGGTTATCTTTTTAAAAAGCAAATATCAACATCTCCACAAACTGCTAACTTCTCTTTACCAATTGTGCAGTTAAATCTGCCTCGGTGCAAAGCTTATTGCCAACATAAACACTGCCCCGCATTACACAAATACCACGGCGTATGGGCTCAATCAGCTCCATTTTTAAAAGCATGGTATCACCCGGAACTACTTTTTGTTTGAACTTACAGTTTTCTATTTTTAAAAAATAAGTATCATACTGGCCTTCGGGCATGGCGTTGATGCAAAGTATACCGCCTGTTTGTGCAAGCGCTTCAATCTGCAAAACGCCGGGCATAACCGGGTTATTGGGAAAATGCCCCAGGAAAAAATGTTCATTAAACGTTACATTTTTTACACCCACAATTTGTTTATCCGTTAATTCAATTATTTTATCAACAAATAAAAACGGGTAACGGTGCGGCAATGTTTTTTCTATTTGCTGCAGTGTGTATACCGCCTCCTGGTTAGGGTTATAAACAGGAATGTCTTTAGTGTGCTTGTTCTTTTTAATGTACTGTTTAATTTTCCTTGCAAAGTCCACGTTGCTGCTATGGCCGGGGCGGTTGGCAATAATATGTGCTTTAATTGGGTAGCCTATTAAAGCCAGGTCACCCACAACATCCAGCAATTTATGCCTTGCTGGTTCATTGGGGAAACGCAGTTCCAGGTTATTGAGGTAGCCCTCACTTTTTACTTCAATTTTTTCACGTTTGAATGCTTTGGCCAGTCGGCTCATTTCAGCATCAGTAACCGGTTTGTCCACCACCACAATGGCGTTATTAATATCGCCGCCTTTTACAAGGTTATTATCCAGCAGCATTTCCAGTTCGTGTAAAAAGCAGAAAGTGCGGCAAGGTGCAATCTCAGTTTTAAAATCCTTTATAGATTTTAAACTGGCGTGTTGTGTGCCTAATACGGGGCTGTTAAAATCTATTAAGGTGGTAATGTGATAGTGTGTGGATGGCAGCGCTGTCATATCCACCCGCTTTACATCATCAAAATGAGAGATGTTGGTATCAATAGTGTACCAGATTTTTGCTGCATCCTGTTCAAGCACACCTGCTTCTTGTATTATTTCTACAAAGGGTTCGCTGCTGCCATCAATAATGGGAATCTCTGGCCCGTTAATTTCAATCAGGCAATTATCAATACCCATGCCCACCAATGCGGCAAGTATATGCTCTACGGTGCTTACCCGTACTTCACCCTGCTCCAGTGTAGTGCCTCTTGAAGTATCGGTTACCAAATCGCAATCGGCTTTAATAACAGGCATGCCTGCCAGGTCTATTCGTTGAAACTGGAAACCAAAGCCGGGGTTAGCGGGCCGCAGTGTCATGTCCACATTAACACCAGTATGCAAGCCTGTTCCAGAAATGCTGACAGCAGTTGCAAGCGTATGTTGCTTATCAGGATTAAAGTTGTTATCCATTAATAATTTGAATTTTGGCAAAGATAAGGTAGTTAATGGTTGATAGTTTGTGGTTTACAGTTTGTGCTTTATGCAGAAAATGGCTCTGTACTTGCTTTAAAACTGAAACTGGAAACTACCGAATATTCCAAAACGGGATATTTTATTAACCGGCAGCGGCGTTGGCAATATGCGCCACACAAAATCTATACGCAGTACTTTTAAAATATTATCAATGCCAGTACCAGCTTCAAGATAAGTAGTGCCATTCAGTGTTTTAAACGTACCGGCAGAATTGTTCAATGCTGCATTTGCATCACTTAAAGAACCCCATATAGCTTTTGCATTCCAGAACTGGCGCCACTTCCATTTTCTTGTGATGGGTATAAAACGGAACAGGCCTGAACCTACGTTATGCTCTACATTAATACCTGCATACTTATCGCTGATATATTCAAAGCGGTTCATGAGGTTAAAGCTGCTGCTGTTGTAATAATAAATGTCGTTACCAGGATGGTTTTCTAAAAATGTAAAAGGCAGGGTGCCATTTATTTTTCCGGCATATACTTTATACGAGAAGGAGCCGTAAGGCGAAATCTTCATATAATCTTTTACAGAAGCACCAATTTTGGTATAGTTGTATGCACTGCCCAGCACACCACTAAAACCTTTTGCAAGCATTAACTCTGCAACCGGGTATTTTGTGCCGAGTGAATAACGGAAATAATCGCCTTCAACAAACTGTTCCCCGTAGGCAAAACGCAGTTTAAGCATTACTTCAAAATTGGTAAGGCTATGGCCACTGCTTACAGGGAATTCATTTTTAACAGGAAGATTTTTTAAAGGAGTATACTGCCGGTGTGATATGAACCACTCTGTGGAGAAACCTTTGCCGAGCTCATTAAAAACTTCAAACCGCATATCCTGCAATTGCAGGTATTTACGGGTACTGCCGGGCTTGCGTATAGCCAGCGAAAAAATATTGTCCTGCCCCACATCACCCACCTGGCTGATGCCATTGTCAATATCGTTGGAATAGGAGGCATGCAGGCGAAAGCGTTTAGGATCACGCTTTACAATCCAGAAAGCTTCTGCTTTGCCTTTAAATTTTTTATCGCCCCAGCCATAGGCAAGGTAGGTATGCAGGTAAATATGCTTGTTAAAACCTGTAGTTGTTCCTAAATCAAAACGGGTGCGCAGGCCCTCCCATCCATTCTGGCTAATCCAGTTAAACCAGGGGCCAATTTCGTAATTGGTTAAAGTTTTATAACCGGTACCAATAAACTTTAGTGTGTTTTGCAGTTTTTGAAATTTGGGCATTTTCAGCAGCTTATCCACTGTGGCATAAATAGCTTTTTCATTTTTGGATAATGTATCGTGCCGTAATGTACTCCACACCGAATCGGATTGGTTGTTGCTGCCGGGTGCTGTTTTTACCACTTCTTCTATTGGCTGCTGTTTAAACAGGTTGGTAATGGAGTCGCTGTTGATGATGATATTTTTATAGGAGGTGGTTTTTCTTCCAATTAAGGTTAATGAATTTTTGCCCAGTACCCTGAAGTCGGCAAAAAATTTATCACGGCTTAAAAAATAAATAGTGTCATTAATGGGTATAAACTCCTGGAAAACACTAATACGGTCTATGTAATTAATATTGGCTTCCTTGCCTAAGTACAGGTTTATTTTTTGTATCTGAAAAGTAGAGGCATACACCCATGCATCGCCTTCAAACGTATTTTGCCCCGGGTGGCGGGGTGAAAATAAAAAGTGAAATATCTTTTTACCATTCACCACCTGTGTGTCTGGCACAAAAAAGTTGTAATAAACATCTGCATTATCATTAAAGGGGCCAATAAAATCTTTATCCATCACATTAATGTAATTGGCATAACTGTTTACATTCTGGTTCATTACCCCCATCAGTTTACTAATGCTCTCGTTGGCAAAACCTTTGGTATTACTGGCCTTTATATTTTCAAAAAATTTCCTGGTGCTGCGCTGGTAAGAGTAATCGCTTACGCTTTCTAATAAATAAGCCGGCAGGAAAGGCTCCTTTTCGCTCACGCTGTCCATATTATCAAATACAAACGAAAAAGGTTTTAGCAGGATGCTTTTTTTTGCTTTGCCTGCATTAAAGTTTTTAATATCCACCTCCAGCTTATTATAGGCTTCGTACCCAAAATTGGTTAGCCCGTACCGGTTGTACAATTTCTTTTTGCTCATTATCTTCTTCCATAAGAACAACCCTTTGTTGAATTTGGATTTTACCAGCACGCCTGTTACGGCTGCACCATGTTCAAGTGGAATAATGATGGTTTTATTATTGAGTGTGTCAGAAACAGGCAATAAAAAAGTTTGATAGCCTACATAAGTAACCACCAAAGTATCTTTTTGATAATGGCTTACATTAAAAGAAAAATTACCGGCACTGTCGGTTGTTTTGCCTGCACCTGAATGTTTAAAATATACAGATGCAAAGGGAACGGGTTCTTTAGTATGTGCGTTTTGAATTACGCCGTTGAAGCTGATGGATTGAGCGGAAATGAACTGCGTACTGCAAAAAAATAAAAATAGTAAACTCAATGATTTGAAAACTCCGGATATTGAAAATTCTAATTTATTTGCACGATACATATTTGCAAGATAAATAAAAAGCAATGAGGGTTGGCTTTATCAAAAAGTTTACAAAATTTTCATTTTTACTTATGAAAATTAAACTAAATTAAAAAATTAATTGTCCGTAAACTCATATTCAATAAGTTCATTTTTATATTTAGTAAAGCAAATCAATCTCATTATCCACGAAGTGTTTTGCTTTCTGTATTCAGGAAATATTCGGTTATAATGCAAAAACCAATCTATGTTAAAAACTATATGGTTTATTTTGCTCATTGCCACTTTGCCTGAGTCTTGATTGAAATACAGGGTGTCGGGTATTTTAGAAACAACTGGTGTAATCATTTCAGAATAAGATTGCTTATTTGATATCGAACTGTCAAAGCGCAAGAAGGCAATATTGTTTTTGTTTACAGTTACGTCAACTACGGAGCAATAGCCGCTGCCTCCCAAAATAATAGTTTTAACGGTATCTCTCTGCCTGTTATAAATGCGAATTGTATTATTTTTAAAGAGTAAGCTATTGCCGCTATTATCTTTTTTGTCATACTCAAACTCAACAAACACAATTTTTCTTGTTTTTATCTCATACAATAAAAAAGAAGGACTGCTTTTGTAAGAGATTGCTACCAGGGTATCATAATAACTTGTAAATTGTTCAGTTTTGTTTAAAGACAATTTACTGGCAATACTTCTCGAAATTTGAGTGCGAATAATTTTTTCGTAGTTAGGGCTTTCATTGGTCTGGGCAGTTACCCGGCAAAATGATGCAAAAAATAAAAGGAGATTGATAAATAATTTTACGTTCATAAACAAAAGTGATTTTGACAAACGTAAAAAAGA
>JBGAHV010000025.1:0-62567 GCA_044225995.1 Ferruginibacter sp. | reverse complement strand
CAAAGCTGGCAAAGCGCTGGCACGACCTGATTGATTTTGATGCAGGCCCTGTTGCCTTTGGCGAAAAAACTATTGAGGAAATGGGCTGGGAATTATTTCATTTAATACTGGATGTTGCCAGCGGCAATAAAAAAGTAGCCACCGATAAACTGGGATTGTACAACGACCTCGTGTTGTTCAATCCAGGGCCATTAACATAAACACCACTAAAAATCTATTTTACAATGGAATTATCAAAAATAAAATCTTCGCTGGAAGACGGGCTGCTCTCCTTCCCTGTTACTGATTTTGATGCACAGGGAAATTTTAAGGCAGATACATTTGCAGAACGTGTGGAATGGTTTGTGAGCCATGATGTATCGTCTGTTTTTGTAGCAGGCGGTACAGGAGAATTTTTTTCATTAACAGCCGACGAATACAAGCAGATCATTGAGATATCAGTAAAAAAAGTTGCCGGCCGTGTGCCTGTAATTTCCAGTGCAGGCCGCAGTGTTTCCGAAGCGATTGCATTTTCAAAAATGGCCGAAGCAGCAGGTGTTGACGCCTTATTGCTTTTCCCTCCCTACTTAACCGAATGCCCGCAGGATGGTGTATATGAATATGCAAAAGCCATCATTCAAAATACATCGTTGCCGGTTATTTATTATAACCGGGGCAATGGTGTTTTATCTGCTTCCTATGTGGAGAAACTGGCAGCAACCTGTCCTAATTTAATTGGCCTGAAAGACGGCACCGGAAATATGCAGGACCTGAATGATATAATTAAAACCGTGGGCAAACGTCTATCCTATATTGGTGGTGTGCCTACTGCAGAGATCATTGCTGAAGCTTATTTATCCATTGGTGTGAATACGTATTCTTCGGCGGCATTCAATTTTGTACCAGAACTGGCCAATAAATTTTACAAGAGCCTGCGCAGTGGTGATACGGCCACTGTTGCCCGCATTACAAAAGAGTTTTACATTCCGCTGGTAAGGTTACGTGGTAAAAAGAATGGCTACGCCGTAAGCCTGATAAAAGCGGGTGCAAAATTGATTGGAAAAAGTGCCGGAGATGTACGGCCTCCGCTTACTATGCCAAGCGACGCTGATATGGCAGATCTGAAAAAAATTATTGAAGGATGCAGTTTGTAGATTACTGATGAGTATAAAAAGTATTACTTCTTTATGATTTTTTTATACAACATCCACAAAGTAAAAAACACCAGTAGATAAACCAGCAGCCACGGCAGGTATTTGACGTATGCCCTAACTAAAAAGCCGCCCATTTGCATGCTCTCATGTATTTTACTATTCAAGGGGAAAAGGAAGATATCTACCAGCAGAGGAATTAGAAAAAGCAGTAAAACGACTGCAAGCGACCCCTGCCTGGTTGGTCGTATGCTTCGAAAGTATTTATTGAGTTCAGTCATTTTTCTTCATTTCTTCCACCTGCAATTCTTCCCATGGCGTTGTGCCATCTTTTTCTCGTTTAAATGTAAACTTGTCACTGCTGAGTATGACAATTTCGGCGGTGGTATATATTTTGCAGCCTTCCATTAAATGGCCGCCAATGGTTTTGCCGGTGCTGTCGCTGATGCTGATGTGGATGTGTGAACCATTAACAGACACAGTGCCTGTTAAGCTTACAATTTCAAAATGCCCGCTGTCTTTTGTTCCTTCTGGTTGATTGGCAAAACGGATATTGTAATCGGCAAGGCTGCCCACACAGGTGCTTATCCAGCCGGCTTTAATTTGTTTTTCGGTAACCAGCTTTTGTATTTCCTGTTTTAAATCCTGCCCCGGCTTAAGGCGAAACGCATATTCGGTAGTGCTCATTGATTTGGCATTATGGTTACATGAAGATAAAGCATACAGTAAAAAGCAGGAAGCCAAAAGTTGAATAAAGGTATGCCGCCGAAGTGAGTGACACAACGATGTTAAGTAACGAATAAATGTATATACCATAAAATATTTTTTACCGCAAGTAGCACAAAGAATGCACTAAGAACGCAAAGAAACTTTATACACTTTGTGATAAACCTTAGTGAACTTTGTGGTTAAAGCAATTGTTAAACTTAACTAAAGATAACTTGTTTTAGAAACTGCAGTAATTAGTTTTGCGTAAATGATGAAAACCGAAAAAATGCTTAAATCATTATTGATACCGGTAATTAGTTTTATGGCGCTGCAAAGCTGTGCACAAAAAGACAATACCGTTAAAACAAAAAAGGAGACAAAAACGATGACAACAAACAAAGCGAATTTGGATACAGCCACTTTTGGCACCGGTTGTTTCTGGTGTACAGAGGCTGTGTTTCAGGAACTGGAAGGCGTGGAAAAAGTTACCAGCGGTTACAGTGGCGGCAGCGTGGCCAACCCCAGCTACCGGCAAGTTTGTACCGGCACCACCGGCCATGCAGAGTGCCTGAATATTGTGTATGATACCACAAAAATCAGCTTTGATGAACTGCTGGAAGTTTTTTGGCAGGTGCATGACCCCACCACATTAAACCGCCAGGGTGCAGATGCCGGCACACAATACCGGAGTGTAATATTTTATCATAACGATGAGCAAAAAGCAAAGGCTGAAAAATATAAGACAGCGCTGGATAAAAGCGGCGCATGGGATAATCCCATTGTAACGGCCATTGATAAATTTGATGTTTTTTACCCTGCGGAAGATTACCACCAGAATTATTATACCAATAACCCCGAACAGGGTTACTGCCAGTTTGTGATTCGGCCCAAGGTGGAAAAGTTTGAAAAGGTGTTTAAGAATAAACTGAAGAAACACTGATAGACTGATTAATCCAATTACACTAATTACACGAATTATTTTTAATTCGTGTTTTTTATTTGTTTCAGGCGAAATACTGCAATTATAAAATTCGTGTAATAAAAAAATCATTCCTTTCTCGTTCTCCGCAGCTCCAGCAAATTCAAGCTGTTGGGAGGAAAGTCTTTTATGTTGTTGTGCACTAAATGTATGGCCATATCGTACCAGAGTGGTACAACGGGGGCGTCGGCAATTATCAGCTTGTCCATTTGGCGGTATAAATTATAACGCAGGCTGTCGTTTTTTTCAGACAGGGCTTTTTCATACAACACATCAAAAGCAGGGTTTTTATAACGGGTATAATTGGGTGGTGCCGGGTTTTTGCTGTAAAACACACTAAGATAATTTTCGGCATCCGGGTAATCGGCAATCCAGCTGCCACGGAAAAATAATGCCTGTGACTTTGATGTTTGTTCCAGCAACAAACTTTTTTGTATTACTTCCACCTGTATGTTAATGCCCACCTGTTTTAGTTCATTAGCAATGTAACTTCCTAAATCGCCATAAATAGGAATGGTTAAAAGTTTTATTACGGGCAGGTTTTTTCCTTCTGCAAAACCAGCTTCGGCCAATAATTGTTTTGCTTTTGCAGGATTGTAGGTGTAACCTTTCACATTCACTGAATCAAAAGAAGGTAAACCGCAGGGGATAAAACCGCTTTCGGCAGCAATGCCGATGGAGTTGCGCAGGTACAGCATCATTTTTCTCCTGTCAAATCCATAATTAATAGCCTGCCGTATTTTTTGCAGCCGGAGCGGAGAATTTTTTACCAGTTCGTTTTGTTCATCCACCAAAATACCCAGGTATTCAATATTGAGGTAAGGTTGTTTTTGCAAAACAATTTTGCCTTGCCATGTTTTTTTAAGGTTGCCGGTTTTGGTCAGCACTTCATCTTTAAAACTGGCATCAATATCATCAATAAAATCCAGGCGCTCCTGCTGAAACTCTAAGAACTCTGTTGCCTTGCTGTCGTAAAAAGAAACTTTTATTCCATCCAGATAAGGCAAGCGTTTACCGCTGGTATCTTTTTCAAAATAGTTTTCATTCCTTTTTAAAATCAATGCCTGCCCTTCTTCCCACGCCACAAATTGAAACGGGCCAGTACCAACCGGGTGGCGGCGAAAATCAGTACCGTATTTTTCAACAGCTTCATGCGGCACAACAGAGCAATACTGCATGCTTAATATACCAAGTATGGATTGAAAAGGCTTTATCAGTTTTAGCTGAAAAACAGAATCGTTCAAAGCTTTAAAACCATTAGTGCTGTCAACACGGTTATTAAAAATCCATGCACCGGGGCTGGCAGTGTTTTTATCAACAATACGGTTAAAGCTGTACACAATATCCTGCGCTGTAAGTTTACGGCCTTTATTGTTTTCAAAGCAGGCATCATCGGTAAAAAAAATACTGTCCCGCAGGTAAAAAGTAAAGGTGAGATTATCGGTACTGATTGTCCATTTTTTTGCCAGCGATGGCGCTACCTGCATATTGCTGTCAATTTCCACCAGCGTATTATACACCTGGTGTACTGCCCACATCACCTGTTTATTTTTGGCAAAAGCCGGATCCAGGGAAGCAAGTCCGCTGCTTTCATTATAGTGAAATATTTTTTTATTTGGGTGCTGGTGAGATGTACAGGCAGAAAGCAGCAAGCTGAAAGCTGAAAGCAAAAAGCAGGGAATATATTTATTTGATAAAAGGCGCATGTTTCTGTGTAACAAAATCTAAATTAGCACTTAATAAACAAACTATCATGAAGCAACTGGTAAAAGCCATTTTCATTTTTCACTGTTCGTTATTCATTGTTCATTGTTTGCAGGCGCAGCCTTTAAAGCCTTTGCAAAAATTTACTCATGCAGATACATTGCGGGGTACATATGGTGCAACAAGAGACTGGTGGGATGTATTGAAATATGATATACATGTAAGCATCAATATACCTGACAGCACCATCAACGGTACAAACGTAATACAGTTTAAACCACTAAAAAAGGGAAATGTTATGCAAATTGATTTGCAGGAACCGATGGTGTTGGACAGCATTAGTTATGCTTTTAACGGAAAATGGATGAATGAACATTATAAGCTTGAGTTTACAAAGGACGGAAATGCTTACTTCTTTTCATTGCCAAATAAGAAACAAGGTGGCAAACCAGATTTATACAGTACAATAACAGCTTACTTCCACGGCAAACCCCGTATTGCCCGTCGTCCGCCTTGGGATGGTGGTTTGATATGGAAGAAAAGTGCTGACGGAAGTCCTTGGGTGAGTATTGCCTGCCAGGGTTTGGGTGCCAGCGTTTGGTATCCTTGTAAAGATCATCAAAGTGATGAACCTGATAGTGCGGAGATGCACATTACCTGTCCTGATACATTGATGGCCGTAGGGAATGGACGTTTTCGGGGCAAAAAAATAAATGGGGATGGTACAGCAACTTACGACTGGGCTGTAACAGAACCCATCAATAACTATTGCATCATTCCTTACATCGGCAAGTACGTTCATTTTAGTGAAGTGTTTAAAGGCGAAGCCGGTAATGTAGATATGGATTACTGGGTGCTGGAAGAAAACCTGCAAAAAGCAAAGGAACATTTTGCAGATGCACCAAGAATGATGAAAGCATTTGAATATTGGTTTGGGCCTTACCCTTTCCGTAAAGACGGTTATAAATTAATTGATGCTCCGCATTTAGGCATGGAGCACCAAAGTGCCACAGCTTATGGCAACAAATATTTAAATGGCTATTTGGGCAGGGATATGAGCGGCACTGGATGGGGCTTAAAATGGGATTTTATTATTGTGCATGAAAGCGGGCACGAATGGTTTGCCAATAACATTACCAGCAAAGACATTGCTGATATGTGGATTCATGAAGGCTTTACCAATTATAGTGAAACATTATTTACCGACTATTGGTATGGCAAACAAGCAGGCAATGAGTATTGCATTGGAACAAGAAAAGGCATCCGTAATGATATACCGATTATTGGCCCGTATAATGTAAACCAGGAAGGTAGTGGCGATATGTATCCTAAAAGCGGCAATATGCTGCACAGCATACGCCAGGTAATTGACAATGATGAAAAATTCAGGCAAATATTAAGAGGATTGAACAAAACCTTTTATCATCAAACTGTAACCACAAAGCAGGTGGAAAATTACATCAATAAACAAAGCGGCATTGATTTTAGTAAAGTATTTGATCAATACCTGCGCACCATACAAATACCAGTGCTTGAGTATAAAATTGAAGGTGACAAAGTTTCTTACCGCTACGATAGTTGTGTAAAAGGCTTTAATCTTCCACTTAAAGTTAGTTTTGGCAAAGCGGATAAAACAGAGCAATGGATTAAGCCAACTGATAAATGGCAAACAGTAACAATGCCCGGCTGGTACGACAAAAAAACATTTATTGTAGATCCTAATTTTTATATAAAAACTAAAGCTGAGCAATAATTAAAAAAGGGAAACATTACTGTTTCCCTTTTAAATTTTCATAGCAAATTATTTTATTGCTGACTGATAGTATTGTTGATGCGCCCCCCGCCAATATATTTGCGATTGTAATAATCATCATTCAGGCTGTTAATAGTAACACCACTATGCACACTGCTGTGTACAAAATAACTGTTACCAAGATAAACACCTACATGGCTTACGCCACCCCTTGTATTAAAAAATACCAAATCCCCTTCCTGCAAATTATCCCGGTCAATTTTATCGCATTGGGCATACTGGTCTCTTGCCGTACGTGGTAATGTTGTGGCAAAAGCCTGGCTGTATAATGTTCCTGTAAAAGCGCTGCAATCAATTCCTTTTTTAGTGGTGCCGCCATAGCGGTATCTTGTGCCCCACCATTCTTCAATAGCCTGGTATAATTGCAAATTAGAAACTGCTTCCACCTCCATATCCATTAACTGTGCGTACTTAAACTGTAATGGCTGGCAGGTTTCAATAACAGATGCCTCGGTTGCAACCGGTTTTACAGTAGTTGCTGGTTTTACCGAAACAGAAGGATCGGCTGCTTTTTTTACAGGCACAGCCCATAAATCAACATCAGCTGCAGGTTTTGCGGCGTCCCGTTTTACTTCAATGCCCTCAATAAATTTTACAGATTTACTTTGCAGCGGAGCGCTGCTAAATTTCAATGAATTAACAGAAGTCTGTGCTTCAACGGATATTGATGTTCCTGAAAATATGCCAGCGGCAACAGAAACAAAAAATAAGTGTTTCATACGTAAACTTGTGGTTTAAGCGTATGTACGACTTAGTCTTGTGTTCTTTGGTCGTCTGATTATTCGTTACTATTGCTTTTTATCTGATCCGGTGCTGAAAATCTTGTCCTACAAACAAATTAAAAAATATAGATTTATTCGATGCCCCGCAAAGGTAAGCCCTGTTACTGGCATATGCAAGCTTTTGAACAAAATTGTTCATTTTAATTAACGACCCGTTTAAATACTTAGTATATGTGATAATCAGTATTTTCGGCTATCTTTTCCAATACTTATTTTCATTAGCTTGTCTTCTTCATCATTAAACTGAAAATATATGTACAAGCCCTTATTGGAAAGGCGGAAGTTATGCTCCATATAACTATCGGTAACTTTATAATCCTTTAATTTCTCTTTCATCAAATCCGGTGTTTCGTTACCGGTAATTTTCAGGGTTTCAATTTTTAAAACTCCGGTAAAAACTTCTTTGGCTGCAACAGCATTGGAGTCTCCTGCTTTAAAATTGAAATAAAATTGAATTTCACTTACTGTGTCGGTTGGTAACTTTTGCATGTCGTTTTTTTCAAACACTACAATTCCCAATCTGTCAAATGTATGAGTGGTGTTAAAACCAGCCCTTCGCCGGTCATTCTTTTTATCCAAAACCTGCAGCAATGCGGCGGCTGACCAGTTTTTTGTAACAACTGCTTTGCCAATGGTAATTTGTCCGTTTTTTACGGATGCAATAATTTTTGGGGTTGCAGTTTGTGCAATACTGTTTAAAGAAGACAGGCAGCAGCAGAATGAAATAAAAAGTATCCTTATCATGATAAAAGGTTTACTTCAAAAATAATACCCTTACCGAAGGAAGCAATACCCACTGGCAGGTATAATCAATAAATTCTTGTGGAAAAAACGAACGGCTCCTGCGGTCAATATAAACGATATTTGTAGCTACTTTTTAATAGCGGGTTTTAATATGAAATTTTCTCATTTACACGTACACACACAATTTTCTTTATTAGATGGTGCAGCATCCATTAAAAACCTGTACAAAAAAGCCATTGCAGATGGTATGCCAGCATTGGCCATCAGCGATCATGGTAATATGTTTGGTGTATTTGAATTTGTGAAAGAAGCCCACAACAATAAAAACCCCGATGGTTCTTTAAAAATAAAACCTGTGGTGGGTTGTGAGTTTTATATTACGGCCGACAGGCACCGTAAAAATTTTAGCAAGGATGAAAAAGACCCACGTCATCACCAGATACTGCTTGCTAAAAATGAAACAGGCTATAAAAATTTAGTAAAGCTTACATCGCTGGGATACATTGAAGGAATGTACAGCAAGTATCCCCGTATTGATAAAGAACTTATTCATAAACATCATGAAGGATTAATTGCCACAACCTGCTGTTTAGGAGCACTGGTACCACAAACCATTTTAAAAAAAGGGGAAGAAGAAGGTGAAAACGAATTTAAATGGTGGCTCAATATTTTTCAGCAAGATTATTATGTGGAGCTGCAGCGGCATGGCATACCAGAGCAGGAAAAAGTAAATAACATTCTCTTAAAATTTGCTAAAAAATACAACGTAAAAGTTATTGCCAGTAATGACAGCCATTACGTTGACCAAACCGATTTTAATGCACATGATATTTTACTTTGCATTAACACCGGCGAAAAACAAGCCACTCCTGCCAACAGAGAGTTTAGTGATGATGATATTGCTATAAAAAATAAACGCTTTGGTTTTCCTAACGACCAGTTTTACTTTAAGAAGACGGAGGAGATGGCAAAAGTGTTTGAAGATATACCTGAAGCCATTGATAACACCAACGAAATTGTAGATAAAGTTGAAGTGCTGGATTTAAAGCGTGACATTTTATTACCGCACTTTGTGGTACCATCCAATTTTAAAACACAGGATGAGTATTTAGAAAGTATTACATGGGCCGGCGCAAAAGAACGTTATAAAATTTTAACCCCCGAAGCGGAAGAACGCATCCGCTTTGAACTGGGTGTTATTAAACAAATGGGCTTTGCCGGTTATTTTTTAATTGTGAGTGATTTTATTAAAGCCGGCCGTGATATGGGTGTGTTTGTTGGCCCTGGTCGTGGTTCTGCTGCCGGTTCCGTTGTAGCCTATTGCATTGGCATCACCAACATCGACCCCATAAAATACAATTTACTGTTTGAAAGATTTTTGAATCCTGACCGTAAGAGCATGCCCGATATTGATACCGATTTTGATGATGACGGCAGGCAGAAGGTAATTAATTACGTGGTAGATAAATATGGAAAAAACCAGGTAGCGCAAATTATTACTTACGGCACTATGGCGGCAAAAAGCAGTATTGCCGATGTGGCCCGTGTTATGGATTTGCCATTGCCCGACAGCCGTGCTTTATCAAAATTAGTTCCTGAGCGGCCAGGCATCAATTTAAAACGGTTGCTGCATGCTCCCTTCACTGCAAAAGAAGCGAAGAATGGAGAAAAATCACTAGAAGAAAAAGAAGCACTGCAGGCAGATGACGTAGAAAATGTAAAACGGCTTAGAGAGATTTACAACAAAACAGATTTACAAAGTACCATACTGCATGAAGCAGAAATTTTGGAAGGCAGTGTGCGTAATACAGGTATTCATGCGGCAGGCATCATCATTGCTCCCAAAGATTTAACAGAGCTGATACCCGTTGCTACGAGTAAAGAAAGTGATTTATGGTTAACACAAATTGAAGGTGGGACAATTGAGGAAGCCGGTGTAATTAAAATGGACTTTTTGGGTTTAAAAACACTCAGCATTTTAAAAACGGCTTTATCTCTCATCAAACAAAATCATGGAATAGAAATTGAAATTGATTCAATACCATTGGATGATGAAAAAACATACCAGTTATATCAGCGTGGCGATACCAATGGCACCTTTCAGTTTGAAAGCCCGGGTATGCAAAAATATCTTCGTGAATTAAAGCCGGATAAGTTTGATGATTTGATTGCCATGAACGCTTTGTACCGCCCCGGGCCAATGAGTTACATACCGGATTATGTAGACCGTAAGCATGGCAAAAAACAGGTGCAGTACGATTTACCTGATATGGAAGAACATCTGAAAGAAACCTATGGTATTACTGTTTACCAGGAACAGGTGATGTTGCTTTCGCAAAAATTAGCAGGCTTTAGCAAAGGTGATGCGGATGTACTGCGTAAAGCAATGGGTAAAAAACAAATTGCTGTGCTGAACAAAATGAAGGCGCAGTTTATGAGTGGTGCCACAGCAAAAAATCATCCTGCAGACAAGCTGGAAAAAATTTGGACGGACTGGGAAGCATTTGCACAATACGCCTTTAATAAAAGTCACAGCACATGCTATGCTTTTGTAGCATATCAAACAGCATACTTAAAAGCGCACTACCCCAGCGAATACATGGCGGCTGTGTTAAACCATGCCGGCAGTATTGATAAAATCACCTTCTTTATGGAAGAGTGTAAACGCATGGGTTTAAAAGTGCTTGGGCCGGATATTAACGAGAGCCAGAATGGTTTTGCAGTAAATGATAAAGGAGAAATTCGTTTTGGTTTTAGTGGTTTAAAAGGTGTGGGAGAAAAAGCAATTGAAGATATTATTATTGAACGCAACAAACATGGTAAGTTTAAAACTATTTTTGATTTGGCAAAACGGGTAAGTCAAAAATCGCTGAACAAAAAAAGTATGGAGAGTCTGGCTTATAGTGGAGCATTTGATTGTTTTAAAGAATTTCACCGGGCGCAATATTTTTACCAGGCGCCGGGGGATGTGTCCGGGCTGGAAAAAATCATCAAATTCGGTAACGTGTTTCAAAGCCAAAGTGCCAATACAACCAATACATTATTTGGAGATTTACAAATGCCGGAAATTGCTCCCCCCCGTTTATCTATTTGCGAACCCTGGCCGTTGATTCAGCAATTAGATTATGAAAAGGAAGTAACTGGCATGTACATGAGTGGCCATCCTTTGGATAATTATAAGTTTGAGCTGAAGCATTATAATATAACAGCACTGGCAGATTATACGGAATTTAAAAACAGCATTGGCACTATATCAAATCCCAACCGCTCCTTCCGTGTGGCGGGCCTTGTTACTGATGGGCAGCACCGCCTTACTAAAACCGGTAAAAATTTCGGCATTATTACCATCGAAGATTTTAGTGGTAAAGCCGAGTTCTTTTTATGGAGCGAAGATTATGTACGCTATAATCATTACTTAGAAAAAGGAATGATTATTTTAATTGAAGGTGGGTTTAAGCCAAGGTTTAACAGTGACCAGTATGAATTCCGTCTTTCTAAAATTCATTTGCTTGACACTGTTAAAACAACGCTGACCAAACAGGTTATTATTGATGTGCAGCCACAACTTATTAATCCTGATTTTATAAATTTTATTGACAGGAATGTAAAAAATAACCCAGGCCCTGTTAAGCTGAAATTTAACGTGGTGGATGTTCGCAATAATATTAAGGTAGGAATGGAAACGCTGGAAAAGGGATTTACCATGAATGATGAAATGGCCGTGTTTTTAAATGACAATACAGATGTAGAGGTAAGTGTGGTAACAGGTTAATACTATCCTGTTACCTGTTATAAACAGATTTAAAAAATCAGGTATTAACAAGATTATTCAACAAGGAATATCTCTCTTCTGCCGCCTTCCACACAATCCATATAACCTTTCATTATCTCTTTCATTTCATCACTCATGGTAGCCGTGCGCAGGTTGGTAAAAAAGCCACCAATATCTGGTGTTTCGGTTTCCACCACCACCGTCCAGTAATTGCTAACCACATCAGTCATTACTTTCATATTGCTGATGTTTTGTGTTTTTTCTAAGTGCGGAGCAGCCAGTTTAAACATTTTAACCAAATCTTTGGCTTTGCCGGGTTTTGCCTGAAATACTTCTCTAATTAAATACATAAAACAGGTTTTAAGTAATAAAATTAGCTTTTGAGTTTGCAAAATGCAAGAGTTTTCCGTCACATTGGCTCAAAAAACCTGACAGATATTTTTCGTCACACCCTGTGGATATGTCATAACAGCACGTTAACAGCTTTGGGCTTAAATTTGTCCTCTTCTTTAAAAAATAAAAACAAAAATATTATGGCACTTGAATTAACAGATGCGAACTTTAAGACAGAAGTTCTTGAATCAGATAAATTATCAGTTATTGACTTTTGGGCAGAATGGTGTGGCCCTTGCCGTGCAATTGGCCCTGTAATTGAAGAATTAAGCAAAGAGTACAACGGCACAGTAAAAGTGGGTAAAGTAAATGTGGATCATAATCCGCAGGTTAGCATGAACTATGGTATTACAAGTATTCCTGCAATACTTTTTGTAAAAGGCGGGCAGGTAGTTGATAAATTAGTAGGTGCACAACCTAAATCTAATTTTGTAAAAAAGATTGAGCAGCATAAATAAGTAATTAAAAGCTGGTAAAAAAAACCTCTGCAATGCGGAGGTTTTTTTTAGTGCGTTACTTCGCCCAGTGCTTTGGGGTCATGTTTATGTTTGAATAAAAAGAAAAATAAAACAGCTATACACAAAGCATATATTGAAAAGGCGGACCAGATACCCCGCCAATTATTAGTACCATCAGGAAGAATATAATATTTGTCAATAAGCCAGCCGCTTACTTTGCTGCCGATGAATGCTCCAAAACCATTACTCATCATCATAAACAACCCCTGGGCGCTTCCTCTAATTTTACTGTCGGTAGTTGTTTCAACAAATAACGAACCGCTGATATTAAAAAAGTCGAACGCCATGCCATAGACAATACAGGATAAAACAATCATCCATAAGCCGCTTCCACCGTCCCCGTAAGCAAAAAGGCCAAACCGTAAAAACCAGGCAAGCATGGAAAAGAGCATTACATACTTTATTCCAAACCTTCTTAAAAAAAATGGAATAGCTAAAATGAAAAGTGTTTCTGAAACCTGGGATATTGATAAAATAATAGTAGAGTATTTTTCGAGCACAGAGCCTTTAAAACTAAAAAGAAAAACATCGCCATACATATTGGTCAGCTGCAGGGCTGCGCCCAGTAACATTGAAAATAAAAAAAATAGCGCCATTTTGTAATCGCTGAACAATTTAAATGCAGACAGGCCCAGCTGTTCATACCAGGGGGCATCTTTAGAAATGTTTTTTTGAGGAGGGCACTTTGGCAGTGTAAATGAAAACAGCCCCAGTACAATTGCGCCGGTACCGGCAATAATAAACTGAAAAGAAGTTACATTGCTGTGCGTAAGGTTAGTTACCCACATGGCCGCAATAAATCCAATGGTGCCAAATGTACGAATGGGCGGAAATACTTTTACAACATCATACTTATTGTTTTTAAGAATAGTGTATGCCACTGCATTGGACAATGAAATGGTAGGCATATAAAAAAGCATGGCGAGCAGTATCACATAATAAAGGGTATCAGGATTGTTTACCTGTGGTACATAAAAAAGAACAACACCATATAACAAATGAAGAATACCATATAATTTTTCTGCATTCATAAACCTGTCTGCAATGATACCAACGATGGCAGGCATGATGATAGAAGCAATAGCCAGGGTGGAAAAAATCGCTCCGAACTGTGGAAACGTCCAGTGTTTGGCATCCAGGCAATAAGTAGCAATTGTGGTAAGCCAGGCACCCCAAACAAAGAACTGCAGAAAACTCATTATAATAAGCCTGAATTTCAAATTCATAATACAGTATTTAAATTAGGTATGGAAGATATACAATTATTAAACAAAGCAGACAACAGCCGTCTACTTTTTATCCAATTGAAACGGCAATCATCTTAACTTTGCAAAAAAATACAGTATGGCAGCACCGATAGATATACTCATTGACAATACGACTGATTCCCAGCTTAAAAACATTGCACAAAAAGTAAAAGACGGCACAAGAATAACCGATGAAGAATGTCTTGTATTATTTGAAAAAGGCAGTTTAGGTTTTGTGGGCACACTGGCCAATTACATACGTGAAAAACTGCACGGCAATAAAACTTATTTCAACCGCAACTTTCATATTGAGCCAACCAATGTATGTGTGTTCAGTTGTGCGTTTTGCAGTTACAGCCGCCTGTATGCAAACCGGGAAGAAGGCTGGGAACTAAGTATTGATCAGATGCTGAATATTGTAAAAAGCTACGACGGTAAGCCTATTACAGAAGTACATATCGTAGGCGGTGTGCACCCCAAAATGGACATGGCCTATTTTATTGAGCTGATGCAAAAGATAAAAGCACACAGGCCGGGGCTTCATGTAAAAGCATTTACAGCAGTGGAACTGGATTATATGTTCCGTAAAGCAAAACTAAGTGTTACTGAAGGCATGAAGCAATTACACGAAGCAGGGCTTGATAGTTTACCCGGCGGTGGTGCAGAAATTTTTCACCCTGAAATAAGGGAGCAAATTTGTGTGGATAAAGTAGATGCTGACGGATGGCTTGCCATTCATGAAGAAGCGCATAAGCTGGGTATGCACAGTAATGCCACTATGCTGTATGGTCATATTGAGAAACCAATACACCTGGTGGATCATATGCGCCGGTTACGTGAGCTGCAGGATAAAACAAAAGGCTTCAACACATTTATACCACTAAAATTCCGCAACAAGGATAATGACATGAGTAATGTACCGGAAAGCAGCGTGGTGGAAGATATGCGGTTGTATGCCATTGCACGAATTTATCTTGATAACTTCCCTCATTTGAAAGCCTATTGGCCAATGCTGGGCCGCCAAAATGCGCAGCTTACATTAAGCTATGGTGTGAATGATATTGACGGCACAATTGATGACAGTACCAAAATTTACAGCATGGCTGGCAGTGAGGAGCAAACTCCTGCAATGAGCACTATGGAACTGGTGAGTTTAATTAAGCAGGTTAAACGTCAGCCTATTGAAAGAGATACGTTGTATAAAGAAATAAAGGATTACAGCGATGTTGACTTTTCTGATCCTGCCCTTGTTGCACAATTAAATTAAAATTGCCGCAGTTTAAAATTTAATAAACAATACTGTAACAAGAGTAAATAAAACCACAAACAGTGTAAGGCAGGCAACTACTAAATAGGCTAAAGCTTTCATAGTATTGGATTTTTTGGTACAACATTAAGAAACCAAAATTGTACCAACAGCCTTTTTTGTGAATAAAATAATACCCGGGATTTACTTTAAAAACAGGATGGTAAATACCGTAAAGCCGGTAATAAATGCTATAAGGAGAAATACGATTAAAACAGAAAGTGCTTTCATATCTTTCAGTTTATATTTATAATTTATCTAACGCAACCCCATACTTATTATTGCTGTTTCTTATAGAAAGTTATTAACATAAATACCTGCATAAGATAAAAAGCCATCACAGAGAGTGATGGCTTTTAGGTTATATAAACTGGGAGTTAGTACAATTAATAAAAAACAGGGCATTTTACTTTATCAGCAGAACTGTTATAACGATTATTAAATGCCTTGTATGATAGAGTTAATTCATAAGCGCCACGATATTGAGAGGCGGTTTTTAGTTTACTGGTATTAACATCATACGAAATACCGATGCTGTAATCATAATAGTCAAGCTTTATAACCGGTGTAAAGGCATCGTTCCAGCGGTAGAATATACCGGCTGAAATGCCTGCCTTTAAATTCTCATCATACTGTATAAAATCATGATTCACTAAAAGGCCCCCTTGTATCTGTCTTGCTCCGCCCTGCATAAAATAATCAGCATACATTATAATGCGGTTTTCGTCTGATACCGGTGCTGCAAAGCCAGCATTTACAACCCATTTATGATTCAGGATAATATCGTTTTGTTTTTGAAAAGCAACTTTTGGTTGAGAGAAATGAAACATTCCACCACCGATATAATATCTTGTGCTTTCTCCTGCCACTCCGCTAAAGCATATACCTGCCGCTGCATCCCAGTAAGTGGATTTAGTGGTATTGAAAATTTCCTTTGTGGGATTGGTTGTACTATAGGCGCCATTTACAAATTGATCATCAAACCTTAATTGTGTGGGATCAAAGCGTTGCATTACCGGCCCCGCCATAATACCTGCCGAAAGGTAGCTTCCCTTCTCTCCGCCCCCAAGTGATTTATGATAATTGAATACAGGAAACGCCTGCGTACGGCTCAACTTGGAGTCGCCTGCAATATCATTGGTAAGCTGCAACCCGTAAGTAAAAAAATCATCAGTGTTGCGGATGGGCTTTTTAAATTCTCCGCCCAATGCAAACGTACGGTAAGGAACCGTTACACTTTGCCACTGGTTGCGGTATGCCCCGGTAATGCGTATATCACCCGCAAACAAACCTGCCAATGCCGGGTTACGCAGCAGGGGAATATCGTAGAACTGGGAGAAATTTATGTCCTGGCTTTTTGTAAACTGCGCTATAAAAAGGGCAACAGTTAACAATGCTATTTTTCTGTTTGGTTTCATAGGAGTTTATTTTAACAGAGTAACATTGCCTTTATAGGTGTAAGGAATATTGTTATCACAGAATACTTCTGCTGTATAAACATACACATCAGGGGTTGCCGGTATGCCTCTTACTTTTCCATCCCATCCGTATTTAATATCATTGGGTGAAAAGTTTTCTTTTTCAAAAACCAGTTCGCCCCAGCGGTTAAATATGCGGAAAGATTTTACGGTAATACCCTTTCCTCTTACCATCAGTATATCATTCAGGCCGTCTCCGTCGGGAGTAAAGGCGTTGGGTATGTATACTTGTGAACTTTTACAGAATGAATTTATTCGGAGTGTATCCATTGCAACACATCCAAAAGTATTGGTAACAGTAACAGTATAAAAGGAATTATCTCTTACCGTTGTTGAAGGTGACGGGCAATTATTGCAACTGAGTTCGTTTGCCGGTGTCCACATCCAGCTAATGATTGGTCCGCCTGATGTAACGGCATTTAATTGAAGCGGAGTACCAGTTGCAAGGTTTCTGTCAGGACCGATATTTACATATGGTTTTGGCCCTACAACAATAGTTACATAGCCCGTATCAGTAAAACACTGGTGGTTATCATAACCAACTACTTTATATGTGGTGGTGGTATTAATACTTACAATTGGGTCTGCAATATCAAACCTGTTTAATCCTGAAATTGGAGACCATACATACCTGCTGGCATTATAAGCATGCATATTGATGCGTTCGCCAGTGCACAATGTATCACCAGGAGAAACAGTCATCGCAAAAGGTTTGATCACAGTTAATACCACAGAATCAGCAGCAGCACAACCTGCAGCACTCATTCCATTCACAATATATTTAACGGTATCTGTTGGTGTGGCAACTGGGTTAGCACAGTTGCTGCAACTAAGATTTGTTGCAGGGCTCCAGTTATATTGAGCAGCACCCGTAACTGTTAACTGTACATTTTTTCCAAGGCAAACGTTGGCACTTTGAGTTGCCTTAACAATTGGTGTGGGGTTTACAGTTATGGTAAATGTTTGCTGCTGTCCCTGGCATGCATTTGTTACAGGATCAATTTTTATTGTAGCTGTTATTGCAGCAGCAGTTTTATTAATTGCTTTAAAGGATGCAATGTCACCAGTTCCGTTAGCAGCTAAACCAACAGTGGTATTTGTGTTGGTCCAGTTGTAAGCAGTACCGGCTACAGGGCCTGCAAACACAATTGCATTGGTATATGCATCATTACACAAAGATTGATTGCTTACCAGGGCGGCAGTTGGCGTTGGATTTACCGTTATATTAAACGATTTTGGTAAACCCGGGCAACCATTCGCCGTGGGGGTTACTGTTATTACTGACGACTGCACCACAATTGCATTTGCGGCAGCAGTACTGAAAGAAGCAATATTACCACTACCTGAGCCTGCAAGTCCAATATTAGTATTGCTGTTTACCCAGTTATATGTTGTATTTGCTACGGCGCCACTAAAAATTACAGGCGCTGTATTGATGTTGCTGCATAGTGTTTGATCCGCTGGTTGCTGTACATCAGGTGTTGGCTTTACAGCAATCGTAAAGGATTTAGGCGTGCCGGAACAGCCATTGGCAAACGGCGACACACTGATGGTTGCTGTTGTAGTTACAGGGCCATTGGTTACTGCATTAAAAGATGAAATATTTCCGGAACCACTTGCTGCAAGGCCAATTGAAGGATTTGAATTTGTCCAGTTATAAGTTGTACCTGAAACTGCGCCACCAAAATTGATAGCACTCGTCATGCTATTATTACACAATGTTTGGTTGGCAGGCTGCAAAACATCGGGCACCGGGTTTACAATAATTGTAAAAGTTTTTGGAGTGCCTGTACAACCATTTACTGACGGAGTTACTGTAATAAGAGCGGTTTGCGTTGTATTGCTGTTGGTGTTAACTGTAAATGAAGGAATGTTTCCCGTACCACTTGCTGCAAGGCCTATGTTGGTATTATTGTTTGTCCAGCTGTAAACTGTACCATTAACTGCACCTGAAAAAATTATTGCAGAAGTATTACTGTTGTTACATAAAGTTTGGTCGGCAGGCTGTGCTACATCTGGTGTTGGATTTACAACAATGTTGAAAGACCTGGGTGTACCCATACAGCCATTTGCACCAGCAGTAACAGTAATAACACCTGTTGTTACATTTGGTCCATTGGTAGTTGCAATGAAAGAAGGAATATTCCCTGTACCGCTGGCAGCAAGGCCAATCGCAGGGTTAGTGTTTGTCCAGTTAAATACAGTGCCACTTACCCCGCTTGTAAATTGTACAGGTGATGTGTTATTGTTGCTGCACAATGTTTGGCCGGCAGGTTGTGTAAAAGATGGCACTGGCTTTACTGTAATGGTGAAAGATTTAGGTATACCTGTACAACCATTAACAGAAGGAGTTACTGTAATAACAGCTGTTTGTGCAGTGTTGCTGTTAGAGTTAACCGTAAATGCAGGAATGTTTCCTGTACCACTTGCTGCAAGGCCTATGTTGGTATTATTGTTCGTCCAGCTGTAAACTGTACCGTTAACAGCACCTGAAAAATTTATTGCTGATGTATTGCTGTTATTGCATAAAGTTTGATCTGCTGGCTGTGCTACATCAGGTGTTGGATTTACAACAATATTGAAAGACTTTGGCGTTCCTGCACAGCCATTCGCATCAGGAGTAACTGTAATAACTCCTGAAGTTACATTCGGTCCGTTAGTAGTTGCAGTAAAAGATGCTATATCGCCAGTTCCACTTGCTGCAAGGCCTATTGCTGTATTGTTGTTTGTCCAGTTAAATACAGTGCCGTTTACTCCACTTGTGAATATTACCGGTGCAGTGCTGCTATTACTGCACAATGCTTGATTGGCAGGTTGGGCTACAGAAGGAACAGGTTTTACTGTTATTAAAAACCGAACAGTATTTCCGGGGCAACCATTTGCAACAGGATTAATTGAAATGGTGGCAACAGAAGTAGTTACGTTGTTGTTTATAGCAGTGAATGAAGCAATGTTTCCCGTACCCGTTGCTGGCAGCCCGATATTTGCATTCGTATTAGTCCAGTTAAATAACGTTCCGCTTACCGAACCTGAGAAATTAACAGCAGCTGTATTGGTGCCACTGCATAAAACCTGGTCAGGAACAGCAGCTACATCAGGGCGTGGATTAATTACTAACTGATGAGTTGTTGTATCATAACAGCCATTTACTGTACCAACAATTAACTGGTAAGTATAAGTACCGGGTAAATTGAATGTAGTGATAATGGATGAAGATGAACCAGACAAGCCATTGGAGATTGTCCAGTGATAATAGTTAATCGGATCGCCTGAAGTAACAGTGCTGGTCATAGTAACATTAGCCCCCTGGCAAAGTGTGTCAGGGCCGTTAATTACGGCAGATGGTATTGCGTTAACAGTAACAGAAACAGGAACACTGACTGTATCTGCACAGCCGCTAATACCTGTAATGATTAAACTTACTGTATAATTACCCGATGCTGCATAACTGTGACTGTGGCTGGTGCCTCCGTTAATAATTGTGCCGTCACCAAAATCCCAGCGCCTTGTACCTATGCCAAAATGGGAATAAGAAGTATCAGTTACATTCAATGTTGTGTTGCCACAGGTTTTTATAAGATTATGTGTGAAACCAGCCTTCAGCATTTCAACCTTTACTGTATCTGTTGCGGGCACATAACTTACACAACCATTTAAGGATTGCAATTGAAGAGAAGGTATATAAACACCCGGTGAATTATACGAGTGATATACAGTTTTTAATGTGGTATGAAGAATAGTTCCATCTCCAAAATCCCAGAACAAGCTGTCTGCATTATTTGTAAGCGCATCAAATTGAACTACCTGGCTATCGCAATAAAATGTTCCGTTAAAAGAGAAACTTCCCACAGGTTGCGTAACTGTTACGAGCTTGAAGCCGGAGCCGATACAACCATTCGGTAATGTAACATCAAACTTCACCAGGTAAGTTCCAGGTAAATTATACGTGTGAGATACTGTATCACCTGTTCCTGTGGTTCCATCACCAAAATCCCACGATGTGGTAGTAGACGGAAGGTAAGGGTTATAGAAAGTAAACATATGCGGCGCACAAATACCCGAAGTATCAGAAACACCAAACTGAGCGGTAAACACACCGGTGATTTTTACGGGCAAGGTATCCTGGCATCCAAAATTGTTATACGGAATCATCTCCAGCCAGATAGTGGTATTCACTGTTGGGCCGGGATTTAAAGTTATCTGTTGCCCGGATCCTAACAGCATGGTAAAAGTAGAGTCCCACCAGTTATAAATATTAAAACCCGGAGGGCCGGTTAATGTAGTTACATGCGGCGAATCGCAATCGTAATTTATTTCTGCTGCCTGCCCGCAAGGTTTCTCTACATCAATATAAGAGTAACCCCAGTGGCCACGGCGAACACAATCCGCATTGGTAAAATCTAAAAACATAGTTCTGCCGGCACGGCCACGCAAACTTAAAAATACTGTTGACCATGGTTTATAAATAACTCCTGTATCAACCGTACTTCTTGCAAAACCGGGCAAGCCTGAAGTGGATATATATTCGAATGTGGCACACTGTACTTCTGTATTGGTGGCCGAGTCGATCACACTTACTTTAAAACGTGGTTGTGACCACGGAGTGTGTCCCGGGTCTTCAAATACCACAGCATAATCATACTTAATTGAAAAATTAGAATCGTTTATGGGTACATGAATACTGTAACGAACCTTTTCTGCTTCTGCACCAATTTGTGTATTACCCAGCCTTAAGGCAAAGTTGCTTCCATCTGGTGGGTTTGTGGGGAACAAGCCAAAAGGGTCAATGGCCGATGGCAAAGTACGTTGATAAAGCGTATGCCTGTTAGGCGTAGGTGGTGAAGGCGTTACGGTAATAATATTCGTTGTGCCTATAGTATCAACCTGGCCAGTATAACATTGCCAGTTATAAAAAGAGCCATACTCAAAATCGATATTATCAGGACAAACAGAAACAGTAGTGGAATAAGGCGTATTCAGTACTTGCCGGGGTTTTGTAAATAATGAAGGAATGCCTGACAAAGTATTACTGAGTGTAATTTCACCCCTTGTATTTATCGTTCCATTTCTTCCTGCCTTTGAAACAGTAGCCGTTCCGTTTTTGAAACCATAGAAAGCATCTATATCTAATTGCTTAATTACTGTACCTGCCCTATTAATCAAAAACCATTTTTTATTGTTATAAGTCACAGTAACGTCAGCAGTAAAATCGAATACAATACTGTTTGTAAGCGGAATTACAATCTTACCAGTCTCATTTATAAAACCCCATTTATCCTTTATGCTTACAGCGGCAAGGTGGTTACTGAAATTACGGGCACCATCAAACTCAACCGGGTGAATTAAGTTTCCCGACTCGTTGACAAATGAAAAATGCTGTTGCTGCATTACACGTGCATAGCCGTGCGAATAAGCTTCTTTTTCTTCCCAGTTTGTATTAAGGGAATTATTTTGTGCAATAACAGGTGCTGATGTTATCAGTGAAAAAGAAAGCAGTAAAAGAAAAAATTGTACAGTTGACTTCATAGGCAAAGGATATGAATTTGATATTCAGTGTTGTTTTGCCTGGTTTATACTTAATTAGGTAAGCTGATAACGACAGCTTTTTACTTTTAGTGCATTGATAATGAATAATACTGCACAAAAAATAAACATTGAGGGTTTGTGCGTAAGGTATTGGTAAAAATACGGAGGCCTAAAATGCAAAAAGCCTGCTGTAACAAGCAGGCTTTTCTTATGAACTGATTATATTATTCAAACAATTCGGGCTGATTATCCTCCTTAATTTCCTTCTTCACCCACTCCATTTCCACACTTTTGCTAAACTCGGTAAGCTTTGCACCCACCGCTTTCCAGCCCATTACTTCCACCAGTTTTTCTACTTTAAACTTGGCATTACGTACCATTTGGCCACGGCCACTTTGTACTTTTAAAATGGGTTCATCATCTGTTGTAACTGTTTCAAGCCGGTTGCCCTCTCCTTCTTTAATAAAGAAAAATTTATTGTGCAGTGTAGTTGTTTCAATTTTAAACCGCTTAATGTTATACTGCAGCTTTTCATTATCCAGGTAAACCGCAGTAACAATTTTTTCCGGGTTAAATTTTTCAATCATCAATACTTTTTCCGGGTCAAAGCGTTGTGTCAGCTCCTGGTCAGTTATTTCATAATTACCATCGTTGTAAACTACCAGCAACCGGTCTTCTGCATCAAACTTGCCCAGATACTCTCCTTTCTCCTCCACATTTAAGCGGCCAAATTTATTATCAAACCAAAGTTTTTTGGCATCCAGCGTTGATTTACCTGCTTCTTTAAACCTTACTGACTTAACAGGATATTTTGTAACAATATTGCCCAGGCTACTTCTCCTTTTATCTCTTGTTCCTCAAAATAAAAATCAAACTCTTTATTACGGGCAGAGCAATTGGGGCTTAATGTAACTTTCACCACTTCTGCCTCACCATTAGCATTAGCACTGAAGTAATGAACCTTATTCTTGTCTTCACTTTTGGCAAGATTGTATTCTTTATCTCTTGTAATGCCTGTTACATTAAAGCGTTTTGCATAACTCACACCACTCTTGCCATCCACATAAATCATGTTGTAGGTAGTGCGTTCATCATTTTTTTGAAATACGGCCACATGCAAAATGTCTTTACCAATAAAGGTTTTATCAGCCACACGTACTACTTTCATTATTCCACCTTTGGTAAATACAATAATGTCATCAAGGTCACTCACTTCTGCCACCAGTTCGTCTTTCTTTAAACCGCTGCCAATAAAACCATCTGCACGGTTTACGTAAAGTTTGGTGTTGGCAATAGCAACCTGCTTCACCTGTATAGTGTCAAACTCTTTTATTTCTGTTTTTCGCTCACGGCCTTTGCCATATTTTTTCAGCAGGTTTTCGTAATATGCCACTGCAAAATCAGTAAGGTTGGCAATATCATTTTTTACCTGTTTTATATCCGCTTCCAGCCCTTTTATCTGTTCATTCAGCTCATCTATATCCAAACGGTAAATACGGCGTACGGGTTTTTCTGTAAGCTTGATGATATCTTCTCTTGTAATTTCTCTCTTCAATTGTTTCTTAAATGGAGTAAATGCAGTATCAATAGCCATCAGCACTTTATCCCATGTTTCATGCTTTTTCTCCAGTTCCTTATAAATTTTTTCTTCAAAGAAGATTTTTTCCAAAGAAGTATAGTGCCATTTCTCCTGCAGTTCTGCCAGTTTTATCTGCAGCTCTTTCAGCAATAATTCTTTGGTATTGTCTGTTGCAATTTGCAAAAGCTCTTTCGCTCCAACAAAGACAGGTTTATCTTTTACAATCACGCAGGCATTGGGGCTAATGCTAACTTCACAATCCGTAAATGCATATAACGCATCAATGGTAATATCAGGCGAAATACCAGGGGCCAGTTCTACAATAATCTCAACATTGGCAGCAGTATGATCGGTTACTTTCTTTACTTTAATTTTTCCGGCATCGTTGGCTTTAACAATGCTTTCCATTAACTGCGTGGTGGTAACACCAAACGGTACACTTTTAATTACCAGTGTTTTTTTATCCTGTTCTTCAATTACTGCACGCACTCTTATTTTTCCGCCACGTTTACCATCATTGTAATAGCTGGCATCCATGGTACCGCCTGTTTGAAAATCGGGCAGAATTTCAAAGCGTTTGCCGCGTAAGTATTTTATGGAAGCTTCAATCAGTTCACAAAAATTGTGTGGTAAAATTTTTGTTGCCAGGCCTACCGCAATACCCTCTGCCCCTTGTGCAAGCAACAAGGGAAATTTCATGGGTAATGTTACCGGTTCATTCTTACGGCCATCATAACTTAAAGCCCATTCTGTAGTTTTATTATTAAAGGCAACTTCCAAAGCAAATTTGCTCAGCCTTGCTTCAATATAACGTGGTGCCGCAGCTTCGTCACCCGTGCGTACATCGCCCCAGTTACCTTGTGTTTCAATCAGCAAATCTTTTTGTCCAAGGTTTACCAATGCATCTCCAATACTTGCATCGCCATGCGGATGGTACTGCATACTTTGCCCGATGATATTCGCCACTTTATTAAAACGGCCATCATCCATTTCCTTCATGGCATGAAGGATACGGCGCTGCACCGGTTTTAAGCCATCTTCAATAGCCGGTACTGCCCTTTCTAAGATTACATAACTGGCATAATCTAAAAACCAGTTTTTATACTGGCCGCCAATACCGGTGTCTGTGTGTTGATACTCTTCTTTATTACTCTTTGCCATGCCCCTGTCCCCTAAAGGGGAACTTAATTTTGTAGTTAATAATTTATATCAAAGAAATCTTGAGCCCGAAAGAAAAATGCTATTCAAACTTTACAGCCCCAGTTCCCCCTTTAGGGGGCGGAGGGGGTTTTCACTTCAAAGTCTTTCATATTCGCCACTTTCCCCTGCACATCAAACAATCCTTCGGCTATCATTAATTTTAAACGCCATAGTAAATACATATCACCAGTGGTGTGTTTTGCTTTTGCTAAATACTGATGAATAATTTTTGAAGCTTTTTGCCAATCGGGAGTTACATATTTTTTTAGTTCTGCATCATAAAAATCATAGCCGGCATGTACTAATTTTTTACCGCCTTCCAGTAAGCGCACGCCTTTGCTTTCGGCGCAAATTTTATTCCACTCATCAGGATCCACTTCAAATTCGCTGGGTGTTATTTCTCTTGCCAGTTTTTTTGCTTTTAAAAATTCTTTTGCCGGAATTTCATGCAGCCAGTTGGGGTAAAACACACCCCCTTTTTCATTAATAAACGGCAGGTTGTTCAGGTATAAAATAAAAACCCTTCCCTGGAATTCTTTCATGTAGTTCAACAGCCAGTAATAGCCGCATACATCATGTTTATTTTGGGCAGCCCAAATCCAAATAACTTCTTCAGGGTTACGGCGCATAGTACCCACTAATTCTGCGGCAGTTTTATAATCATCCACTTCACCACTGTCAACTTTGTTCTCCAAATCACCTCCCATCAACATGTCACGCCACCACTGCTTACGGGCTTCAATACCTTCTCCTACATAAATATTTTGTAAAGGGCCAACAGCGTAATCGTCTTTAATTTGTATTATTTCTCCCTGCAAAGTTTCATCAAGCGCTATGGCTTCTTTAAGCCTGTCAATATCACCAATATTATGTACTATGTGAATCATCTAAAAATGTTTGTTTAGTTCTTAATCGCTTCTTCTGCCAGGTCAACTTCTATTTTCAAATTCTCAATAATAAAATCCTGGCGGCTGGGTGTGTTTTTACCCATATAATATTCCAGCAGTTGCTGTATATGTGTTTCGGGCAGTAACATTACGGGTTGCAGGCGAATATCTTTGCCAATAAAATTGGCAAACTCATCGGGGCTTATTTCTCCCAACCCTTTAAAGCGGGTAATTTCAGGCTTGGCACCTAATTTTTTTACTGCCGCCTGCTTTTCCGTTTCATCGTAGCAATAAATAGTTTCCTGTTTGTTGCGCACACGGAACAAAGGCGTTTCCAATACATACACGTGTCCGTTCTTTACCAGATCAGGAAAAAATTGCAAAAAGAAGGTCATCAGCAGCAAACGAATATGCATACCGTCCACATCTGCATCAGTAGCAATAATGATGTTGTTATAGCGCAGATCATCATAACTCTCTTCAATATTCAGCGCATGCTGTAATAAATTAAACTCTTCGTTTTCGTATACCACTTTTTTTGTCAACCCAAAACAGTTCAGCGGTTTACCACGTAAGCTGAATACCGCCTGCGTTTCCACATCACGGGCCTTGGTAATACTTCCGCTGGCACTGTCTCCCTCAGTAATAAATATGCTGCTTTCTTTCAGTTTCTCTAAAATCTTTTCTTTTTCCTTGCCACTTGGCTCGTCGTTGTAATGATATTTACAATCACGCAGTTTTTTATTGTGCAGGTTCGCTTTTTTCGCTCTTTCATTGGCCAGTTTGCGAATGCCGCTTAATTCTTTACGTTCCCGTTCGCTTTGTTCAATACGTTTTTTTAATGCATCAGCAACAGCAGCATTACGGTGTAAAAAATTATCCAGCTCTTTCAGTAAAAAATCACCTACAAAATTTTTCATGCTGGGCCCGCCTTCATATACATTCAGCGAACCGAGTTTAGTTTTTGTCTGGCTTTCAAACACCGGTTCCTGTACACGTACACTAATGGCCGCACAAATACTTCCACGTATATCAGCCGCATCGTAATCTTTTTTATAAAAGTCACGTATGGTTTTTATAAACCCTTCCCTGAAAGCTGCTAAATGCGTACCGCCCTGCGTGGTAAACTGGCCATTTACAAAACTGTAATATTCCTCCCCATAACTGTTTTCATGTGTTATGGCCACTTCAATATCATCGCCTTTCAAATGAATAATGGGGTAACGCAGTTCATCTGCATTGGTTTTGCGCTGCAGCAAATCCAGCAGTCCGTTTTTGCTTACATACCTTTTACCATTCAGGTTCATTACCAAACCTGCATTCAGGTAGCAGTAGTTCCAAAACTGGTTATCTAAATACTCCTGTACAAAATGAAAGTTTTTAAAAACACTTTCATCCGGGATGAAAGTCACCATCGTGCCATTCTCTTCGGTTGATTTTGTTTCTTTATGCTCTTTAATCAGCACGCCTTTTTCAAACTCGGCAGTTTTTTCTTTGCCTTCCCTAACACTGGTCACTTTAAAATAATGACTCAGCGCATTCACTGCTTTTGTACCCACACCATTTAAGCCCACACTTTTTTGAAAGGCTTTACTGTCGTACTTAGCGCCGGTATTTATTTTACTTACCACATCCACCACTTTACCCAGCGGAATACCACGGCCATAGTCACGAACGGTAATGGTTTTATCTTCAATTGTTACATCCACATGTTTGCCATGGCCCATGGTGTGTTCATCAATACAGTTATCGATCACTTCTTTCAATAACACATAAATACCATCGTCAGGGCTGCTGCCATCCCCCAGTTTACCAATATACATGCCGGGGCGCAGGCGGATATGCTCTTTCCAGTCAAGGCTCTTAATCGAGTCTTCCGTATACTCAAATAAATCTTTTTCTGCCATTGAAATTTTTTGTTTCAGCCTGCGAATATACCGGAATGAGTGCATTTTAAGCGACAATGAATTATCCACATACGCATTTTAAATGTGCGTAAAAATGAAGGCCATTTTACAATAAAAACCGGGTGATTTTGGGGCTGTGGGCGGCAGGCAAAAGCCGGGCTTTGGTTCCGGCTGTCCGCTCTGCCTCCGCTTCACTGCGGTGCCGCTTCCATCCGGCAGCCCTTCATCTATTTAATCTTTTTTCAACGGGCTAAAAACTTACTTTTACAGCATGGTTACCAGCCTTGAAAAAATTGCTGCTTTATCAGCCGATAATGAAAAAGAGAATGACGCTTTTGCCGGCTTTTTAAAGCAGCAGGATGGTGAAACAATTGATGAGCTTGTTTTTGGCCTTAATGAGAAAATTGAGCCAGCCATTGACTGCACTGTTTGCGGCAATTGCTGTAAAACTTTAATGATAAATGTAACGGAACAGGAAGCTGATAACCTTAGTAACTATTTAAATCAACCTTTGCAAAAGGTAAAGCAGCAATACCTTGAAAAAGGCCTGGGCAATCAATACATCATTAATCAAATGCCTTGTCATTTTTTAAATGGAACGGTTTGCAGTATCTATCCGCAGCGTTTTGCAGGCTGCAGGGAGTTTCCGGCTTTAAACCAGCCACATTTTACACAAAGGCTGTTTACAGTATTTATGCATTATGGCCGTTGCCCTATTATCTTTAATGTGGTGGAAGCGTTGAAAATTGAAACTGGATTCATAGCCCCCTCCGCCCCCTAAAGGGGGAACCAGCGGAGATTGAAACGATGATTGAAGCAATGATTAAAGCAAATTTTATTTCAGTGCTTCCGTGTTTCAGTGGCAATTACCTTTGTTGCAAAACAACAATTATGTGGCGAAATTAATTAACAAATGAATTTAAATTTAACAGGAAAAACCGCCCTTGTTTGCGGCAGCACCCAAGGCCTTGGTTATGCAAGCGCTGTTGAACTGGCATTACTTGGCTGTAACGTAGTCTTATTCGCAAGAAATGAAGAAAGCTTAAAAAAAGCTTTAGCTTCTTTACCCAATAATAACCAGCAGCACCAATATTTAGTGGCCGATTTTACTGATACATCCGCAGTTAAAACTGCTATTGATGCGTTTGTAAAAAATAACACCGTGCATATTTTGGTAAACAATACCGGCGGCCCTGCTGGCGGCCCTGCATTAACTGCCAGGCCGGAAGAGTTTTTACTGACATTTAATAATCATCTCATCAATAACCACAATTTGGTACAAGCCGTTGTGCCGGGTATGAAGAAAGCTTGTTTTGGAAGGATTATTAATATTATATCCACTTCTGTAAAAATTCCATTGGCTGGCCTGGGTGTAAGCAATACCATACGTGGTGCCGTGGCAAGCTGGGCAAAAACATTGGCAACAGAATTAGGGCCTTTTGGTATAACCGTAAATAATGTACTGCCGGGTTTTACTAAAACCAGCCGTGCCGATTATGTTATTACCAAAAAAGCGGCTGACACCGGCAAAACGGAAGAAGCAGTTATGGCAGAATTAGTTGCAGAAATACCGGCTGGCCGCATTGGCCAACCGGAAGAGTTTGGTGCCGCTGTTGCATTTTTATCTTCTCCTGCTGCAGCTTATATAAATGGCATAAACCTGCCTGTTGATGGTGGCCGGCTTGGTTGCTTGTAAAAAATTAAGCCGCATGCAACTGGTAACAATAATTTAAAGTCTACTGATGCTGGGAGAAAAATGTTGACAGTAAGTTTACATATCACCGTTATTTTCTCTTAACTTGTTCAACTATTTTTTAATCAAAAAACTAAAATCATGAAACTTAGTAAAGTACTGATGGGGGTTGTTGTTGCAGCTGCCCTTGCTTTTGCAAGCTGCAAACCCAAAGATGAAGACATTAAAGCAAAAGTGGAAGCTGCCATTAAAGCTGACCCGATGTTTGCCGGCGCTATGGTTGATGTAAAAGACGGCGTTGCCACTCTTACCGGGGAAATGAAAGACGACGCCTGTAAAGCAGCCTGCGAGAAAGCAATAACTGCAATTAGTGGTGTAAAATCAGTTGTAAATAATACAACAGTTACTCCTCCTCCTGCGCCAGTACCTGCACCAGCTTCTTTAACTACTACTTTAGATGCAGCCACTATGCAAAAAGTAAAAGATGGTTTAAAAGACCTGCAGGGCATTACACTTACATTTGAAGGTGATAAGGCTGTATTGTCAGGCGAAGTAACAAAAGCCAACAGAATGAAAATTATGCAGATGCTTTCCGCTGCAAAAGTTAAATCGGATGTTTCTAAATTAATGGACAAAAAATAATTTCACTCATAACTAAATACAAACAAAATGGCTTTACAAGATAAATATGCTGAACTGATACAAACTGCCACCACTTTAGGTGTAGAGGGTTTGTCTGTTGCTGAAAAAGATGGTGTGCTGCATGTTGCCGGCACAGCAAAATCAACTGCAGATTATGATGCACTGTGGGCTTTGTATGATAAAATTGACCCCAACATGGCAAGCGGCGATTTAATGATGAACCTTGACATTAAAGCGGATGCCGGTGCACAATTAAAAGTTACCACCGACAGTACAAACTTAAATATACGCAGTACACCCAGTACAGAAGGTGCTATTGTTGGTAAAGCAGCACACAACGAAGTGGTTACTTTAGTTGAAAAAACGGATGACAGCTGGTGGAAAATTAAAACCGCTGATGGTGAAGAGGGTTATGCTTATGCACAATATCTTTCTCCCCTGTAATTAAAAATAGGTATAGTTAAGCCATTCCGCATAGCGGGATGGCTTTTTTTATAACTTTACAAAAAATACAACATGAAAACAGGAATGTTATTTTCTTTGCTGGCTTCAACGATTTTTCTTTCTTGCGCTGCTCAAACAAAAACCACGTTAAGTGCTGATGAGTTTGAGAAAGCCGTTAGTAAAGACTCTGTACAAGTACTGGATGTTCGTACGCCTGCTGAGTTTGCATCAGGCCATATAAAAAATACCCTGCTTGCCAACTGGAACGACCGGTCAGAATTTGAGCGCCGCATCAGTTTTATTGACAAAAAGAAACCGGTGTATGTATACTGTCTTGGAGGAGGCCGCAGCGCCGCCGCTGCAGAAAAAATGCGCAGCGAAGGTTTTGAAAATGTATACGAGCTAAAAGGCGGTATTAATGCCTGGAAAGCGGCAGATAAAAAACTGGAAGGAAACAACAATGCCCAACAAATGAGCCTGGAGGAATTTAGCGGGGCCATCTCTTCTTCAAAAACAGTGCTGGTTGATTTTGGTGCAGAATGGTGCCCGCCCTGCAAAACAATGGAGCCTGTGCTTGCTTCCCTTCAAAAAAACAATGCAGGTAAATTTACATTGCTTAAGGTAGATGGAGGTAAAGATGAAGCAGTGCTGAAAGCTTATAACATTACCGCACTGCCTGTTTTTATTATTTTTAAAGACGGCAAACAAGTCTGGAGAAAAGAGGGGGTTACAGAAGAGAAAGAAATAGCCGCACAATTGTAAAACCAGCTATGCTTTGGTTTGTGAATGCGCTTTTATAAAATCAGCAACCAGACAGCTGATTAGTTTACCGGTGCTTTCATCTTTTCGTCCGTCAGAAAGCTGTGTTGCTCCTTCGCAGATGTGCAGGTAAGCCGTTTTAGCATCGGTGGCAGTAAAATTTATAAACTGCCTTGCCTGTAATACCGGTATACCTGCAGGCGATGCGGCGCTGCTGAGCACATTTTCTATACAATCTAAATCGAGTTCAATTCCGGTGTAAGTATCTTCGGTAAAACCTGTGGCATGTGCAACGGCTTGTATAAAATTGCGGCGTTCGTGTATAAAAATTTCTTCAAAGGTGATGTATTCAATAAATGGATTGCTGTGCATATCCATCAATACATTTTGAGAAAGGTTGTTTTCCTGCATGCCCACAATACAATATTTACCTAAATACCCGTCATCTTCTGCATAGCGGAAAGCATTACCACTGTGGCGGCCTTCGGCAGGCCCGTAATCCGGGTGAGCATCCAGGTTAACACAATTAATTTGTGCCAGCGGAATAGTATTATTTTTTGCAAGCCCTTTTGCCACGCCTTTAATAATGGGATAAGCATTATTGTGCCCCCCGCCAATTACCACCGGCACTTTTCCTGCTGTTGCAATCACTTTCAGCATAGCCTCTACTTCTTCATCAATAATATTTACAGCATGCCGGTAGGCTTCTATCAATTCATCAGGGTTATAAGCATAACTGTCAATTAAAAATTTTATATCCCCAAAATCAAAATGCCCCAGCAGTAAAATATTATCTCCGGTTAAAAAATCGTTGCTTTTTGTATTAAGAAAGGCCGATAAAAAAGGGATCCATGCAGTGGTGGTGCCCGCTGTACCGTAGTTAGCCAGCACACCAATATCTTCAGGAATGCCCAGCACGACGTAAGCCGCATCAGATTGTTCCAATTGTTCCTTCCAATCTTCCTCCTGTTTTATATGCTGCAGCCTCTCCCCGATTTTAGTTTCGTATCGGCGTATTTTGGTGAGGGATAAAATATCTTCCTTACTGTAAAATTTAAAATGCTTCATCCAAAATTGTTTAATAATAGTCAACGATATAAAGCTTCCAAATTCTGTAATCGTTCCTGGTTAAATTTTCTTTTAGTGCGATAAATAGCTTTTACAGAATCTGCTTGTTCTTTTTCTCCGTCTTGAAGGCAAATTCCAAACATCTCAATAAATCCGTCTTCAAACTCAGGCATTGCTTTAGTCAACCGCTGTATACATTTTTTTGCATCAGCGTTTCTTTTAAGAGAATAATAAGCTAAATAACGGAAATAATCCAGAAAGGGATCTTTGTTAATTTGTGAGTCCAGCTTATTTACAGCTGTTAAAACTTTATCATAATCCTTCTGAATAAAGTATCCATCAATCATAATAAAATTAATATTTTCCGCTGTTGGATATGCGGTAACATATTCTTCAATTGATTTTGAAAAATGGTCTGTATCAATTCCGGAACAAACCTGAATATTCATCAATAATATTGTTTTCGCCTTGCGCAGGTATACAGGCAAATTATCCAGCTTTGCTTTTGCTTCTGTATATTTTCCACTCATGAATAATTTCTTGATCTCTGGCAACTCATTTACTTCAGGCATATCAGCTTTGGTAAAAGATGAATTGTTACTTTCTGCATGGTTTTGCAAAGTGGTGTATAAATTCTTGCAAGTTTCGCTTAAAAGCTCCCCTGACAGATAAATGTATACATCTGCAATTTTTAATTCGCCATTTTGTTTTAAAAGTTCGTAGTCGTGGTAATTAAGACTTTTGCTTGTGTGCAGATATACCCTGAAAATGAGATGAGGCTTTCCTTTTTTTTCGTAATACTTCACCAGGCTAAAATCATCTTTATCAGTAAGCATGGCAGTCAATTGCGATCCAATCTTAAATTTCGCCAATGCTGCTCTAACAAAATTATTGGCATCATCAGAATTTTCTAAAGCTACCCGTTTTGAAAATTCCTTTTCTGAAAACGCATTATCTAAGAAACCTGGATCTCCTTTTGTAATGGCTTTTTCCATTTTACCGGCAAACTCCATCGCTTCTTCCCTTGTAAGCTTTTCGTCTTGAATTTTGCACCCGGGTAAAAGCAATATCAGGATGGTTAATTTCAGCACAACGCTTCTTATAGCCAGCATAATTATTCTGTTTATCTAATATACAATATAATCCTTTTTAAGAACCTACTTAAATTAAGATTTAAAATGTAGCTTCACTAAAAATACAGAACGATGCGCCTGCTAAGAATACTCCTCTACATCATTGGTGTATTGATAATAGTTTACCTTTTTGGCCCACACCCCGATACACCTGTTTACAATACCAACATGCCTGCCATACCCTCTGACGCAGGCCAGCTTGAAAGATTTATTGCGGCGCAGGAACAAGCCCACAAGCTAAAGCCCAACAACGAAGCCAGGATAGTATGGGCCAACGACAGCCTTAAGCAAAAGACAGAATATGCAATTGTTTACCTGCATGGCTTTTCTGCTTCTCAGGAAGAAGGTAACCCCGTGCACCGTAACGTTGCAAAACAGTTTGGCTGCAACCTGTATTTATCAAGACTTGCAGAACACGGCATTGACACTACCGAACAACTGATGAACCTAACAGCAGATAATTATTGGGAAAGTGCAAAACAGGCGTTGGCGATTGGTAAACAACTGGGCAGGAAAATTATTTTAATGGGCACCAGCACCGGTGCCACGCAGGCAATACAATTAGCAGCTGCTTATCCAAATGATGTATCGGCAATTATTCTTTACTCACCCAATATTGCTATTAATGACCCCAATGCATGGATACTAAATAATCACTGGGGCTTGCAGATTGCAAGACTGGTGAAAAAAAGTAATTATAACGACCCTGCAGATAACAGGGAGATTTATAAAAAATACTGGAACAAGCCTTACCGGCTGGAAGCTACTGTAGCCCTGGAAGAAATGCTGGAAACCACTATGAACAAAGAGACTTTTAGCAAAGTAAAGCAACCTGTATTATTGCTGTATTATTATAAAGATGAACAGCACCAGGATAATGTTGTAAAAGTTAGCGCCATGAAAGATATGTTTGCTGCGTTGGCAACTGATAGTACGATGAAACGTTCCGTTGCTTTACCCAATACGGGTGACCATGTAATTGCCTCACCAATAAAATCAGGAGATGTGCAAAGCGTGGAAAACGAAACAGTAAAGTTTTTGGAAGAAGTAATAAAACTCAAACCTGTTGGTCAGTAAGCAATTTTTGATATAATTCTATGTGCTGTTTTGCTGCAACATCGTAATTGAATTTTTGCCGGGCTGCTGTGGCAATTTCCTGCCTGTTATAATTACTATAGTTTTCCATTACGCTTATCATGGCAGAAACAAGTTGCTGCACATTTTCGCTTTCCACTAAAATACCGTTCTGCCTGTTAATCACTTCTGGTATTCCGCCCACATTGGTGGCAATTACGGGCAACCCACAACATAGTGCTTCTAAAATTACACAAGGCATATTTTCATTACGGCTGAATAATAAAAGCGAATTTGCCTGCTGCATTTCGTTTGCCACTTCTTTGTATGTAATCACTCCTCTAAAAAAAATGGTTGCATCTTTAAGACCTGCTTGCACTGCCTCAGCAGCCAACTGCTCATTTTCAGCACCTGCAAATACAACTTCAAAATCATACCCTTTTGCTTTTACTATTTTACATGCTTCCAGTATTCCTTCAGGGTTTTTTTGCCAGTTTAATACTGATGGATGAATAAACCTGAAACGGCTTGCAGTTCTGTCAGCATAAAAAAAAGCGGAAGTATCCACAACATTATTTATAACTGTGTAGGGAATTGTAATAAAATCATTGTTGATGGTTTTACCCAAGTTATCCGAAACAGCAAGCAAAAGTTTAGCAGACTGCAATATTTTTTTATTCAGCCTGTTTCTTAAATAAGCGCCTGAATAAACATTAGGCTGATTGTTTCTGAAATACCCTGTCCAGTGCTCTGTAACAATGAATGGAATATTTTGTTTTTTCTGAAGGTTAAGCGCCAGTAACCCGGCTTTCATGGCCACGTGTACGTGAATTAGATCTGGCGTTCCCATTTCGCTAACAACAGTTTCGTAAATTTTCCGCTGAATCTTTTTGTATCGGGCAAACGAAACGGCTTTTTCAATTATTTTATTAAGAGATGAAGGGCCATAATACCCCCTGTAAACAGTCAGGTTTTCATCTACTGTTTTTTCCACAAGGAATGTTCCGCTTTTCATGCTGATATCCTTTGTTACAAACAGCACAGTAAGAGGCATCAGCCGGCTTACAGCTTTTGCATGCCGTTCAATAAAGTCACCATCAAATGGGCTTGTTTTATTTGGATACCAGCTTGCCAGCCACAATACATTCATCGCTTCTGTATTTTATAAATTGAAAAAACAGCAATAATGCAATCGCCGCAAAATGGATTTTTTTTAAGAACACTGTTTATTTTCTTCCCTTGCTGGTAATACATTCCAAAATGCAGTTCTTCAAGCGTAAACTTTTCAGAAGGAAACAAGCGCAGCAATGTATAAGGAGAAAAATGCCAGTAATGATGTGGATGAATTGATTCGGCACGGTGCAATGCTGCAGAAATATTATCGAGTGCCTGGTAATTGGGCACTGTTACCAGAATTTTTGTACCTGCATCAAAACTGGTATACAACAACTCTGTGGCCCGGTATGGATTTTGCAAATGCTCCAGTATTTCTCCTAAAAGGATAATATCGGGTTTAAACTCCAGTACCGTTTCGGGATATGCCGCTGTAATATCAACCTTAACGCAGTCCTCTTCACCAGTAAGTAATTTATACTCTGCAATGGATGCTTCATCATTATCGATGCCCAAAACTGCAAGGCATTTTTTTTTCAATTGCAAATGCAAAAGTGATTTATCCGCAATACGCTCCCGTGTAAAAGGATAATCTGTAAACCCTGCGTGAAGCACTTTTTTACCGGCGCATGCAGCAATAATAAAATCGATGCGGTTAAAGATAGAAGTATTTTTAACAGGAGGATACTGTAAAAAAGGAAGAGCATCTCCCTCCACCCTTTTTTTAAGTGACCCCCTCAGGCCTTTTAATAAAGCCCCGGTTAATACCCAGTTTATTTTAGATTGCAGACTCAATGCGCAAATTTAAAGTGATAACAGCCTTTTCAGATCAGATAATTTAAGGCCAAAGAAATCAGTAGTAAAGAAATACTCTTTTGACTTTAGCCGCAGTAATAAAAATATAAGGCAAATAAAATAAGCAAAGCTGCTGGCAATAGCTGCCCCGTTAATACCGCAAATGGGTATTAAAAGTATGTCCACAATCACTACTACTACTAACGTTATAAATGAAGCAATAATATTAGTACCGAGCATTCCCTTTCCCCCGGTATAGCCAGCCAGTACCGTTACAATACTTAATGCAAAAAAACCGGGCAGGTAAAAAAGCGTGGCTGGGTACATCATTTCAAATGAATCTCCATACAGAAGCGGAAACAACCAAAAACCCGTGGCACTTATTACCAATATCAGTGGAATGAACACCCATGTTATAATCCGGCAGAAAAATTGTGTATGATCCAGGAAACCTTGCTCTTTTTCTGAAGCGGTATAAGGAAAAATTACTGCAGCCACAACCGAAGGCAGTAACACAAGCAATTGCCCTAATTTGGAAACCTGTATATAATTTCCCAATGCTTCAGGGGTGCAATACTTACTCACAAAATAATAATCAACCCTGGTTGCAAGAAAAAAAATAATATTGCCTGCGAATGCCGCTGTGGAAAAACTGAATAATTTTTTAACTGCAGCATTATCTGTTTGCGAAGCCTCATCCTTATTCGTAGTAATGAAAAGAAAGATGAATGCAAGTAATACAGCCTGTAATATAAATGATACAACATATAACAGCGCCGGGTTAAATAACCTGTTACCTGTTTTTGAATAATATGCAACCAGTAATAACAACAACAATGCTGTGTTAACAGTTGCAAAAACAAGATTGGGCTGCAAAAATTTTTTCTGTGCGCTAAACAAAGCGGTTAAATATGTAATAGCCATATTACCTGCTATAAATAAAAGCCCCATGTAAATTGGCAACCCTGTTTTTAAGAAAGATAAAATAACAGCAGCAATTATTGTTTGTACCAAAAGCCATACCATCAAAATTCCACTGATCCTCCGCAATTCAGGCGGGCTTTTACTGCCATAATAAATTACACCCGATTCGAGGCTAAACCCCTGCAGTAAAACCATAAGGCTTAAAATAGTAACAGTATAATAAAAAGCGCCGCTTTGCCCTGCGCCCAATAACCTCACCAAAAATACATTGATGAAAAATGTGAGAATGGTGTTAACCACTTTCCACAAAATATTATACCGCAGTGCCTTATTAAACTGCATAAATTAAGCAGGTGTAATACAAATATAATGTATAACCCTGCATAAAGAGATGCCCGGAGGTGCGGCTAAAGAGTATTGTAAAAAGAATAATCAGTAATTTACGGTGCAATTATTGAACAATGGCATTGCTAAGAAAACTAAACACAAAGGCAAAAACAGAAATAAATACCGGCTTTGGAGTTAACAACGCCGATTATGGCGGCCGTTTTGTTAATAAAAACGGGCAGGCCAATGTTAAAAAAAGAGGCGTTGGTTTACTGGAACGCATCAGCTGGTATCATACCATGCTGCAAATGCCCCGCTGGAAATTTTTAACTTTGATATTGTTATTTTATATTAGTGTCAACTTGCTTTTTGCAGGCATTTATTACATTGCCGGGGCAGAAAAACTAAATGGCATGGTGGCTGCAAACAATTGGGAAAAATTCTGGCAGTCATTTTTTTTCAGTGCACAAACACTTACCACCGTTGGTTATGGGCATGTAAGCCCTTCAGGATTTTTAATGAGTTCCATTGCTGCAATTGAAGCCCTGGTGGGTTTGCTGAGCCTGGCAATTATTACCAGTTTGTTATACGGCCGTTTTAGTAAACCTACTGCTTACATCAAATTTTCTGAAAACGCTATTATTTCCCCCTATAAAGATATTACAGCATTGATGCTGCGGATAGCTCCTTTTAAAAATACTACGCTTACAGATGCAGAGGCAAAACTTACTACCGCAATAGCCATTGAAGAAAATGGCGCTACCGCAAATAAATTTTTTACCCTGCCTCTTGAGATGGACAAAATAAATTCGTTGCCGCTTAGCTGGACTATTGTGCACCCTATAAATGAAGAAAGCCCTTTTTATAATTTTACAAAAGAAGATTTTGAAAATATGAGAGGTGAAATATTTATTTATATCAAGGCTTTTGATGACATGTTCAGCAATACTGTTGTTACAAGAAGCTCTTATCTTTTTAAAGAAGTGGTATATGGGGCGAAATTTATGCCCATGTATCATCGTAACAGCGAGGCTAACGCAACAGTACTGGATATTGAAAAATTAAACAGCTTTACCGAAGCAGATATTTCTGCAATTAACACCAGCTTCAGTAAAGCCGTTAGTTCATAACAGGTAATAATTATTTCAGGCTGTTGATGATTGCTGTAAATTCAGCGGCCACTAAACTGGCGCCACCAACCAAACCGCCATCCACATCCGGCTTGCCAAATATTTCTTTTGCGTTGGCAGCTTTTACACTACCCCCATATAATATAGAAATGCTGTTTGCCACTGCCTCTCCATATTGTTTTGCAAATACACTGCGGATGTGTGCATGCATTTCCTGTGCCTGGTCGCTGGTAGCTGTTTTGCCCGTGCCAATTGCCCAAATGGGTTCATATGCAATTACAAAACCGGTAAGCTGTTCAGCGGTTAAATGAAACAGGCTTTCTTTCAATTGTCTTTCCACAAAACTGTTTTGCGTGCCCTGGTCTCTTATTTCTAAGGCCTCGCCACAACAAAAAATTGGTTTCAATCCATACTCAAAACAAATATTCACTTTTTCAGCAAGCATTGCATTCGTTTCATTAAAATACTCCCTGCGTTCACTATGTCCTAATATAACATACGGTATTGTGATGCTTTGCAGCATCTCTGCACTTACTTCCCCGGTGTAAGCTCCGCTTTTTTTAGTATAGCAATTTTGTGCAGCAATAAAAACATTTCTTTTACCTGCCAGCTTAGCGTTAATACTTGTTAAGTATGGAAACGGCACCCCAAAAACCGCCTGCTGGTTTTCAGTAAGATTGTAATCCGTTTTAAATAATTCATCAACCAGTGCTTCACCCTGTTGTAGTGTAAGATTCATTTTCCAGTTTGCAGCTGCAATTTGTTTACGCATTGTATATATGATTTAAAATTTTTTGTAAATATCAGTCAGCACTCTTTTTTCTTTCTCAGTAATTTCCATGCCTTTCAATTGTTTCCATTTTGCAATGTCTTCTAAAACATTGCTTAGCCTGTATCTCGTTATACCATCGCAACCCCAGCTAAAATGAGGAATATATTTTGGCGTTAATCCCTGTGCAAAAACATTACTGCATATTCCAACAACAGTTCCTGTATTAAATGATGTATTGATTGCTGCCTTGGAATAGTCACCCATCAGCAATCCACCTTTGTTTCCAGCGCTTATTTCCCTTTTATCTCCGTGAACCCAATAGGTAACTTCGCCGCAATTATTTTTTAAGTTACTGTTACTTGTGCCTGCCCCAAGGTTACACCATTCGCCAATAACACTGTCTCCAAGATACCCATCATGCGCTTTATTGCTGTAGCCCATGATAATGGAGTTTTTAATTTCTCCGCCCGCAAGACAGTAAGGGCCCAGTGTAGTAGCTCCATATATTTTTGTTCCAGCCTTTACAAGGCTGCCTTCACCCATTGCAAAAGGCCCACGGATAATACTGCCTTCCATAATCTCTGCATTCTTACCAATATAAACCGGCCCCGCTGTGGCATTAATTATACAATATTCCACTTTTGCACCAGGCTCAATAAATATTTGTTTGGGATTGATCAGTTTATTTGTTCGGGAAATGGCCCTAGTTTTTTTTCTTGATGTAAGCAGATCAAAATCCTTTTTTATTTCCGTGCCGTTCAGTTGAAACAACTGCCAGGGGTAATGGAGCACATCAATTTTTTCATCATGCTCAACCGAGCGAAGCATTTTTATTTTATGAAGGCCTGCCACTTCTTTAGCAGAAAATTTGTAAGCCACTGCACCTTCATTTTTTATTGTTAGAAATTCTCCGGGTTGTAATTTTTTTATTTTGGCCACCAGCGTTTTTGAGGGCAACACATTTGAGTGCACCATAATAAAAATATCAGCTCCGATATTTTTGTCAATTTTAATGCTGCGCTCATCATCAAGGTAATAACCTTCCCATTTATCAAATGAAGGCAACCCCAGCATTTTCTCCCATTTTTCCCTAATGGTTAAAATGCCAACTCTCAAATCCTGTATATGCCTGGTAAGTGTAAAAGGGTGCAGGTTTTGGGGCTGGCAGTATTCTTCCGTAAAAATAAGTTTTACCATAGCCCTGTTTACAATTATATTGCGAAGCTACATAATAACAAGTTTCAGATAAAAATTTTCTGATTTGACTTTATACGTTATTTTTTTGAGGTAGAAATATACGTGACTTTAATAAACCTGCACGGTTTAAAAGATAGACAAAGGTGCCTGATACAATACCAAGGCCGTACACAACACTTTTGCGGAAATTTATAGACGATGCATCTTCAAACACTCCTTTTATCAAAGGGTCCACCATTGCAGTAATAAGTTTGGGATCATATTTATAATCCGGATGCAGCATTTTTGCCATACCATTCAGAAGCAAACTGAAAAATTAATAGAATAGTAAACAGGGAAAATACCAGTGTTACTTACCCGCCTGATAAGACATCTTCAATGCCACCATCATTTTTTTTATATGGGGGTTAAGTACTTGTTCTACAATTCGGGGGAGTGTATTCAAACCACTTATTGGCATCTTACTGTTATCAGCATCAACCTGAATCCTTTCCGGATGAACTTTTACCAGACGAATGGCATAACTCAAATGTGCGTTTTCATCCCACGCCAACAGACCAGTTCTTTACAGAATATATGCCGTTTACAAAGTAAATCAGCATTATTATTGCCAAAACTATTCTACTGGGAACCATTAAGATTTCTTAATTAGTTTGATATGAGAGCAATTTAAATCATAAGGAAAAGAAACACAATAAAAAATCCCCTCGGAGAACCGAAGGGACTTAAAGTATAGCCATGAAAAACAAACTTGAGCTAAAGATAACAATCTCCAGCAATTATTTTGTCTTTTTTTCGTAACGTTTTTTAAACTTATCAATACGACCTGCAGTGTCAACTAATACATTCTTACCAGTATAAAATGGATGAGATGTATTTGAAATCTCTAATTTAATTAATGGGTACTCGTTTCCGTCTTCCCATTTTACAGTTTCTTTACTGTGTGCAGTAGAACGGCTTAAAAATGAATAGCCATTGCTCATATCTTTAAAAACAACTGTTTTGTAAGATTCTGGGTGAATTCCTTTTTTCATTATTTAGTGTTTTTTAACACACGGATTTTGCCGTGTAAATTTTTAAGGTTGCAAAGATAGGGGAAATTAGCTGTTTCTGATAAGCTATTAAGCATTTTTGGGCTAATATTCCTTAATGCTATGCATAAAAATAAACTACAAGAAATATATTATTTTAGCTCTTCATATTCACTACCTGTAATGCTATTCCTAACCCCCAACCTTTACTTGCTTGTATAACTTCCTGCAAATCATCTATTTTTTTTCCTGTAACCCTTATAATATCGTCCATTATTGCAGCTTGCACCTTTAAACCTGCATCCTTAATCAGTTTCACAATCTTCTTGGCATCTTCCTGCTTTATCCCGTTTCTAACTATCACCTCTTGCTTTATTACTTTACCGCTTTGGTAAGGCTCTTTACTAAAATCATAAACCTCTGCAGCAAGCCCCTGCTTCATACTCCTGCTTATCATTACATCCCGTATTTGCCCCAATTTCATATCGCTGTCTGCTTCAAGATTTACTTTAAACTCTTTTTTATTTAATTCAATTACTACGTGACTTCCTTTAAAATCGAAACGGTTGGTAATTTCTTTATGAACTGTGTTGATTGCGTTGTCCAATGTCTGAAGGTCAACTTTACTGCTAAAATCAAAGGATGGCATAGTCTTAAGTTTTATCAAAAGTAAAAAACCTGCCGCAGAACAGCAGCAGGTTTTTTACCAAAAGAATTCACAGAAAAATTAATTTCCTCCCTTTACACGATTTTGTTCATCTCCTGCACCCCCAGTTTTGCGTTTTTGCACCCCTTTAATTGGTTTACCAAAACGATAACTGAAGCTGATTGTAGCTACCCGGTTATCTCCATACTGACGGAATTTTGCTTCGGTATTTTGGAAATTAATATCGCCTTTAGCGTTTCGGCTGTTTAATATATCATTAATACTTAGTTTAACAGTACCTTTATTTTTGATCACTTGTTTTTGAACCCCGGCATTCATTTGCCCTAATGCTTTAATTGCAATCTGGCCTTCTACACCTTTTGTACGGTACCACCCACTCAGTTCTGCACTCCAGCCTTTATTAAATTTAAATTGGTTATTCACGTTTGCCAGAAATGTGGTAGCGTGAGTATTAATATCTTCTCCTGTTGACAATCTTCCAGCAAACTGGTTATATTTTGCCTCAGTGTACACCATTGTATTCCACCATTTAGCCACTCCTTTTTGTATGCTTATGGAAACACTTGCATCATTCATGTGCCCATAGTTTCCCTGGCGTACGATTGTAGCAAAATCTTTTTGTTCAAATATTTCAGTAAAAAGATCTTTTGTGTAACTGTAATTTAATGTTGTAGTTAAAAACTGTTTATAAGTGTGCGATAGTTCAATTACATGAGAATACATAGGCCTTAGAAACGGGTTACCAGCACCATATGTGTATTTATCTAAAAAGAACAGGAAAGGGTTAAGGTCTTCGTAATCCGGTCTGTTAATCCTTCTTCCGTAAGAAAAGCTGAACTGATTTTTTTCAGTAGGATTATAACCTACAAACGCTGTTGGAAACAGGCTGGTATAACTCCTGTCAAAAGATGAATCTGGTTTTACTGGATTGCCTAACTGGTGGCCTTTATAATTTGTATTCTCTAAACGCAAGCCAGTTTGAAGGCTCCATTTTTTCATTTCTTTATTAAAATTAAAATACGCTGCATTGATGTTTTCTTTATAATCAAACCTGTTTGTCTTATCATAATCAGGGTTTTTGCTGGTGCCAACCAGGTTATAATAACCAGCAGTGTTATCAGTTTCTACATAACTGGTTTTAAGGCCAGTTTCAATTTTAGCACCTTTTTTTAATGGATGGGTGTAATCAGTTTTTCCAGAATATATTTTGATTAAAGAAGGCAATTCTCCTAAGAGTATATCACTATTTTTAACTCCCCAGGTTGCGGTATAACTGGTATTAATAAATTGCTGATCTTTATTTGAATTATAATTCAGAAAGTCAAAATCAGCGGTAAGCTCTCTGCCCGTTGAATCGAACTGGTGGCGAAAATTTACATTCACACTGCCATTTTTCCATTTAGAATGTTCGGAGCTAAGAGCAGTTACAATTGAATCCAGGCCTCCGTTAGCGCCCTTAAGGTAGCTTGTGTTTTCTCCATTCTGAACAAATGGGTTGGTTACACCCGATACCACCACACCTACTGTTGTTTTTTTATTCAGGTAATAATCAGCTCCAATTTTTGCATTGTAGTTACCACTATGTTTATTTGAAAAAGACACTTGCTCAAATATGGCTTTCGTGCTCTTATCGTTATTGGTATATCGCCTGTAAATATCCAGCTGCTGATAATTATTGCGATAATTTGCGCTTAGTGTACTAAACAAGTTAATCTTTCCATTCCGGTAATTCAGGTTGAGACTGTTGCTAGTTTTTGAGTATATACCCTGGGTATAAGCAGTTGTTGCGCTTCCATTAAAGCCTTTTTGCTTATTCTTTTTTGTTTTGATATTGATAATACCTGAACGGCCTGAAGCGTCATATTTAGCAGAGGGGTTGGTCATTATTTCAATTTGTTCCAATTGGTTGGATGACATATTACGTAACATGTTGGCTAACTCAGGGCCTGAAAGATAAGTCTGCTTGCCATCAATCATAATTAAAACACCCTGTTTGCCTTTGAGGCTTACATTGCCATCTTTGTCAACAGTAACCCCTGGTGCTTTTTCAAGTACTTCAAGCGCAGTACTTCCTGTACTGCTGATGGAAGACTCAACATTCAATACCGTTTTATCTGCTTTCCGCTCAATAAAAGGTTTTTTTGAAACGACTGTTACACCTGCAAGGCTCTTTTCGGCAGGGATAAGTTGAAGTGTTCCAGCATTAATAGCGGAGTTGGTTTCAGTGAGGGTAAGCAAATTGCTATAAGTTTTTGAGTGCCCAATTGAACTGGCAAGTAATAAGTATTTGCCGTAGTTTATATTTTCAAATACAAATTTTCCTTCTTTATCCACCAAAGCAGTTTTAAGAATTGTTGAGTCATTTGCATTTAAAAGAGAAATTGAGGCAGCATCAATAATTTTTTGATTTCCACCGTCTTTGATGTTTCCAGAAATTGTTCCAGAATTGTTAGTTTGGGCCTGGCTGCACAAAGCAATAGTGCATACAACCAGCAGGTTGAACAGTTTTTTCATGTCTATACTTTTTGTTTTTATTCCGGTGGCTAACCCGGAAATTGGCTATTAAAATATGTAATTACAATTGCAACTACTACACAAAAGTAGGTACTTTGTTTTGCATAGTACATTGTTTTATACTAAACGGCAAAATAACTTGATAACTGGTTACCGAAAAATAATACGATGCTCCACACCATATACGTGTAAAGGAAGAAATGGTTACAAAAAAGAGGAAATTTTGGGTTTGGAGTTAGTTGGTCCTATGATTTCTATATTGAAATACACTTAGCAGAATACCAGTAAATACAAGCAATACCGCAATTACCTGCGCCTGTGATGGATGGTAACCGAAAATATTGTAGGTATCATTTACTCTTATTTTTTCTATAGTAAAGCGTTCTGCTCCATTAAAAATCAAATAAACTCCAAACATTACTCCCGGTACTTTTATTTTCTTGCGAATAAGCCAAAGAATTAGAAAAATTACCAACCCCATGATTGTTTCATAAAAAGGAGTAGGAAAAACCGGTAGGGGTAAAACTCTGTTATGCTCATCTTTATCACCGGGTATTTTAACTCCATCTATATTTACATTTTTAGGGTAGGTATAAGCAACCATCCATACAGGTAAAAATGAAGGGGCTTTAAAGCTGATATTGGGTACTGCATCCAATGATGCAGACTTTCTGCCATGATATTCATTGGACTCAGGCAGCTTACCAAGTAAAAAATATGTAGAGTCTTTTTCAAGTGCTTTGCGGAATTCACCGGGCGCTGCAAGCCTAACTGCCCCAGTACTGTCTGAAACATAAGCACTGTTATACACGCCCCAATCACCATCACCGGCAACCTGGCAACCGATACGCCCAATGGCGTAGGCCAGAATTAATGCAGGTGCAACTGCGTCCACCAGGTGTACTATTTTGATTCCCTTTTTATAGGCATACCAGATTATTGCTGCTGCCGCCAAAATGAGGCCACCATAAAACGTAAGGCCTCCTGCAGAAAACAAACGCCCAATTGGGTCTGAAATAAAATCGTCCCAATTCTCAAAGCTGTCAAATAATTTAGCGCCAATAATACCAAAAATAAGCCCCAGTATTACAATATCCCCTACCCTGTCATGTGGCCAAATACGAACATTACGCCGCTCTGGTTCTTTTAACTTTTGCTTGTTTTTTTCGTACCATTTAAGCCATGCCAATAAAGCGGCAAGTAAAAGACCGCCTAATATATTACCCTGTGAAGAAAAAATGTAGGCCTGTGGGTTAACAGCATCAGGCCTGTTAAAAAGCAGGCCAAAAACTTTATAGCCAAATGCAAATCCTATAATAGCATTTACAACAAGTTCCGCAAAGCTGGCTGGCTGGCCTACAGTAATCATCTCTTCCCTCGGGGTAAGCAGCCCTAATTTTTCCTTCCTTTTCAATTCTTTTGAAAATACAATTGCCGCAGCAACAAAAGAAAGGGCCACCATAAGGCCAAACATATTTAAAATGCTGAGCGCTTTCCACTCCACACCAAACCAGTCCTTAAAAACATAATATAAATTGGGATACATATAAACTGCAAATAGCTATTTTAAATTGAGAGATGCAATATATCTAAATTAACTGCTACAACATAATACGGGCTACTATTTTACAAGATTATTTATGCTTTCATTTACAAACTTGCAAAAAAAATCCCCCGTTAAGGAGGATTGTAAAATTAAACCCATGTTATTAATTACAATGTTGTTCAAATGCACCAATAAGATTTTCAGCAATCATTTGTGCACTACGGCCCTCAATCATGTGCCGCTCCACAAAATGAACCAACTGACCATCTTTAAATAACGCAATGGATGGTGATGAAGGAGGATACGGCAACAAATGTTCTCTTAATTTTTTTACTGCTTCCACATCAAACCCAGCAAAACTGGTAGTTAAATGATCAGGTCGTTTAGCACTATTGCTAACAGCCATTAAAACTCCCGGCCTTGCTGTGCCTGCGCTACAACCGCATACAGAATTTATTACAACCAGGGTGGTGCCTTTATCATTTAAAGTCTTTTCCACTTCATCAGCAGTAAGCATTTCTGAGAAGCCATTCTCGGTAAGCTCCTCTTTCATCGGTATTACAATTTCTTCCGGATACATGTTTTGTAAATTTTAGAATAACAAAATTAAGTACATAGCCTCAGATGGCGAAACATTGATTATAACATTTCGGATTTCGAAAAGTACGACACTATGTCTGCCTCCCATGTTCAAAAAAGCCAAGTTGACACTACAAGTAACCAGGAAAAGAATTTCTGGCATTAAAAATTGCGGTGGAATATAATTTGAGCTATCCTTTTCAGGTAAATAAATTTAAAACTTTAAAAAATATCAACTATGACACTCGTAAGAACTAACAACACTTTTGGCAAATCATTCGATGGTTTAATGAATGATCTTTTTAACGAACTCCCAGTATCGTTTGGAAAAACGTTTCGTGAAGACGTTTGGGCTTTTCCGCCTGTAAACATTTCTGAATTAAATGATGCTTATCAATTGCAGTTATCTGCTGCAGGGTATGATAAAGCTGATTTTACTGTTAACCTCGACAGGAACATTTTAACCATCAGTGCAGAAAAGAAAGCCGAAAACAAGACAGAAGATGAAAAACAAATACGGAAAGAATTCAGCACAAAAAGCTTTAAACGCAGTTTTACCGTAGATGATAAAATAGAAGCAGGTAACATTACTGCAAAATATGATAATGGTATTTTGTATGTAACACTGCCTAAAAAAGAAGAAGTAAAAGCTGTGGCAAAACAAATAACTATACAGTAAGAGTTTTCATAGCATACAGTTGGTTTTGATTTACTCCCCGCTATTCCTGGCGGGGAATTTTATTTTATGTTTTCTTCTTGCTGCAATCGGCGCTTTCTTTTTTCCTGCCAGTCTTCCTCCCTGGGGGTACTAAAAGCCTGTGCTATAGCTAAAACAAAAAGAAGTGCAATATTGCCTGCTAAAAAGGCCTGGCTGTAACTATAAAAAAAGCCTACATCATACGTTCCAAAATTCAATTTGAAATAGTGCAGCAAATCCAGAACAAGTACAACGGCACATGTACAGAAAGCAATAATAAAAAGCACCTGTGAGATTACTTTAACAGGCTTTGATGGATGTTTTTTTGTGCGGCTTATAAATATATAATACACGGCGCCAAATAATGCTGCAGGAATTACAAGTACCAGTAATTCATAAAAAACATCCAGCGGCCTTGAAGCAAAAATTTTAAAGAACCCATAGAAAAAACCTATGATAAGCGCTGTAATAACAGGCACTGACAAAAACAACCCGAAGATCAGGAAATATAGTTTTGAGAATTTAGTAAAACGATCGTCCATAACTTAAAAATAGCTCAGGTTGGTTTTAGGAGTAAGAGACAAAAGCGTTTCGTACATAAGCTTAATGGTGTTTTCTATATCATCTTTATGCAGCATTTCAACAGTGGTGTGCATATAACGGAGGGGTATGGAAATTAATACTGAGGGGCAACCATCATTGGCATAAGCAAAAGAATCTGTATCGGTACCAGTGCTGCGGCTTACAGTACGCAACTGAACTGGGATTTTATTTTTTGCAGCAGTATTTTGCACAAAATCCAGCAGCTTGTTATGCACTGCAGGCCCATAGGCAAGGGATGGCCCTTTTCCACAAGCGCAATCACCTTCAATTATTTTATTTATCATTGGTGTACTTGTGTCGTGTGTTACATCTGTAATGATTGCCACATTGGGTTTTATGCGCCGGGCTATCATTTCAGCGCCACGTAAACCAATTTCTTCCTGCACAGCATTTACAATATAAAGGCCGAAGGGCAGTTTTTTCCCGTTGGCTTTAAGCAGCCTTGCCACTTCTGCAATCATAAAACCGCCAACACGGTTATCAAACGCACGTGCTATCAGGTAATCATAAGCAAGTTCTTCGTACCCTTCTTCATAGGTTGCTACTGCACCAATATGTATTCCCAGCGCTTCCACCTCTTTTTTATTACGTGCCCCGCAGTCTAAAAAAAGGTTATCAACTTTGGGCTGAGTTTCTTTGCCATCACTGTTGCCAAGGCGTGTATGAATTGCAGGCCAGCCAAAAACCGCTTTAACCGGGCCTTTTTTTCCGTGAATCAGTACACGCTTTGCAGGTGCAATCTGATGATCCACTCCTCCATTGCGTTTTAAATAAATCAACCCTTCTGAAGAAATATAATTTACAAACCAGCTTATCTCATCAGCATGCGCTTCAATAACCACTTTAAAAGGTGCTGAAGGGTTTATTACCCCTACTGCTGTACCATACGGGTCGGTAAAATGGGTATCTACTAAAGGTTTAATATACTCAAGCCAAATTTTTTGGCCGCTGCTTTCAAAGCCGGTAGGCGATGGAGTGTTGATATAATTTTTAAGAAACGAGTAGGAATCTTTTGTAAGGATACTTTTTGCCTTTTTTGACTTAGCCATTTAGATATGTTTATCTGCAAAATTACTTAATGGAAGCAATATAAGTTGCCGCTGCACCAAACAACATTAAACCGTCTATAATAAAATAATAAAAATAGTACCCTTGCTTTTTTAAAGAGTAATAGTAAGCTATTGCTACTGCTAAACCCGTAACCAAAAGGGCTAATACCTGCTTTATTTCATTAAAATGAATACGAAAAAAAACACCTACGATCAAAAAGGCTGCAAACAATAAAAGCATTATCATTTTAACCATTTTTGCAGACAACATTGTTGTGAGACTCTGTAAACCCCGAATTTTATCAACACGTGCATCTCTTGCATCGAAAATAATGCAAAGCATCAACATGAAAACGAAGCGTATAAAAAAAAGGAGTACAAGTGCAGTTACATTACCGGTTTCGGTGTATTTATAAGGGATAAAAACAGTAATATAAGACCAGGTAAACGCCAGCAACGTTGTTTTTAGCAGCCCCGCCTTACGTGCTAATTGGGCCCACCTAAAAGGGAGTAAGGGTATTGCATATAAAAAAGTAAGCACAGCGCCAATGGTTACCAGCGTCATAATTTCCGGCAGCTGGAATAAAGAAATCAGTACCCCCGCAACTGATAAAAAAAAGACAATGCTATTTGACAAATGACTTTTTAGATGTAATACAATTTTTTTGGGTGCAAAAGAATAACTGCTCAAAAGCCAGTAAAAATTGTAGCTGCATATGGTGGAAAAAAAAATGAGGCTGTAAAACCACCCAGTTAGTGAAATTTTAAGCAAAACTGCGGTTTGAAAACATAGTGCTGCCGCACAAAATGCAATAAAAAGAGAGTGTGAAACTATAAAGTAAAGCAGTTTCATTATGGAATATAATAAACCGGCTTATCCGTTTTAATTACATTGCTTTTATTTTTTGCAAAGTCTTTTACGTATACCTCAAAGTATATTGTATCTCTTGTTGAACGGGAGGACCCCAGGAACTGCTTCATAAAAACAGAAATGTCTGCCTCAAACTTTTTTGTGGCGATAGGTTTAATATCTGGCAAAATGGAGGAATCAGCCCGGCCCGTACTAAGATTCTTTATATAGATGTATGATGTGTCCTTTCCGTTAATAAAACCAAGATCCCCCTCAGCATCTGTAACATGAAGGGTTAAAACAGGAATATTTTCATCGGGTGTGGCATTTTGATAAAAATCCGGCTTAAACTCTTTAAAACTGATTTGAGGTTCAGTGGTAAAGTTATCTTTTTTGCATGCCATGAAAAACAGGATTAATACAGCTGCAGAAATAATGTACCGCATTGTTGTAATTTTGTTGTTCAAATGTAATAATAGAAATTGAAACCTGCCGTTAAAAATATTGACCTTGAAAGAGACATATTTGCTGCCTCTGGTGAAAATTTCAATGAACTGGCACTGGCATTATTTCAATTTCAGTATGAAAAAAATGAAGTATACAGGAATTACTGTAACGCTTTGCACATTAATCTTGCTGCAGTTACCAGTGTTGAAAAAATTCCTTTTTTACCTATTTCCTTTTTTAAAACTCATAAAGTAACCACAACCTCATTTGAACCAGAGGTCATTTTTGAAAGCAGCGGTACCACCGCCAGCATTAACAGCAGGCATTTTGTTAAAAATATCCAGGTTTATAAAAAAAGCTTTACTACTGCTTTTCAAAAATTTTATGCCCCGGTTTCAAACAAATGTATAATCGGTCTTTTACCTTCATATTTAGAAAAGAAGAATTCGTCATTGGTTAGCATGGCAGAAGAACTGATTTCCTTAAGCAATAACAAACTCAGCGGATTTTACCTGTACGATTTTGAAAAACTGCACTCCACGTTATTGCATAATGAAATACTAAAGCAGCCTACTTTACTTATTGGTGTAACTTATGCATTGCTTGATTTTGCAGAAAAGTATCCCCTGCAATTACGAAATACAATTGTAATGGAAACGGGCGGTATGAAAGGAAGAAGAGAAGAACTGACAAGGCAACAGGTACATACGATCTTACAAAAACAATTGGGTACAGCACTCGTTCATTCCGAGTATGGAATGACAGAGCTTTTGTCGCAGGCTTATTCAAAAGGTGATGGTATTTTTCATTGCCCGCCATGGATGAAAGTTTTGATAAGAGAAGAAGATGATCCATTTTTTGTTAGTGACAGTACAACAATAAATAAACCTTTAAATGGGTGTATTAATATCATTGACCTTGCAAACATATATAGCTGCAGTTTTATAGCCACGGAAGATACAGGCAGGCTTTACACCAACGGCACTTTTGAAGTATTGGGCCGTTTGGATGTTAGTGACATTAGGGGGTGCAGCCTGATGGCTCTTTAAGCGACAGGTTTATTAACAATTTCATTTTTTTAGTGTAAAAAATCATTTTTTTAGTCTTGGTTTTTAGTTCAATACCCCTATCTTTGCAATCCAAAATTTTAAAAAGCTGATTTGGTAGCTCAGTTGGTAGAGCAATACACTTTTAATGTATGGGTCCTGGGTTCGAGTCCCAGCCAGATCACAAACCCTCCGCAAAAACGGGGGGTTTTTTATTTTAAAAAATTTACCTTTTCCAGTTATAATCAAATATTTTTGTAATTAATACCGCTTACCAATAATTACTGCAAAATTCTAACGGTATTATAAACACAATAAATTAATTGGTTAGTCAGAGTACATTTCTGCAAGCAGTACCATGTAATACATTTTTATGAGCGATTTTTTCAAAAATAAAGTAGTAGCAGTAACCGGGGGAAGTGATGGCATTGGCAGGGCCCTTGTTGAATTATTGCTACAAATGGATGCCAAAGTGGCTACATGCGGCCGTAACCAGGATAAATTATACGACCTGCAGGTTGCCAATGCAAGTAAACCTTTGCATACAGTTGTTACGGATGTAAGCAACTGGAACGATTGCCGGATCTTTATTAATTCCACAATTAAAACTTTTGGGGGCATTGATATTTTAATTAATAATGCCGGAGTATCTATGAGGGCCTTAGTAAAGGATGCTGACCCGGATGTATTTAAAAAAGTAATGGATATTAATTATTACGGCACTGTTTTTTGTACCAAACTTGCGCTGCCATCTATAATAGAACGTAAAGGAACTGTTGTGGCTGTTTCATCAATTGCCGGATACCGCGGCCTGCCGGGCCGCAGTGGTTATAGTGCTAGTAAGTATGCCGTAAACGGATGGATGGAAGCACTTCGTACAGAATTGATTCATGATGGGGTAAATGTGATGTGGGTGTGCCCAGGTTTTACAGCTTCTAATATCAGAAATGCTGCATTAAACAGCGAAGGGAAGCAACAGGGAGAAAGCCCTATGGATGAAGGAAAGATGATGACTGCAAATGAGTGCGCCGGGCACATTCTAAATGCTGTTGAAAAAAGAAAACGTACGCTGGTGCTTACATTTACCGGCAAAAGAACCGTTTTCATGAATAAGTTCTTTCCCGGGCTTGCAGATAAATTGGCATACAAATTCTTTTTTAAAAACGGGGAATTGGTGAGGTAAACCAACTTATCAACCTTTAAATACAATTTGCAATTTACTACCCGAAACTTTAAGTAATTAAATGCCTTTACTAACCCTTACATCCGATATTGGCCAGCAGGATTTTTTAGTGGGAGCCATCAAGGGTCAGTTATTACAGGAAAACGGCCTGTTTAATCTTATCGATATCACACATCAGCTTTCTCCTTTTAATTACCCGCAGGCAGCGTACGTTTGCCGTAATGCCATCAAAAATTTTGCGCCCGGCACATTTCATCTTGTACTTGTAAATTTATTTGATGAAAAGCCTGAGCACTTATTGCTTGCCGAGCATAACGGGCATTTTATTGGCTGTGCAGATAATGGTTTAATCACCATGATACTGGAAGAAGTACCTAATAAAGTGGTTGCACTGCCTTTGGAGAAAACGCAGCAAAAAAACACCCTTTACTGCACCTCGGTTTTTGCAAAGGCTTTTAATGAACTTATTGGCGGTAAAAAATTAGAAAATATTGGAGATGCTTCTGTTTCTATCCATGTAAAAAATCCGTTAAAGCCCTTGCTTGGCAATAACTGGATTGAAGGCCAGATAATTTTTACCGATAACTTTGAAAATGTAATTGTAAATATTACCAAAGAAGAGTTTGAAGAACAACGCCGTGGCAGAAGCTTTAAGATTGTTTTTAAGAGAGATGAAGTAATTGACCGCATCAGCGAAAGTTATGCGGATGTAAACGAAGGAGAAAAACTGGCTTTGTTTAACTCTGCCGGGTACCTCGAAATTGCCATTAATAAAGGGAATGCTGCCGGGCTGCTGGGCTTGCAGGGTTACAGGGAGAAACAACAAAATAACCAATATGTCAACAGCCGGATGTTTTACCAGACCGTCCGGGTTTATTTTGAATAAAAAAGAAAAACCATTTCCTGCAAAGCTTAGTATTGAATTTTTTACGAAACATATCAACCAGTGATACGGACAAAGAGCTTGTTGCCGCCTTTAAGGAAAGTGGCAAAATGGACTATTTAAGTATCCTGTACCAGCGCTATATGGATTTGGTATTTGGTGTTTGCCTGAAATATTTCAAAGATCCCGAACGGAGCAAGGATGCCGTGATGGATATTTTTGAAGAGCTAAGTACAAAACTGCGGCAGCATGAAGTGGAAAATTTTAAGGGCTGGCTGCATGTTTTAGCCCGTAATTATTGCCTGATGCAGCTGCGGAGCCCACGCAACATGAAAACCACTGAATTTAACACCAATTTTATGCAATCAGAGGAAAATACGCATCTGGTTAGCGAGGCTTTGGAAAAAGAAACCAACTTTGTAAAAATGGAACAATGTTTGGAAACATTGCCAGCGGAACAAAAGGAAACGGTAAAACTGTTTTACCTGGAAAATAAATGCTACAACGAAATAGCTGAAATTACAGGGCACGAATGGAATAAAGTAAGAAGTTATATACAAAATGGCAAAAGAAACTTAAGGATTTGTATGGATGGAAAAGACAGTTTTGAAAGTTAATAACCATATTTATTAATTATAAATGCAGGGCAGCGAACATAAGAAAGTGTACAGTGCAGAAGATATTCAGCAATATCTTGCGGGCAGGCTTACCCCATTACAGATGAATGAAATGGAAAAAGCCGCACTGGACGATCCTTTTCTTGCAGAAGCAATGGAAGGCTATGCCGCAGCGGAACAGGGCAGCTGGGAAAAACATTTAACTGAATTAAAACAGGCATTTGCAAAACAACAGGAAGGCGCAAAAATTATCCCCATAACCAAAAAGAAAAATACCTGGTGGAAAGCGGCCGCAGCAGTTTTGGTCATTGGCGGCACCGCTACACTCTCCTATTTTCTTGTTACAAAAAAGCAAGCTGATAATATTGCCCAGGAGGTTGTACCCACAAAAAATACTCAACAAAAAGAAGTTGCGGTTGCAGACTCTTCTGCTGCTGTCATAGCTACAAGTACTGATAAGGAAAAAGGGATTTCAGAAAATGGTATAAATCCTTCTGTAAAAGAAAAGAAAACGGTTATAAAAGATATAACCCGGGAGCCTGTTGAAGCTGCAGCTGACAAAGATTTTGTTTATAAACCATCTTCTGGTGGCAGGGCAAATATACCCATTGCTGCTGCAGATGATAAAAAAGCAGAAGCAGTTTCTGAAAAGGCAAGTGAAGAAACAGCGGGTAATAATGGTGTTAAGTCCAGTGAGAGTCAATCCAATTATAATGTTGTAAATACAGCTCCTGCAGGCAATAACACACAAGGGTATAACAATACTTTTAAAAAGGAGAATCAAACAAATTCCGGCCTGCTTTCAGAAGCAAAACAGCAGCCTGTATTGAATAAAAATTTTTATGCCCAGGTGTTAAGTACAGATAACACACCATTGCCATTTGCCAACGTGAATATTAAAAGCGAAAACTTTGGTACTTATACCGATGTAAAAGGCGTGTTCAGGCTTATATCAAACGACTCCGTTTTATATGCAGAAGTAAAAGCTGCAGGTTATAAGCCCCAATTAGTAACACTTAAAAGTAATGTGCAGCAAAACAAAATTATTTTACAGGAAGATGGTAATGACTTTGCAGAAAAAGTAGTAATCAGCAGTAATAAAGCTAAAGATGCTGTTTCAAAAAGAGCTGCACTGATAAAAGACTCTGTTATGAACGTGGAGCCTGCCGACGGATGGGATAATTACAATACCTATGCCGATAATAATTTTGAAATACCTGATGACATCCTTAAAAATAATATACACGGCCAGGTACAACTTTCTTTTGATGTAAATAATAAAGGAACCATTACCAATATTAAAGTAGACAAGTCACTTTGCGGCAACTGCGATGAAGCCGCCATTCGCCTGCTGCAGCAGGGTCCCCAATGGAAAATTAAAAAAGGGAAAAAAGGCCGGGGAAAAATTACAGTACAGTTTTAAAAGCCCGGTGCAAAAATTATTTATTGCCTTTCACTTCCCTTCGTTTAGATTTGTTTTTCTAAAATTTTATTTATGAAAAGATTGACGTTTGTTTTGTTTGCTTCTGCATGCCTTGCTGTTACTGCCAATGCACAAATTAAAATGCCGCAGCCTTCTTCCACCCAAACCATTAAACAGGATTTTGGCATGGGCAGTGTGGAACTAACTTACAGCAGGCCTAATGCTAAGGGGCGCAAAATTTTTGGCGACCTGGTGCCTTACACCAAACTGTGGCGTACCGGCGCTAACGCCGCCACCAAACTGGTGTTTACTGATGTGGTTGAAATGGGTGGAAAAAAAATTGACACCGGCACTTATGTATTATACACTATACCGGGCATAGAAACCTGGGAAATCATTTTAAACAAAGGCGTAAAAAACTGGGGAATTGACGGGTATAAAGAAAGCGAGGATGTGGTGCGTTTTAAAGTAACACCCATGAAGATGAAAGAAAAAATGGAAACTTTTACCATGCAGTTTGTCAACATAAAGCCCGAGAGTTGTGAACTGCACCTGATGTGGGAAAAAGTGGCTGTCTCTATTCCTATAACCACTAACATTAAAGACCGGTTGAAAGCACAAATTGATGCAGCATTGCTTACTGATAAAAAGCCTTACTGGCAAGCGGCACAGTTTTATAATGAATATGAAAACAATTCTAAAAAAGCATTGGAATACTGCGGCAAAGCAATTGAAGGCAATGATAAAGCATACTGGATGTGGCTGTATAAAGCAAAAATTCAAAAAGAGAACGGAGATAAAGCTGGCGCAAAAGAAAGTGCCACACGTTCATTAGAGCTGGCTAAAGAAGCAAAAAATGATGACTATGTAAAAATGAATGAAGAGCTGCTAAAAAAACTTTAATCAGAAAGAATCGTTTTTCAAAAAGCGCTGTAAGGTTACAGCGCTTTTTGTTTTAGTACCGGCTGCAGCAGCAAAGCAAATAGTAAAACCAGTAAAGCGCCAATTACGTTCAGCCATAAAAAAGAAATAATGTCCAGGTTGTAAATAACTATAACCAGCAGTTGCGCTGTAATGGCTGCATAAAAAACCGCATTGGCTTTAATCTGTTTAAGCCAAAAGGCCACGAGGAAAACGCCCAGTATCACCCCGTAAAAAATAGAACCCAGTATATTTACCGTTTCAATTAAACTGTTACCAATATTATAGGCAAACATGGAAATAATAATAGAAAAAATTCCCCAGCCCAGCGTGTACCATTGCGATACTTTATAATCTTCCAGCTCTGATTCCTTTTTTACAAAAAACTTTTTATGAAAATCAACCACCGTACAGGCTGCCAGCGAGTTCAGCGCTGCAGCAATACTGCCCCATGCCGCCAGGAAAATAACAGCCAGCACCAGCCCCGTTAAGCCAGCTGGCAGGCTTTGTTTTACAAACCATAAAAAAATATAGTTCGTATCATTTGGTTTTTCTCCAGGCAAAGCTCTTTTTATTACAGCAGCAAATGTTTTGCGTATTGTATTTGCCTCAGCTTTATTGCCAGCATCAAATGCAGCATTATACTGCACTTCCAGCATATTCAGCGAATCTGCCTTTGCCGTTTGTTTTGCCTTTTGCACAGTCACCTCATCAAAATAAATGGGTCCTTTGTTGTATTGATAAAACGAAAAAATAAGTACGCCCAGCAATAAAATAAAGAATTGCATGGGCACTTTTACAAGGCCATTCATCAGTAAACCTTTTTTACTCTCCGCTTCATTTTTTGCCGTTAAATAACGGCCCACCTGGCTGTGGTCGGTTCCAAAATAACTCAGTGCTAAAAAGAAACCACCAATCAATCCGCTCCAGATATTGTACCGGTCTTTCCAGTCAAAACCTTTTTCGGTAAAGCCGGTTGTAATAATGTTCATCTTGCCATTTGCGCCTCCGGTTTTTAAAGCATCGGTAAAACCAATGGCAGCAGGTAACAATTTAACAGCAAGGTAGCCTGTTAAAAAAAGCGCAATAAACACAATGATCATTTGAAGTTTTTGCGTATGCGCTACTGCTTTGGCACCACCACTCATGGTATAAATAATCAGCAGGCTGCCCATTATCAAATTAGTGTAGTAAACATTCCATCCCATTAACGAACTAAGCACAAGCGATGGCGCAAAAATGCTAACGCCGGTGCTTAACCCCCTGCTTAATAAGAATAAGCCAGAAGTAAGCGTTCTTGTTTTTACATCAAAGCGCTGCTCTAAAAATTCGTAAGCTGTATAAACTTTTAACCTGCTGAATACCGGGACAAAAAAAATGGCAATAACAATCATAGCCAACGGAAGGCCAAAATAATATTGTACAAACCGCATTCCATCGCTGTATGCCTGGCCGGGACCCGTTAAAAAAGTTACTGCACTTGCCTGCGTACCCATAATACTCAGCAGCACCAGGTACCAGGGCATACTGCGGTTGCTTAAAAAATAGCCATCTAAATTTTTAGTAGTACGGCTTTTATAAACACCATAAATAATTATGCCGGCAAGCGTTGCAATTAATATCGTCCAGTCAATGCGGTTCACGAAAAAGCCTTGGTAATTAAATAAAACAAAACTATTTGTGCAGCCAAAAACAGCAGCACAACAATATACCATTTACGCCAGTATGATTTTTCGTTTTGCATTTTTTGTAACAAACATTTAATCTTTATTCAGCATCGTTGTGTCACTCACTTGTACAATAGCAAGCAAATCAGCTTTGATCTTAGCGCAGATTAGTGACATAGTGACCAATAAGAATAAAAATTAATTGCGTGCCCCCTTACTGTTAAACTTGCTGGGCACATTTATCTTCTCATTCTTCTTATCGCTTTTCTTTGGTGTGTTACTGGCTTGCCGTTTATTAGCAATAATATTTGCAAACAAACGGTAGGCACCGGGCACCCCTGCCGGCAGCTCCCTGAAAAATACCAGGCCTGTATAAACAAAACGGCCTTGCCCATAGTTAGCAATTATCAGGCTGCCATCCTGCTCACTTTCCCCGGGGTCTTTCATGCTGAATATTTTTTTGTACGCAGTGTCTGTATTCTCTGCATTGTAAATACTGCGTTCCTGTATCCAGCCTTCAAAATCCTTAGCGGTTATTTTATTAGGATAATTAAGCACCCTGTGCTGTGGCAGCAGGAAATTTACTTTTGCTTCTTCATCTGTTATGCGGTTGCGGGTGATGGTAAATGGATAAGGTGCAATCTTCGCTCTTACAGGCCCAATTTGGTTGCTGGTGTTGTATTGCGAAACTAAAACGCCGCCTTCTTTTACATACTGCATCAGCACATCATACACATTATTCATCCATTCATTGGTATTGTAGGCACGCACGCCTGCAATAATTACATCAAACTGTCTTAAATTTTCAGCAGTAATATTATTTTCTTTTAGTGTTACTACTTTATAGCCCATTTGTTCCAGTGCTTCAGGAATTTTATCTCCGGCACCGGGTATGTAACCAGCTATCAGACCTTCCGTTTTTACATCTAATATTTTAAATTCAATTGCTGCTTTCTTAAAGTAGTTTATTGATGGAATATGATCGTAGTTAATTGACTTTAATTGTTGATTATAACCAATAGTATTTTCCTGAGCACCCACAACTACTGATGCCTTACCAGAAACAGGAAAGACACTAACCGTTTTTCTTTGACCTTTAACAAGGCTAATATTCCCATTCATGCCAATATTCTCATCAATCAATACATTATTTTTTATAGCAGGAATACTTGAAATTATTTTGGGATCACTTAATGTAATATCCCTGAATGCTTCAACTTCAACAGACGAATTTTTTAGACCAGTAGAAATAACTGTAGGCAATTTTGGTGTAATTGAAACAGGCGGCACCACACTCACCGGCTCATAAATCTCTCCCTTCACAGGGTCGGTATATTTATAACGCACCGGTTTGGTAAATGTAAACTCCTTTCCTTCTATCATCATACTGAATGTTACACTCAAAGGGTCGTTCTCTGCCTTTCCTATCAGTTGCTGGTCGGTTACATTAAAACTTCCATGATTCATTTCGTTTTCTAACCAATAAGGTTGAGAGAGTTTAGCACTGGGCGCTATAAACCAGCTATAAGTTTTAACCGCATTTTTATTTTTTTGCAACTGGTCAAAAATCACATAGGTTGTATCAATTTCTGCATCGGCATTTATAATATTTGCTCCGCTGCGGTTGTTAACTGTCATGGTCACTTTTAAGGTATCACCCTGCACAGCATATTGAGTGGTTGCAATTGCTTCCATATGCAGTCCGCTGCATAGTTCAATCAGTTTTTTAACCTGTTCTTTTTTTTGCTCCCGCCAGTAATCATTGATAATCTTATCTAAAGATTCATACAATGCAACTAAATCTTTTAAAGAATTTTCCGGGCTTGTTACAGAGAAGTTTGATGCAATCTTGTCAATTTCATTTTTTATACCAGCAGCTATTATATCCGGAACATGATCATTGGCTGTACGGTTCCAACCAGTAAATATTCCATCCATTAAATCTTTATCTGGTGCTGTGCCCTTTATAGTTTTAAAATATTCGAACGACTCTCCTCTTTGTGCCGGCACACCAAAGCCCTGGCTCTTATGCTGGCTGCGGCTGAGCGCTGCTATTTCGCCGTAACTTTTTCCAAGAAACGGGTTGTAACCACCGCAGTCAATTTTAAACTGGTCTTCCCGCTGTGTATTATTTCCACCAAAATTAAACGTGTTCCAAAGCAAACGTTTTGCCTGCCAGGTGCTTACATATTTTAATTGCTCTGGAAATTTTGTACTGTCTGCCGCAGCATCAAATGCTTCGCCGGCAAGTATTGCAGATGCGGTATGATGGCCGTGCCCGCCCTCGCCGGTGGTGGGAAAACGTGTAATGATCACATCTGGTTTAAATTGGCGTATTACCCAAACCACATCGCTCAATATTTTATCATGTCCCCAAATTTTCATGGCTTCTTCTGGGCTTTTACTAAAACCAAAATCAAATGCACGGCTGAAGAATTGTTCGGCTCCGTCAATTCTTCTTGCAGCCAGCAATTCCTGTGTGCGTATCAACCCTAAATCAACGCCCTGTTCATCGCCAATTAAATTTTGGCCGCCATCGCCACGGGTTAAACTCAAATAACCCGTGCGGTATAATTTTTCATTGGCCAAATATGCCAGCAGCCTTGTATTCTCATCATCGGGGTGTGCCGCAATGTACAGTACCGAGCCAAGGACATTCAATTTTTTTAACTGTAATAAAATTTCAGACGAGGAATATGTTTTTGGCGTTTGTGCATTAACAAAAAAAAGTGAACAATGAAAAATGAATAATAAAAATGTCGTCTTGATTCGCATTGTGTGTTTAATAGTTTATAATGTCTTTAAGATTATAATCGCCAGGGCTCGTTGCCTACCAGGAACACCGCATTCAGCAGCAGCAGTTTTCCGTTTTCCCAAAAATTACGGAACACCGGGTCATCCGTCATATAAATGATTTTGCCCCTCCCCATTTCCTGTACGGCAAAAAGAGTTCCGTCTTTTATTTTGCTGCTGACAGATACCCCTGCAAAACCGGCAACTTTATTTTCTTTTTTTATAACACCCACATTCCAGCCATCTTTTAAAAACTCCATTACAATACTGTTTTGTTTCAGTGTATAATAGGTGCTGCCAATGCCATAAGCCAGCGGGTGTGTATCATCCATTTCCACTTTGTAAATAGCACCCGGAATGCTGTTTACCAAATCATCTCTTTCACGGTTTGCATATTTTTTCAGCAGACCATAATCATTTTGATTTTTATCATCCTCCTTTTTATCATCATCTTCTTTTTTAACTTTTATGCCCCAGTCTGCTGCTGCAAATTGCGATACAGCACTTTCCAATGCAATAATTCTTCCACCATTGCGTACCCATGCTTTCACATCTTCGCTCATTTTTTTATCGCTGATGAAAGAATAATCACCGTCAGGTAAAATAATTACGTTGAACTGCCGGAGGATGCTGATACGGAGACTGTTTCCATTCAGCATTGTTACAGGGTATTTTACCTGTTGTTCAAACAAATGCCATATTTCTCCTGCAGCATTAGGATTAACATCATTGCCCGTAACACAGGCTATTTTTGGTGCAGATAGCTTTATAATATCCGGGCTGCCCATATCCGGGCCTTCATCCATAAAGCCACCATTCAATGCAATTATATCTTCGCCAGCTTCATTAATCATTTTAACAGCCTGCTTCCAGTTGGTGGCATTATCCCTTTTTAAAATCAGCAGCGAGCCTTTTCTTATATTTTTCCCGTTATACAAAATGTCTTTCTCGTTAATCCGCACTCCGATATTATTTTTTAAAAGCTGTGCCAACGTAACGGCACTGGCAGTTGAGTTATAGGATAAAGCTGCACCATAAGCATTTTCCTGTAAAGCAGGTATATCAGAGGCTGCAGCAGCAACAGTTGGCAAATAATTATTGAATGCGTATGCACTAACGCCAAATGCATAAGGAATGCTCCATGCGGTAATATCATAAGTAGCGCTGTCAGCCAGTTTACTCACAGGTTCCAGCAGCACCTTTGCCAGCATGCTTTTGGGCTGGTTGGCATTAATAGCAATGGCAAAAGCCTGCTTTTGCGCCAGCTCCATTTTACCCGTGTAATAATTATAGCCCTGCAGCTTTGT
>JBGAHV010000024.1:0-64914 GCA_044225995.1 Ferruginibacter sp. | reverse complement strand
TTAATGGTTAATGCGGTGATAAAAAAGCCGTTTTCTTTTTTAATGTCAAGCCGGTGCTGTTGCCGGTACAGCAACTCCAGCCTTCGTGCCACATTGGTAAGACCAATACCGGAGGCTTTATCTTTTACTTCGTTGATGTCTTCGTTATATTTATTGGTAACCGTAAACTGCAGCACATTGTTTGTTGCCGACAGTTCAATTTGTATCATGGCCTGGTCAATCATGCCGGTGCCGTGTTTAAAGGCATTTTCTACAAAGGGGATCAGCAGCATGGGTTCGATATAATATGTTTTATCAGGCTGATGAAAAACAGTGTTGATGGTTACTTTTTTTCCAAAGCGCTGCTGCTGCAGGTCGATATAACTCTGCAAATATTCTGTTTCTTTTTCCAGCGATACTTTTTCTTCATCCGCTTCGTACAGCATATAGCGCATGAGTGAAGAGAGTTTTATTAAGGAGGGTTCCAGCTGGTCCGACTGCTTTCTGGCCATGGCTACCATATTGTTGAGCACATTGAACATAAAGTGCGGACTCACCTGTGAACGCAGCAGCGATAATTCTGTTTTTAAAAATTCGTTTTCTTTTTCCTTGGCTGCATTATCAGCAGATATTTTGTCTTTGATGGTGCGGTAGGCAATACTGCAGGCCAGAATGAACAGGCAGATGAAGAAAATAAAAAAAGCATGTTTTTGCAAAGTATAACCCGGGCCGGGATTGGCAAATGCTTTTACCATGGAATAGTTCTGCAGTGTGATAAGAACGAAACAGGCAGCCACAGCCAGCAGGTAAAAAATGTATTGTCTTTTATAAACCAGTTTAGGAAAAAATACGAATGCATTCAAGTAAAAGAAACCAACCAGGCACAGGTCATTCAGCCGCATGATGAGAAAATTGGCAGTTTCATCTTCCTGCGGCCGGTGGGGCTGTTCTCCCCCGTTAAACGAAGGACGCAGCAGGTATGGCAAAGAAAACAGTAATACCCATGCCAGTGTATGCATGGCCACCACCGCCCATTTCTTATTGTACCAGTTTTGTTTCATGCTGCCAAATTACGCATTCGGCAAGTTCAAAAACCCGGCAACGCCAAACATTGCGACGAAATACCGCTTTTCTGCTACGAAAGCATACAGCGCCGGCAACTGGCAATGAGAAATTTTGGTTATTGAACCAGTAAATGAAATTACAATAAAACATAGTTTTACATTTTAAAGCAATTAGCATGACAATTCCTGTTAAACTGAGTGAAAAAGATTTTATAAGTGCCAGTTTTGCTATCATCAGCGCACGCAAAAGTGTAAAGATATTTATCGGCGGATTTGTGTTTATTATCTTGTTTAATGTAATAATGGGCTTTGTTAATAATGGATTTTCTGCTGAAACGGTTTTGCCTGGCGTAATTGTATTCGCAATTTTTGGAGGGGTGTATTACCTGGGAATGAAACGCAGCTTTAAGGCAAATAAAAGATTGTCTGAAACCATTACATACACTTTTAATAATGATGTGCTGCAGATAGCGGGAGAATCATTTACATCCGCAATGTCGTGGGAAAAAATTTATAAAGTTACCGCCGGTAAAAAGTGGTTACTTGTATGGCAGAATAAACAAATGGCCAACGTAATACCGGTGAGTGCCATTCCTGCAAACGGACTGGACATTATTAAAAACATACTCACAAAGCACCAGGTACCTTTTAATTTTTAACCGCCATGAAAACCATATTCAAATATTTCGCCCTGATGCTATTGGCAAACAACCTGCATGCGCAAACTGTTGCTGACTCCATTTTAATAGAAGGACATTACCGCAGCTTCTATTTTAAAAAACCGGCAACCGCTTCAAAAGATCAAACCATTATCTTCATCATGCACGGCTCGGGCGGCAATGGCACATTAATGATGGAGCCGGCAAAAAATTTGCAGGCCGCGGCCGACAGCCTGGGTTTCTTTTTGGTATATCCCAATGGTTATAAAAATTACTGGAACGAATGCCGCAGATACGCCACTTCTGCCACCAATAAAGAAGATATCAATGAACCTGCTTTTTTCAACGCCATGCTGGAGTATTTTTCTAAAAACTACGGCACCCGCAAAAAATATTTCTTTTGCATCGGCCTGTCTGGCGGCGGGCATATGAGTTATAAACTGGCCATGACAATGCCGGGAAAATGTATGGGCATTACCGCGGTGGTGGCCAGCCTGCCCGATAGTGCAAGCATGGACTGTGTTTTGGGCAAAAAACCGCTGGCTGTTTTAATTGCCAATGGCACCAAAGACGGATTGAACAAATATGATGGCGGCGATATCATTATCAATGGTTCTTCATGGGGTGTGATGCAAAGCACACAGCAATGTTTTCATTACTGGGCATCGCTGGCGGGTTATACCGGCGAGCCGGTTACAGAAGAACTGCCCGATCCTTATCCTAACAACGGGCAAAATATCACCCGGTATACTTACGATGAAAAGGGGAAACCAGCGGTTGTCCTTTTAAAAGTAAATGGTGGTGAGCACGCTTTCCCTAAAGACCTGGATATTTTTTTAACAGGAGCAAACTTCTTTATAAAGGAAATGAAAAGACTGAAGCTTCGTTAATCACCGCACCTGTTTTTGAATCATCTCTGTAAATATCAAAACAGATTTTTTACGGTAACTGTCTTTAGGCCAGGTGATGGATGCCTGGCTGATAATATTCAGTCCTTTGATGGGAATGGTCCGCAATGTTTTTCTCGCCTTCACCGCCGCTACCGTCATAATGGTACACCAGTTACCCGTTTCCACCAGTTGCAGCAATGTATTGATATCATTCAATTCCATTTTTATGTTGGGCCGGATATTGTTTGCTGCCAGCGCCTCGTTCAAAAACTGCCGCGTATGAAATCCTTTGGCAGGCAGCACCAGCGGTATATCCTGCAGTTCTTTCATCTGAATGAATTTTTTATTGGCCACTGCATTAGATGGATGTGCCACTAATGTTAACGGAGAATCGTACAACTGCTGCGAAATAAACAGTTCATTATTCTGCAATTCTAAAAACGATAATAAAAAATCCACCCTTGTTGAACGAAGTTTATCCAGCAGTTCCTGCGAAGTACCAAATTCAACCACAATTTTTACTTCGGGGTATTTTGCAGAAAACTGCACCAGCACCGGGGTTAATAAACTTGATAAGCCATAGGTAACACCAATACGCAGCTCTCCTGTTTTCAGTCCTTTTAAATCATGTATCACCTGCCGGCCGCTGTCGGCATCCAGTACAGTTTGTCTTGCATAGGGTAAAAACTTAACGCCGGCTTCTGTTAAGCGCACTCTTTTACCAATTCTGTCAAACAACGGAATACCCAGTTCTTCCTCCAGTTGTTTTATTTGCTGGCTTAACGTACTCTGGCTGATGTAAAGCCCGTGCGCCGCTTCTGTAAAATTTTGCAGTTCGGCAGAACGGATGAAGTATTTCAGCTGGCGCAGTTCCATTTTCTAAATCGGTTTTATCAATGATTGTGATAGAAAAATACGTTTATACAAATTTAGAGATTAAAATTAAATTTGGGCTGAAATTGGCGGCAGGCCTGCTTTTAATTTATTCCGGCCGCATTTAACCATTCAATAAATTAATATGAGTAATACACCAACCACTTTATTTGACAAAGTATGGGATGCACACGTGGTGCGTAAAATTGAAGACGGGCCCGATGTATTTTTCATCGATCGTCATTTTATTCACGAGGTTACCAGCCCGGTGGCTTTTTTAGGTTTGAAGAACCGCGGTCTCAGCGTACTGTTTCCTGAAAAAACATTTGCTACCGCCGATCATAACACACCCACCATCAACCAGCATTTGCCGGTACAGGATCCGCTTAGCGCCAACCAGTTAAAAGCACTGGAAGAAAATACCAAACAGTATGGTATTTCTCATTGGGGACTGGGTGATCCCAAAAACGGTATTGTGCATGTGGTGGGGCCAGAGAATGGTATCACACTCCCGGGCATGACCATTGTGTGCGGCGACTCTCACACCAGCACACACGGTGCGTTTGGCGCCATTGCTTTCGGTATTGGTACCAGCGAAGTGGAAATGGTGCTGAGTTCACAATGCATCATGCAGCCCAAACCAAAGAAAATGCGCATTACCATCAATGGTAAATTGGGCAAAGGTGTTGTGGCTAAAGATGTGCCGTTATTTATTCTTTCTCAAATTTCTGCCAGCGGCGCTACCGGTTACTTTATTGAGTTTGCCGGTGAAGTTTTTGAGAGCATGACGATGGAAGGAAGAATGACTGTTTGTAATTTATCCATAGAAATGGGCGCCCGTGGCGGTATGGTGGCGCCGGATGAAACCACGTTCAATTATTTAAAAGGCAGAGACCTTGCACCAAAAGGCGAAGCATGGGATAAAGCATTGGCTTACTGGAAAACGTTGAAAACAGATGCGGATGCAAAATTTGACTTAGAACTGAATTTTGATGCCAGCCAGATAGAACCGCAAATTACTTATGGTACCAATCCTGGTTTAGGAACGGGTATTTCGAAAAATATTCCTGCGGCAACAGCGGTAAAGGATGGTGAAGCTTCTTATAAAAAATCGCTGGCCTATATGGGCTTTGCAGAGAACGAAAAGATCATTGGCAAAAAAGTGGATTACGTATTCCTGGGCAGTTGCACCAATGGCCGCATTGAAGATTTCCGTGCGTTTGCAAGCATCGTAAAAGGAAAAAAGAAAGCCGATAATATTACTGCATGGCTGGTGCCCGGTTCGCATATTGTGGAACAGCAAATTAAGGAAGAAGGCATTTTGGATATTTTAACTGAAGCCGGTTTCCAGTTACGTCAGCCCGGTTGCTCGGCCTGTTTGGCAATGAATGATGATAAAGTGCCCGCAGGCAAATACGCCGTAAGCACCAGTAACCGCAACTTTGAAGGAAGGCAAGGTCCTGGTTCAAGAACATTACTGGCAAGCCCGTTAGTGGCTGCCGCCGCCGCTGTAACCGGGGTGGTAACCGATCCAAGAGAGCTGATAGCATAGACAAAGAGTTCAACACTCATAATTCATAACTTATAACTATAATTAAAAATGGCTTACGATAAATTCAACATACTAACCAGTTCTGCAGTTCCCATGCCGATTGAAAACGTGGATACCGACCAGATCATTCCTGCACGTTTTTTAAAAGCCACCAAAAGAGAGGGCTTTGGCGATAATTTATTTCGGGACTGGAGATATAATGCAGACAATACTCCCAAACAGGATTTTGTTTTGAACAATCCCATTTACAGCGGTAAAATTTTAGTGGGGGGTAAAAACTTTGGCAGCGGCAGCAGCCGTGAACATGCGGCATGGGCCATTTACGATTATGGTTTCCGTTGTGTGGTGAGCAGTTTCTTTGCAGATATTTTCAAAGGCAATGCTATTAACGTGGGTATTTTGCCGGTAACTGTAACCCCTGAGTTTTTAGATAAAATTTTCAAAGCCATTGAAGCTGACCCAAAAGCAGAACTCGAAGTAAATCTTCCTGAGCAAACTATCAGCATTCTTGCCACTGGTGAAAAAGAATCATTTGATATCAACGGTTATAAAAAACACAACCTCGTTAATGGTTTTGATGATATCGATTACCTGCAGGCCATGAAGGATGAAATAAAAATATTTGCAGCAAACAGCCTGTATTAAACAATAACATGCCAAAGCAACAGCGTTACATAGAAATAATGGATACTACACTGCGTGATGGTGAACAAACCAGCGGTGTATCATTTTCCAGCAGCGAAAAATTAACCATTGCACAACTCCTGCTTACCGAAGTAAAGGTGGACCGCATTGAGATCGCATCCGCACGTGTATCGGAAGGTGAGTTTGATGCGGTGAAGAAAATTACCAAATGGGCAAAGGCCAACGGTCTGCTCAACAAGGTGGAAGTGCTCACTTTTGTGGATGGTGATGTATCCATTAAATGGATGCAGGAAGCCGGCGCTAAAGTGATGAACCTTTTAACCAAGGGTTCGCTCAACCACCTCACCCACCAGTTAAAGAAAACACCGCAGCAGCATTTTGATGATATTGCCAAAGTGATCAAACTGGCCCGCCAGAAAAAAATTGATGTAAACGTTTATCTCGAAGACTGGAGCAACGGCATGCGTCACTCCAAAGAATATGTTTTTCAATACCTGGATTTTTTGACAAAACAACCGGTAAAACGGATCATGCTGCCCGATACGCTGGGCGTTTTGATTCCATCGGAAGTACATGATTTTATAGAGGAAACCGTACTGCGTTATCCCGGCATTCATTTCGATTTTCACGGCCATAATGATTATGACCTGGGCACCGCTAATGTACTGGAAGCTTTAAAAGCCGGTGCACATGGTTTGCACTTAACTGTAAACGGAATGGGCGAGCGGGCCGGTAATGCACCATTGGCAAGCGCCATTGCCGTGATGAATGATTTTTTACCCGGGTTAAAATCTTCGGTAGTTGAAAAATCGTTGTACCATGTAAGCAAACTGGTGGAAACATTCTCTGGTTTCCGTGTTCCGGTAAACAAACCGGTGGTGGGAGAAAACGTATTTACACAAACGGCCGGCATACATGCCGATGGTGATAAGAAGAACAAACTTTATTTCAGCGACCTGATGCCCGAGCGTTTTGGCCGCCAGCGTAAATATGCGTTGGGCAAAACCAGCGGAAAGGCCAATATAGAAAACAACCTGGCACAGCTGGGTATTAAACTCAGCGATGAGGACCTGAAAAAAGTTACGCAGCGCATTATTGAACTGGGTGACCGAAAAGAAGTGGTTACGCAGGCCGACCTGCCGTATATCATCTCCGATATTCTCGACAGCAAAACGCTGCAGGATAAAGTGAAGATTGAAAATTATGTGCTCACGCATTCTAAAAACCTTAATCCGAGTGCAACAGTCCGCATCAATATAAACGGCGAAACTTTTGAAGAACATTCGCAGGGCGACGGGCAGTACGATGCTTTTATGAACGCACTTAAAAAAGTGTACAAACAAAAAAAGACCGAGTTGCCCATGCTTACTGATTATGCGGTACGCATTCCGCCCGGCGGAAAAACAGATGCATTGTGCGAAACAGTAATTACATGGAGTTATAATAACCGGGAGTTTAAAACGAGAGGCTTAGACAGTGATCAAACGGTTTCTGCAATTAAGGCCACACAAAAAATGCTCAATATTATATAGCAGGCACAAAGGCACAGAGTAGCAAAGGCACAAAGTAAATGACAGCAATTAAAACATACAAGGATTTATTGGTTTGGCAAAAGGCCATGGTTCTTGTTACTGAAATTTATCGTGTCAGCAGTAAGTTCCCTCAAAACGAAATCTATGGACTTACAAGCCAAATAAGAAGAAGCGCTGTTTCTGTGCCCAGTAATATTGCCGAGGGATATGGCAGAAATGCGACCGGGGATTATAAACGGTTTTTACAAATAGCCCTGGCGTCTTTATTCGAATTACAAACACAATTAGAAATTTCTCTGAACCTTGACTATTGTTCAAAAGAGAACTTTGAAATTGCAATAGAGAAAAGCTATGAGCTTGAAAGAATGTTATCATCATTAATATCTAAAATTAAATAAGCAGGAAAACTTTGTGCCTTTGTGCCTCAGTGCCTGTACAACTTAAAACATGGCTACCAAACACATTTTAATTGTTCCCGGCGATGGTATCGGGCAGGAAGTAACAGCAGTTGGTAAAAAAGTACTGGACAAAATTGCTGCAAAGTTCAATCACACATTTACCTACGACGAAGCACTGATTGGCCACGTGGCCATAGAAGCCACCGGCAATCCGTTACCGGATGAATCACTGGAGAAAATGCGTAAAAGTGATGCCGTTTTGTTTGGTGCAGTAGGCCATCCTAAATATGACAATGATCCTTCCGCAAAAGTGCGGCCGGAACAGGGTTTATTAAAAATGCGTAAAGAACTGGGCCTATATGCCAACCTGCGCCCCATAAAATTGTTTGATGAACTGCTGGGCGCTTCCAGTATCAAACCGGAAATTTTAAAAGGTGCCGATATTTTATTCTTCCGTGAGTTAACCGGTGATATTTATTTTGGTGAAAAAGGAAGAAAGAACAATGGCGATACCGCTTATGATATTGCAGAGTACAGCCGCTACGAAGTAGAGCGTATTGCACGTAAGGCTTTTGATGCAGCCCGTACAAGAAGAAAAAAATTATGCAGCGTTGATAAAGCCAACGTAATTGAAACAAGCCGCCTGTGGAGAGAAGTAATTCAGAAAGTGGCGCTGGAATATCCAGATGTGGAAGTGGAACACCAGTTTGTAGATGCCACTGCCATGCTGCTCATTAAAGATCCTAAACGTTTTGATGTGGTGGTAACCGCCAATTTGTTTGGCGATATTCTTACAGATGAAGCATCGCAAATTGCAGGAAGCATGGGTATGCTGGCAAGCGCTTCTGTTGGCGATGGCACGGGTGTGTATGAACCTATACATGGAAGTGCGCATGATATTACCGGCAAAGGTGTGGCCAATCCGTTGGCATCCATTTTATCTGCTGCGCTGCTGTTAGATATTTCTTTTGGTATGAAAGCGGAAAGCGAAGCGGTTATTAATGCGGTGGACCAGGTACTAAAAGCCGGCTATCGCACAAAAGATATTGCAGACAGCACCACTGCTGCAGAAAATATTTTAGGCACCGATGCCATTGGCGAAGAAGTGCTGAAAAGGCTTTAACAGGGGGTTTATTGATTGTTTAGTGCCGCACTTTTTGTGCGGCTTTTTTTTGCACAATAGTTTACTTTTGATAACACTTAACTATACGCCATGCAAGAAACAGCCTCCATCAACATCATGCAAAAATTTTCTTTGTTTGATAAATTATGGACACCGCACATTATTGGAGAACTGAACGGCCAGTATGTAAAACTCTGCAAGCTGAAAGATGCGTTTGTGTGGCACAGCCACGAAAACGAAGATGAGCTGTTCATGGTTTTTAAAGGAACTTTATTAATGGACTTTAGGGATGGCCGCACGGTGGAAGTAAAAGAAGGTGAAATATTAATTGTGCCCAAAGGGGTGGAACACCGGCCACATACCAATGGAGAAATTGTTTTTAATTTATTGTTTGAACCAAAGGCCACACAACACACCGGCGCTGTTGAAAGCGATATGACCGTAAAAGAATTAAGCTGGATATAAAAACCAACGGGCTTACACGGTTCATCTGTGTAAATCCGTGCAATCTGTGAGCAACCATGCTTCTACAATTAGAAGTGTCAGGTTGAGCTTGTCGAAACCGGTTGTTCAAAAAATCTTTCTTTGCGCCTTCCCGTCTTTGCAGTTATATTCCTTTATTCACGCAGTGAATCCAAATAGTTTTAAATTTGGTTACAATGCACAAAAAGAAAATCTGTTGTTTTGGCGAACTTCTCTTCCGCATTTCCCCAGCATCGGTGGAAGAAATGGTGGAGAAGAACCCCATGCAGCTATACATTGGCGGCGCCGAAGCCAACACCGCCACTGCGCTGGCCGGCTGGAATGTTCCTGTAAAATATTTTACGGCACTGCCCGATAATTTTATGAGCCGCCATGTAATTGATTATTTAGAATACAAGGGCATTTATACTTCTTCCATTTTATTCAGCGGCAGCCGCATTGGTGTGTATTATTTAGAACGGGGCGCCGACCTGAAAGGAAAAATGGTGTACGACCGTGACCATTCTTCTTTCAGTGAATTAAAAACCGGTGTTATTGACTGGGATAAAGTATTACGGGACGTGGAGTGGTTCAATCTTTCCGCCATTAGCCCTGCGCTGAATGAAAACGTGGCCGCCGTTTGCCTGGAAGCGGTGGAAGCGGCTTCCAAAAAAGGCATTACCATCAGCCTTGATTTAAACTACCGTGCCCGTTTATGGAAGTACGGCAAACAACCCATTGAAATAATGCCGCAGCTGGCCGCTTATTGCGATGTGCTGATGGGAAATATCTGGAGTGCAAACACATTGCTGGGCACGGCGGTGGATGAACACATTCATGAAAAGAAAAGCAAGCAGGCTTATCTCGATCATGCAAAAGCAACTTCGCAGGAATTAATGCAGCGCTTTACAAAATGCAAAGCCGTTGCCAATACTTTCCGTTTTGATGGTGAGAACAACAACATACGGTACTACACCACTTTGTTTACCGGGGATAAATTATACCACTCCCCCGAATTTGCCTGCGCCGGCGTACGGGACCGCAGCGGCAGCGGCGATTGCTTTATGGCCGGGCTCATCTATGGTTTTTACAACCAGCACCCGCCGCAGGATATTTTAGATTATGCCACCGCCGCCGCCTTTGGCAAACTGCAGGAACAGGGCGATGCCACCGGGCAGGATGTACTGATGGTGAAGAAGATTGAAAGCGGTGCAGAAGAATAACGGCTGTACAAAATCATTTTTATTTTTTTACATTTAGAAATGGATACTGTTATACTTAAACCATTGCAGCACCGCGGAGCTGAATGTATTGGAATTTATTTCTCTCACAACGCTGCCATTAAACTGGCGGTTAAAAAAATTACCGGTGTAAAATGGAGCCAGGGTAATACGTGCTGGTACCTGCCTTTAAATAAAGAAAGTTTTACAGCACTAACCCTTGCGCTTAATAAAATTGCGGTGCTGCAAACCTCCCTTCTAAAAAAATGGTTACAAAAAAGAAATGCAGTTAAAGCAATTAACGCCTCCGCTGCAAGCAAAGCAACATCCCCCGCTTCCCGGTTTAGCGATGATAATTTGCGTGCGCTGGGTAAATTTGTACAGCAGCTCACATTAAAAGCTTACAGCCCCTCCACCATAAAAACCTACCGCAACGAGTTTAGCCAGTTGCTGCAAACAATCAAGCAAAAAAATGTGGCCAGCTTAACCCCGGCAGACCTGAGAAGGTACATGGTATATGCCTTAGAAAAAGAAGGCATCAGCGAAAACACCGCCCACAGCAGGCTGAATGCGCTGAAGTTTTATTTTGAGCAGGTGCTGGGCCGGGAAAAGTTTTTTTGGGAAATACCAAGGCCAAAGAAACCACAAAAGCTGCCAAAGGTTTTAAGCGAAGAAAAAATTATTGAGGGGCTGCTGGCTGTTGAAAACCTTAAACACAAAACCCTTTTGTTGCTGGCATACAGCGCCGGGTTAAGGGTTAGCGAAGTAATACAGCTTAAGATAAAGGATATTGACAGTGAAAGAATGCAAATTCGAATAAACAATGCCAAAGGCAAAAAAGACCGGGTGGTAACCCTTAGCAAAAGCATTTTGGTTTTATTAAGGAAGTATTACAAAGAATATCAGCCAGCCACCTGGTTGTTTGAAGGACAAAACCCTGCTGAACATTACCATGCACGCAGCGCCCAGCTTGTTTTTAATGCAGCGTTTAAGCAACTGAATCTTCCGCCGGGCGCCAGCTTTCACAGCCTGCGGCACAGTTTTGCCACTCACCTGCTTGAAAACGGAACCGACATTGCCTACATACAAAAGCTGTTGGGCCATAATGACATTAAAACCACCCTGCGCTATACCCATGTAAGCAACCGGGATATTGGAAAAATAGAAAGCCCGCTGGATAAAATTATGCGGAAAAGGGGGTTGTAAAAACTTTCGTTTTTTGTATTGTCGCTATACCGACAATTGAAAATGCGAAAGTTTGCGAAGTTTCGTATTTAATATTGTTTTTTATGTATATCTTTAAGAAGCAACCTTGTGCGACGGTTGACGAAAAATTGAAAATGTAAACTTTCGCATATTTACGAGTAAGCTGCAATTTGTTCGACAATGAAATTTCATCACATCCTGACACTGACTTTAGCAATGACCCTTTTTTCATTTTTTAAACGACACGACAATAGGGAGTTATTTCCTGACAAGAAAGATATTTTAATAGACAATAGTGTAAAGTATGACAACTATTTTCCGATTGCAACACTTGATTTAAAAGAAAAAGGAATTAAAGACAAAATTCACATAGTCTATGTAAGTTTCGACCCAGCAATTGATGACTCAACACTTTTTCCAAAATCTGACAATATTGACGAGTTCACTTTTATTATAACTGACGACGGAAAACTTAAACCGACTTTTAGTGACAACGCCTTGACTATTAGTAGTAGGTTTAAAGAGTATTTTGCAAAAGCAAAAAAACAATATAGCAAGGTACAGAAGGAAGTAAAAACAATAGACGAAATATTTGATTTTCCGACCGAACCTTTGTGGATACAGTATGACCAAACTCCTGCAAATTCAAAAGGACAATCCTACAAATTTATATGTGAGTTAGACGTTCAATTGCTTGTTGACGACGATTGTAAAATGTTCGTTTTCTATGATGAATTAGATAGGAAAATTAAATGCATTTATCAAAGGACATAAAACTGCAGCTTACATTGGTATTGCCAATAGTGGGGTTTGACATTGGTGCAATCAGCAGCGGTAATTCTGCTGTACTGCGGTTCGGGGCTCGACGAATAAAGCCCAGCTTTAGTTCTTAATATTTAACTTTATCAAAAAGCCAGGCAGCAGTTCCGGGCGGACGAATATAAAATTCCCCACCATCGGCAATACCTGCCCGTTAATTGCAAGTTTTGTTTTGCCAGCAGTCCAATTATGAAAGTGAATGCTCTTTGAGTAAGCATATTTGAATGCGGTCAGAAAAAACTCATCATTTGATCTAAAATCGACGCAAAGCCAAGCTTAACTCCTGTTTTTCAACTTTTTTTGTACCAAAAAATGCAAAACAAAACCTGACAATTAACAAGCGGTTTTGCACAAGGGTGGCTGGACGGAAGTAAAATCAGCAGCATCCAAAAGCCAAGCTTTGGTTCGGGCTAGACAAACTTCGCTCGGCTTCCAAACATAACATCATCAAATAAATTAAATCAGCAGCGGTTCCAGGCAGACGGAATACTAATTCCACCCCTGCGCAAAGCCGCCGGCCGTTGCCTGCAACCAATTTGAACACCCTTAAATTTTAAAGTGACTTAATGAAATATCTAATTACTACGCTGACAATTTTTGCGACTTTCATTTGCATTGGACAGATACCAAAACAAGGCGACAACCTCAAAACGGAATTTAAAAAAATTGCAAAGCCTTATTATTTTGCTGCACCAAGCTTTACAGGCTGGACAGAAGGAGCTAATATGATTTTAATTGGTGACAAACCAAACCCTAACAACTGCGATTTTGTTTTTATCGCTTTGCACGATACAACTTTAATTGGGATTTTTACAACTAAAGAGCCAAACGTTTTTATGTTTGATACAGAAGGTAACTCAATTTTGAGCAATCCTTCGGAGTTCTTTTATCTCCCCGTTTGGACTGTGAAAAACAAAACTAAAATTGTTGCTTCCGACAAAACAATCTTAACTGTTCTTGATAAAATGTACGAGCAGACAATGCAAGCAAATGACGGACAACTTGACGAAAAAACAGTTAGAAAGTATCAGCAGTTTCAGACGGACACTACTTTAGCAAATAGACACATTGCTTTACTCTTTGACACTTACCAAACAATTATTACAGAGACGGCAGCAAAAGGTGAAAAAGCACCCGCCGACATTTGCGTTCCACTTATGAAATCCTTAGCAGGTGAATTTGTTTCTCTTTACAACAACATTCCAGCAATTGTTTGTATCTATATGGGTGAAGCGTTGCAAAGTGCGGGTATGACAGACGAAGCAAGAAAGCATTTTCAAATGTCGTTACAGTTTTACCCAAATTCAATTCCTTTGTTAGTTTATAATTACAAACTTGAACAAGACCCGACAAAGAAGAAAGAACAATTGGCAGACTTAAAGAAAAAGTATTCTAAACATTGGATGGTGAAAGACCTTTGACTTTGGCTGCAGGCAACAAAAGTATTTGCAAAAGCAGGGCTGGACAATGTAACATCAGCTATGTGCAAGCATCAGCAGCGGTTCGGGCTCGACATTCAATGTTCAGCTTTAGTTCTTAACTTCAACACCATATTTTCAAATGGGCATTTGTACCGGGCTGGACAATCAATGAATTCCCTGCCTTCGCAAATACCCGCTCGTTGTACGCAACTGCATGTGGACACTCTTTAAAATTTGCAAGCGACAAAAAACAAAAACTTTATACCTTTTGCTCTAAACTTTCATGACCATAAATTAAACCATGAACGAACTACTTATTCCAATTTTATTATTTGCAGTATGGACAATTTTTAGCCTAATATTTATCCGACAATACAAACGCCGACAAACTTCATCTACACCCGACAAAGGGAGCTTTTGGAACAACAGTTACATTTTTGAAAGCATTCCGCCAGTTTTTCCTACGCTTGGGATTTTTTGTACAGCTTTGGGTATAACAATTGGTATTTGGAATTTCAATACAGCAGACATTCAAAGTTCAATTCCAGAACTCCTAAAGGGTTTAAAACTTGCTTTTGTTGCAACAATGGCTGGGATTATAGGGCTTATCGTTTTTCAAAAAATAATCGCAGTTATTCAAAAACAAATTGACGACAATCCCAACAGACCACGAAAGCAAACAGATGAACTTTCAGCTATTAGCGAATTGACATTTGCAGTTCAAGAAATGAAAAAGGACAACGAAAAGCAAATTGAAAAACTAATCCAATCTTTTGGGACGGATTTAGAAACAAAAGTTGCTACAAAACTTTCTTCACTCGAAACCCAAGTAATCAATTTACAGAAAACGGCAGCAGACAATCAAAAGAATACAAGCGAAGGACTTACTCAAATAAACACATCAACAAATAACAGCCGAGTGGAAGTAACAGAGCAATTAAAAAATTTGCGTGACGAACAAAAAACCACTTCCGAAAAAGCCAATAAGAACACTGATGAAATTATTAAAGCAATGAGTGAAAACAATAAGCTCACTGCTAAAAAGTTTGATGAATTTTCGGAATTACTACGCAAGAACAACACCGAAGCACTTGTTGAAGTAATGAAGAAAGCTACAGAACAATTCAACTCACAAATGAGTGAATTAATAAACCGTTTAGTAAAAGAAAATTTCGCAGAACTCAACAACAGTGTAAAGAGTTTGAACGACTGGCAAAAGCAAAATAAAGAACAAATTCAAAAGCTTACTGAACAATTCCAGAAGACAACAGAGATGTTCAACATTTCTGCCATTACCCTGAAAGAAGTTGCTGGCAATACGAAAGAACTAACGGCAGAAGATAGCAAGTTGAGCCAAATAGTCAAAGAACTGAAACGTGTCATGATTGAAGACGGGAAGTTTCAAGAAATTACAAACAAGCTTACAGCTACAATCACAACTCTTGAAAATACGACAGAGAGTTTTGACGAAACAACTTCAAAACTTAACGATTGGGTTAAGACAGAAAAGAATTTTAAAGAGGCGGCTCAAATTCTTATAAGCAAGTTAGAGGAATTCCGAGATTTCAACGGTGATGTTTGGGATAAATATCGCAAAGAAATGAGCAAAGCCGTTTCAATTGTAAAAGAAACAAGCAGTCGTTTAGGAGCAGATTTAGAAAACGTCAATGCGGAGTTTTATGAAAGGCTAAATGACACACTTCAAAACCTTGACCAATGCATTCAAAGGTTTCTTCCAAATAATCGCAGATAATGAGCAACAAGAAAGAAAACTTTTGGATACCATATGCTGATTTGATGACTGTTTTAATGGTTATCTTTCTTTTCATTTCACTTGCTTACATGGGGCTTGTACAATATCAAAAGAAGCAGCAAAACAAAATTTTTGAAGAATACAAGCAGACAAAAGAAAACCTGTTCAACGAGCTCAAAGAAACTTTCAAGAATGATTTTCAAAAATGGAACTTAGAACTTGACAAAGACCTTTCAATAAAATTTACAAATCCAAATGTTCTGTTTCAATCAGGAAGTTCAGAAATCACCCCAATGTTTCAACAAATTCTTACAGAATTTTTTCCAAAATATTTAGGTGTCATCATGCAAGACAAATACAAAGACAAGGTAGCTGAAATCAGAATTGAAGGACATACTGATGATGTGCCTATTCACAGAACAAACGACCCATACATTGACAACATCCAACTTTCGCAAGACCGTTCAAGAAATGTGTTACAGTTTTTACGAGGCTTACCTTCTTATCAAAGTCTGCCAGCAGATAAAGAACAACTCTTGCAATTTTGGCTTACTGCAAATGGACTTTCCTATGGTAGAACTCTTGACAGCAACAAGCAACTTACCTTCATTTCAAAGAACCAAATTGACAAAGAAAAGTCAAGGCGAGTTGAATTTAGAATTGTAACAACAAGTGAAATCTTAGTACAAAAAGTAATTGAACAACTAGAAAAATAATGCTCTATACTTTCTCAAATCTTGCACAACGATTAACACAGCTTGGTTTTCCTGAAGCAACGGACACAGGGTTTCGTGTTATCAGGCGTGATTTAACGCAAGAAGAACAAGCGGGAAATGTGGAGTTTAAAGATGATGGAATTTATCTCACGATTGACGGAAAGCAATACAAAGGTTATATGTATTTGAAATTACCCGACATCCAACAATATGGGTTTCCAAAATTTCACATAACAAACTGTCAAACCATACTTGCACAAAAAGCGAGAATGCAATTTGACGGCAGATATTTTTGGCACAACTCAAACACTGTCACACTTACAGACAGAGCAACAAGAAAAGAGCATGAAAACGTAAATTTGGATTTATGCGGCTATTGTAGAAATCAAACTAACAATGTAAACTATGAGGACACACAAGGCTTTTTCAGCGAGTTAGACCAGCAAGAATTTATAGAGACGATTACAGAGATTGAACTTGATATGTTTGGCAGACCATTAAACTGGGACAAAATCAGTAAAGAGTATAGAAAAGAAAAAAATTACACTTGTGAAAAATGTGGTTTTGGTGGCGAAATGCTGGAAAATACCAGTGACAGAGAGTTCATACACACAGACCACATTGTAGCTTGGGAACTTGCAAATATGAGACGTAACAACTTGCAATGCCTTTGCATTTTGTGTCATAGCCATAAAGACGAAGTTCATAGACAAAACTTTTCAAAACCAGGGATGCAAAAACGACTTAAAAGATTTATGGACAAATACAAAAAACAACTTGAAGAATTAGGAAATACCTTTTTGTAACTCCATCAGGGTGACGAGAAAGCAGTATGCGTACAACAGGGGGTTTGCTGCTATGCTGGCTGACGAATATATTCTCATCTTTTTGTTCGCTATCAGCAGCAGTTCCAGCCGACGTAATTCTATTTAGCTTTTTGTAGTTAACTTCAGCTTTATATTTTCAATCATCAGCGGTACCGGGCAGGACGTTCAATGAATACCAGCACAGCAGCAAGCCCTGTTCGTTGTACGTCATCTTATTCAAACATCGCAATCCTGAAATTGACAAGTGAAAAACATTTTCTTAAAATATTTCTTTTTAGCTTTTACACTTTCTTCCTGTGCGACAACCAACAGAACCTTTGACAAAAGAGAATATAGAAAATCAAAGACACTTGCGACATACACAGGTATGGCAAACGAACTTCAAGATGGCTATTTGATTTTAAAAGAGAATGGGTACTTCAAGTTTTATCAAAAACTTTGGCTTGTAGTTAGCATAAAACAAGGAGAATTTGTTGGACGATATACACAAAAGAACGACACACTTTATCTTAATTGGCTCGACGCAGACCCGAAGCAAATCAAATACTATTTGTCAAAAAAATGTGTAATTGACTCGGCTACAAAAAGTTTATGGTTTATAGACGAGTTAAGCAATCAAAGACTTTGGGGATTGGGTCGGACTTTGAGTAAATAGTTCTCAAAAATGTAATTGCAAATATGACAAATGTTTGGTTGAACAATCATTTCTTAAGAGTATAAAATTGTGTAGATAAAAAGGAGAACGCACAACATTCGGTTTGGCAATATGTCGGGGCGACGAATATATGCTCAACTTTTTCTCCGCTATTTAGCTTCAGTTCCAGCCGACGAATAACGCCACGTCGCCAAGCCGTAGCCGTTGGCGGCAATTACAATTAAAACCAGTTATGAAACGAGCAAAGCGGGTATTAAAATATTTCCTATTAATAATTTTAATCTTGATTACAATCTTTGTAATTCAAAACTATCCATTTTCTTCAAATGCGAAATCCTTTTCCAGTTTATCTGATACAACTAACATTCGAAAGAACCTGGAATTAATCATTAACACACCCGATTATCGCACTCATTTAAATGTAAGCATGCTTGATACTGTTGCTGAGCGAATTAAAAAAGAATTTCAGAAATATTCGGGCAGAGTTGTAACTCAAGATTATATAGTAAATGAAAACATTTATAAAAACGTTATAGCGTCTTTCGGGCCGGTTGAAGGAGAAAGAATTATCGTGGGCGCACATTATGACTCTCGTACAGGAGATGGCGCTGATGACAACGCAAGTGGTGTTGCAGGAGTTTTAGAATTATCAAGACTGCTTAAAGACCAGTCTTTAAAATACAGAATAGATCTTGTCGCATACTCCCTGGAAGAGCCGCCATATTTTAATACAAAAAATATGGGAAGCTATATACATGCAAAATCCTTACACGATTCTGGCATAGCAGTTAAAGGAATGGTAAGTCTTGAGATGATTGGTTATTTCTCAGATCAGGAAAATTCACAAAATTACCCAATTGGATTTATGAAGTGGATTTACGGAGACAAAGGCAATTTTATTACAATTGTGCAAAAATCATTTTGCGGTGACTTTGCTAAAAATTTCAAAAAGATATCTTTCCAGAATAATTCAATTGCTACTAAGTCTTTTAGAGTGCCCTGGTTTGTGGGAGGCGCTAATCTATCGGACCACGAAAATTATTGGAAATTTGGATATAGCGCACTTATGATTACAAATACTGCTTTTTTTAGAAATCATAATTATCATAAGATCTCTGATCAGTTAGACAAATTAGACGTACAGAGAATGGGCTTAGTAATTGATGGCGTTTTTAGAACCCTCATTCAAATAGAATAATCCTTTGCCCCGGTTCGTGCCTTCACGAACCGTTCGCTAACACCTTCTCCATTGGCGTGTTTGGCGGGCTTCTATATTCAGCTTTAGTTCTTAACTTCAGCAACATATTTTCAAATAGGCAATTGTACCAGGCTGGGCAACCAATGAATTCCCGCCTTCGCAAATACCCAATCGTTGCAGGCAAGCTTAAACCGACACCCTAAAACTAAAAAATGAAGCATTACATACTTATATTTTCACTTTTGTTTGGATTAAACTCTTTCGGACAGGGTTTTGTGTTTGACACAACTATAAAGCGACCACCAATAAATAGTGCTGCATATTATTCTAAAACAAACTTATTGCTTATTGACACGCTTCAACTTTGGAACTATTCACTTGACACTACATATCATGGCAAACAAACTGACACAATTAAGCCAGTTGGACAATTAATTTTTTGGCGAACAAGATCCATTGATGACAGTATTAGCAAATTTGTATATGATCAGCTATGGACGCCTTTTATAACCTTTGACATATTTCCGATAACCGACACAAATTATTGTTACGATAATTCAACAAGAACACGTATTGAATCAAGCTGCGATGCGCCAAACGTTGGTGGCGACATAATAATTATTGAAAAGTATTTATTTTTAAATCATTCCGTTTGTTTAAGCTGTAGACGGTACGACACGAAAGTTGATTATTGTAGACCAATCGTTAACTACGTCTTTTCAAATATTAACCGAAGTAAAATAACAACAATACAAAGTTTAGTTCAACAATTCCAAATTACGAAAGGACAGTTGCCAAAACGAGAAAAAAGAATTGTAAGCAACACTGATTGAAAGCCTGCCTGCAACATGGTGTTTAGCAAAATTGGGGCTGGACAATCTAATCTTCAGCAGTATACTATCAACTAATATTGGGCATGACCAAATTCTATTTGGCTTTTAGTTGTTAACTTCAACATCAGTAATTTTAATCAGCTTCAGTTGCCGGGCAGACACAGCAACAATTCCAGCCCTGCGGCAAGCCTACAACGTTAGGCGCAATCAAAAAGACCATTCAACAACACGAAAAGGCTTCATATTACATGGTTTCATTTTGCAATTACTCATGATACAAATTTTAAAATTCACACTGTTAGCATTACTTTTCCTCTCATGTCATCATATTGACAAAGGAACAATTACTCCTGCTAAAAAGAAAACTATTCCTGACAGTGCTTTTTGGATTGGTGGTTCAGACGGAGGAAATTGGTATCTAGTTGAAAGTATAAATGACCATAAAAATAGTGCCTACATTAACGTCTATAATGACCAAACCGGCGATCTTATTTTATCCAAGAGATTTATATTAATTTGTAGATCGGACAACCAAATATGGATAAATGACCTTAAGGAACAAATTACTTCATTTGACGGCGAGAAAATATTTTTGAAATCAGCGAATGGGAAACCAAATTGTTGGCTAAAATAACTGCCACACAACATGAACTCTGTAAAAAACCAAACCGCATCAATTGAAAATCCGCTTTGCAGAAAAGGCCTGTTTAAAACAAGTAAATTAAGCAACATGAAAAAGATATTATTATCATTGCTTGCCGTTTTATTTATCAGCACATTGCATGCACAGTCAGGTGTTTTAAGTATTAAGGTTGGCGACCAGGTGTGGATGGTTAAAAACTTAGACGCAGACCATTACAAAAATGGCGACCCAATCCCCGAAGTTAAAGACCCGTATGCATGGCCCACGTTAACCACAGGGGCATGGTGTTATTATAATAATGACTCTGCCAATGGTAAGATCTACGGTAAGCTGTATAACTGGTATGCGGTAAACGATCCAAGGGGTTTGGCTCCTGCGGGGTGGCATATCCCCAGCGATTCTGAGTGGACAGCACTGGAAAAAGGTTTGGGTAACCGGTTGGAAGCGGGGGCAAAACTGAGAGAGGCGGGAGCCATGCATTGGAAAGCGCCAAATACCGGGGCCAATAACAGCAGCGGCTGGACCGGCCTGCCCGGCGGCTACCGTAACCAGATTGCGTATTTCGGCTATGTAAAAGAAATTGGCTATTGGTGGACTTCTTCGGAGCGTAATACCCTTGCTCTGGCCCACGTTATGGATTATAATGGTATAGCCGGCGGCACCATGAACGATAAACACTTTGGTTATTCTGTCCGTTGCCTCAAAGATTAACCAACCGGGCACGCCGGTAAAGCAAGGTTGAAATTACACGGCTATTATAAATTACACCACAGCAGCGGCTGCGCCGTTGTAAAAAAAGAACAATGACAAACCCAGAAGTAAATTGGTTTTTTAATAAGCCCGGCAAATGGCAGCTGGCCTACCAGGAGCTGAGGGCACTGATGCTTGAATGCGGATTAAGTGAAGAATTAAAATGGGGCTGCCCCTGCTACACCCATCAAAATAACAACATTGTTTTAATACACGGTTTTAAAAACTATTGTGCATTATTGTTTATGCAGGGCGCCTTATTAAAAGACCCTGAAAATATTTTAGTGCAGCAAACAAAAAATGTACAGTCTGCAAGGCAAATTCGTTTTTCCGGCACAGCAGAAATTGTTAAATATAAATCAGCTATTAAAGCGTACACAAAAGAAGCCATTAAAAATAACAAGGCCGGCCTTAAGGTTGAAATGAAAACAACGGCCGCATACGAAATGCCTGCAGAGTTTAAAGAGGCTTTAAAAGAAATGCCGGAATTAAAGACCGCCTTTTATAAATTAACACCCGGCAGGCAACGGGGCTATTTGTTATATTTTTCTTCTGCCAAACAAGCCAAAACAAGAAATGAGCGGGTGGAAAAGTACATCCCAAAAATTCTTGACGGGAAGGGATTAGATGATTAACAACTGCCTTCCTGCAAATTCTCTTTTCTTTAAGTTATTCCTGTTAGTAATACAAGTCATTAACTTGCACTCAAAATCAAACAACCAATGGAGTCTGTTTTTAAAATATGGAAAACAAGCCGCCGGTTAGTGGCAGGATATTTTGATAATTACAGTATTGAACAGCTTAATAAGATCCCCGCCGGTTTCAGCAATAACCTTATCTGGAATATCGGGCATGTAATTGCGGCGCAACAATCATTGATCTATCGCCTGGGTAATCAGCCCATGTTAATTTCAGAAGAATTGTTCAACACCTACAAGTCCGGCAGCAAACCTACAGGGGAAACCACTGCTGCGGAAGCAGAAGAGCTGAAACATTTGCTAACCGCATTGATCGAACCAACCGAAAACGATTTTTACAGTGGTAAGTTCACCACATTCACCGAACGTACTACCGGCACCGGTTTTCATTTGGGCAATTTGCAGGATGCATTTGAGTTTAATAATTACCACGAAGGGTTGCACCTCGGGTTTATGATGAACATCCGCAAGTTTGTGTAAGGAATCCTGAATTCAGTTTTTCTTCAAAATTCATTTATTACTTTACAGTAAATTTTTACTGTGAAGGTTTTGATTGTTGAAGACGAAAAAGAGCTGGGTGAAAGTATATCCACTTACCTGGAAACACAGGGTTATCGCTGTGAACTGGCGGCGGATTTTAAAAAAGCGCTTGAAAAAACAGAGGTTTTCGATTATGATTGCATATTGCTTGATATTACCCTTCCGGGCGGCAGCGGCCTGTCTGTTTTAAAAGAATTGCGGGAGTCAAACCGCACCGATGGCGTACTCATTATTTCTGCAAAAAACTCCATTGATGATAAAGTAGCAGGGCTTTTAATGGGGGCCGATGACTACCTGGCAAAACCTTTTCATCTTTCAGAGCTTAGTGCCCGGTTGGCTGCCATCATCCGGCGAAAAAAATTTTCCGGCAACAATCTTCTGCGTTTTGATGAACTGGTTATTGACACAACCGCCAAAACCACAAGTGTACAAGGCAAAAACGTTGAGCTCACCAAAAAGGAATTTGACCTGCTGCTGTACTTTGCGGGCAATAAGGGGAGAATGATATCCAAAGATGCCATTGCAGAGCATTTGTGGGGCGATGATATGAGCGGAAGTTTTGACTTAATTTATACACATATAAAAAACCTGCGTAAAAAACTACAGGAGGCCGGGTGTGCAGATTATATCAAATCTGTTTACGGCATGGGCTATAAATTTACCGGCCAGTGAAACTGCTCTCCAAATACAACCGGGTTAATATTACTGCAACCATTATGGTGATGTTTGCGGCAGGGCTGTGTTATTATTTTATTTTAAGAACAGTTTTAATTCACCAGCTGGACAAGGATCTTAAAATAGAAGAACAGGAAATAGCTGATCATGTAAACAACAGTGGCAGCCTGCCCGCCGCATCCAGTTACAAGGGCCAGTCAATAACTTTTGAAGATGCCGGCGGCATTGTCGTAAAAAGACATTTTGAAACTGTGGATTTATACAATGAACGGAAAAAAGAAAGCAATACGAACCGGCGTCTTATATTTTCAATTGCAGCAGGAGGAAAAAATTATACCGTTTCCATCACAAAATCTTTGCAGGAAACAGAAGACCTTGTACAACTTATTGCTATGCTCACCCTGGGTATTGTTGCATTGCTTCTGGTTACACTTTTTATTGTAAACCGGCTGTTGTTCCGCAACCTTTGGGCGCCCTTTAACAACAGCCTGCAGCAGCTGAAACAGTTTAACCTCGATACAAAAAAAGAATTCAAAACAACGAAAAGCAATATTGCGGAATTTAATGAACTGAACAGTGCTGTTGAAGCTATGGCTGCCCGTGTGATGGGTGATTATGAAGCCATGAAAAGTTTTACAGAAAATGCCTCACACGAAATACAAACCCCGCTGGCCATTATCAATTCAAAACTGGAACTGCTGATGCAGTCGGACAACTTTACCGGGCAGCAGCACCGTTATATACAAAGCGTGGCAGCAGAAACCGGGCGGCTGTCAAAATTAAACCAGTCTTTGTTGTTGTTAACCAAAATTGACAACCGCCAGTTTGCTGCGGCTATGCCTGTAGATATTTCTGCCATTGTTGAAAAACTGCTGGCCGGGTATGAAGAATTGCTGCAGGCCAAAAAAATACAACTCACTCAAAAAATACAGCCTGCTGTAACTGTAGTAATGAATGAAACAATGGCGGGGGTACTGGCAACCAATTTAATTACCAATGCCATTAAACACAATATTGATAATGGTAGTATTGAAATAACGCTTACCGAAAAAAAACTGGTCATCAGTAATACAGGTCATCCTTTAGTTTCAAAACCGGAACTGCTGTTTGAGCGGTTTAAAAAAGACCGGGTCAATTCCGATTCTCTTGGCCTGGGGTTGTCCATTGCAAAAAAGATTTGTCAGCAAAGTGGACTGAATATTTTATACGAATCTGCCGGCAACACACATACTTTTACTGTTAACTGGTAGCAAACTTCAAAATGCGCACAGAATCTGTTTTTAGTTTTGTGCTTTGTTCATCAACATAAACTCTTTTAAAATGAAAAAAGCAATTTTCGTTACTGCCATTTCAGTAATGGCTGTATTGTTTGCCCATGCACAAAAAGTTGATGCTGCTAAGGTGCCTGCCGTGGTAAAATCAGCCTTTGAAAAAAAGTATCCCGGTGTTGTTGCCAAGTGGGAGCTGGAAGACCGAAAGTATGAGGCAGCTTTTAAAGAGGGTGCAGAAGAAGCCTCAGCAACCTTTAAGGCAGATGGCACATTTGAAGAAGCAGAAACAGAGATAAAAACAACCGGGCTTCCGGCCTCTGTTGTTGACTATATGAAAATGCATTATAACAAACCTATTAGGGAGGCTTCTAAAATTATGCTGGCCAACGGCGTTGTAAATTATGAAGCTGTAATTGGCAAAACGGCGTATATATTTGATGCCGCCGGAAATTTTATAAAGCAGCAGAAATATTAATTATTAAAAACAAAAGCAACCGGCTGCAGCCGGTTCCGCACTCAATTTATTAAGATGAAAAAATTGTTATTATTATTATTGGTTGTTGCAACTGTGCAGCAGGTAAATGCACAAGGCAATTTTAAAATCACCGGCACCTTTCATATTGCCAGTGCCGGCGGATGGGATTACCTGGATGTGAGCCCCGCAAACGACTGGCTGTATGTAAGTCACGGCACGCAGGTAAATATTTTAAATAAAATCACCGGCGATTCTGTTGGCGTAATTGAAAACACCACCGGGGTGCATGGTATTGCTTTTGATGTGGCAGATAAAAAAGGTTTTACCAGCAACGGCCGTTTAAACAACGTAACTGTATTTGACCTGTACAGCACAGCCACTGGCGCAAATTGCCACAGGCATTAACCCGGATGCAATTATGTATGAACCTTTCAGTAAAAAAATAATTACCTGCAACGGCCGCAGTAAAAATTTAAGCATCATCGATCCCGTACAGGATAAACTTGTTGATAGTGTGGACGTGGGCGGCAAACCGGAAACTGCGGTAAGTGACGGTGAAGGAAAACTGTTTGTAAACATTGAAGATAAAAATGAAATTGTGGTGGTGGATACCAAAACATTTAAAGTGCTGCATCACTGGAGCATTGCACCCGGCAGAAGGACCCACGGGGCTGGCGATGGATAAAAAACAAAACGCCTTTTTGCCGGATGCGAAAAATGCTGGTGGTAATAGATGCCACCAACGGAAGTATTGTTGACAAGATAACCATTGGTGATGGTTGCGACGGTGTGGCCTTTGATGAAACGCTGAACAATATTTATACCGCTAACAGCGCGATGGCACACTGAGTGTAATACACATGAAGGCATCCCGGTTTTCGCTGCTGCAAACACTGGTAACAAAAAAGAGCGCGCACGCACTATTGCGCTTGATCATAAAACACATGTAGTGTATTTACCCGCAGCAGATTTGGAAACACCTGACAACAGAAAGGAAGACCAAAAATGGCTAAAGACTTGAGTAATAGCGGTAAAGCAAATAATTTATCCCCAATAGCTTGTTGAGAACGTTTTACATTTATAAAATGAAGATTGGTATAATAGCAGCAGCTCTTGTTTTATTTAATGGTCACAGTTTAGCGCAAAATAACTGAAAATAATTTTAGTTTGTTTTATTCAAGAATGCGATTACAAAAGTTTGCAGGGTGTAACTGCAACAGTTGCAAAGGCAGCAATAAAGCAGTTGCTTGACTTAATAACTTGAGAAGATTTTCTAACAGATCTTATGGAAATATAAAATCTCTTTTCTAGTATGTTGGATTACCAAACATAATAATTGATTTTATATTCACTCCAATTTGCTTATAGCTTTCCCTTGTAATTTATTTAACAGGAACTTTATGAAGAAGTGATTACGTTATACTTCTTCTACCGTATAACTATTATTGTAGAAGACTTACCAATAAAGTGAGAAGTATTGGGCGGTGTTGAAAGTGGGTGAAAGAAAGACGGCGTTATTGTTTGATGCTGCGGTTGTTTAGGCGTCTGCGCTCTTAACCACATTATTGGTAATCCCCAATGCGGGATGGTATGCCTTTTTGTTTGGCGGCTGGCGAGCGGCTGGCATCGCGCAATTCCGCCGGCAGATTTAAAACAGATTGAGAAATTGTAAAAGGCGGCCAGTTCCACTTTATACGGCGGCGGGCCATTGCGGTACAAATCGGCACCTGGTGTCAAATCGCACAAACTCAATGCGCCGGAGCACAGCATCACCATCCAGCCAAAAGCACCTTAAAGATAAACATCAATGGTTATTTTTTCGGGGGTAATGCGTCTCAGCTATACTTTTACCGTGGCCATATCAAAGCGGTGGATGTAAACTTAAAGACGGCTTCATTGTGTGTACCTGATTGCAAAAACAGTTTGTGCCAATTATTCCTTTATCCCAACAAACTGCAAACTGTGCCATTGGTTATAACCTTGCCGCTACTTACGAAGAAAGAAAGGGCAAGCGACATGCAGGTACTGCAAAATAAAACAGATAACATACACAGTTTTTTATCAGCAACACCTCATTGCGTAACACGGCAGATTTTGACTGGGAGAACAAGTCAACGCGAACACCGACCGCTTAACGGTAAAAACCGCCAGCTGAAGCCAACCGCAAAAAGTGCCACCAAATGTTTTTGGCATACGCCAGCCAGCTTTCTTACTACACGAAATGAGCTACCTTAAAAGCTGCGCAGCCATACCATTGTTAGTGGTTTTAATTTTATCGGCGAACGTTTCACCAAACACTTTCCAGACCCACCGGATTTGATCCTTATTACCACAAAAACTGTTGGCTTTTTTGTACAGGACGACTGGAAGATTGCAGAAAAATTTACGCGCACAACCTGGCTCGTTGGAGACAAGCAACAATGTGTGTGGCAATTTTGTTTTAGCGATTGTCTACATGTTGTATAAAATCAGTCATCAATTCCCCTGGGTGGTGGTGGGTTATAAAACACCCTCTTTATTTGCTGCAGAAATTGATGAACGTGATTATCCAAAGTTTTTCCGCCACCAAGCACTGACCCGCCGTTAAAAGCGATGCTCGGCCGGTATTAACTGATATACCAATTATAAGAATGTTATGAACGGCTGGCACATTACTGTTAACCAGATGTTCTACATCACCAGCATTAAATACCCGCAATATTTTGGCGTTATTCCCAATGGCGTTATTTATACCGCTAACGCCACCAAGCCTGTTGATACAAAGTTTTTGAAACTTATGTTGCCCTTGCTATACGCGCTGGGGAAATTTACCTGGGCTATACATTTACCGATGCACAAAAAAAATACGATGCAGCACATCTCAAGCCTGAGCGCTAAAAATAAATTTACATCAGTGATTGCCTATATGAATTCGCTTAGTAATTTCCGTGTGCCGGTATTGAAGCGTCCTCATACCCCATTAAACAGGTATTTGGATGATAACAGCACCGCTTCGCCTTATTTATTTGCTGCAACCATGTGGTGCGGTATTGATATGAAAATTTCTTTTGTGCTTAATAGCGAAAATATTTTGATTACAGGCAAACAAGAAAGAAAATATTTTTTACGGCAGTGTAAAGCAACCCGTCTTTTAAACAAATATGGGCGCTAATAGACGGAAGAGTAATAAATTTATCCGCAAGAATTACGAGCAAAATTATATTTCTTAAAACACCCAGCCCAACACCAGGCAAAAGAGTACAATAAATGGCGGGGAATTTTTGTAAGTTGCAATAAAAATGCACCCGTGATTACAGCAATGTTCAGCAGGCTGTGCATGGTGAAAGAGGCTACAGAAACATCTTTTAAAAGATATAGCGTGGCCGCCCACATAATACCCACCACCACACGCATTAATGCCGGCCAGCGCCCGGTACACCACCGTATTTAAATACTGCCAAACGGGAAAGAAAAAAAGCACCAGCAATACTGGGTAAAAGATAGAGAGTGCCAACAATACAGCCCAGCAATTTTTTCCGGTCCTTCTTTTTTAAGCGCCAGGCCTCCAGTATAAGATGCAATGGAAAAAACAGGCCCGGGTATGGCTCTTACCATTCCTGCCCCGGTAAGCAGCTCTTCTTTTTCTATGCGTATTACGTTTTGGTTTTTTTCTATCACCTTGGGTGCATTCGGCCTCGCCACATACTGGTCTAGCATCAGTGGAATTAATACATCACCGCCACCAAATACAAAACTGCCAAAGCGGTAATTGCTTTCAAACAGGTTAAAAGCCTTGCGGTTTTCCCAATGTTGCTTGCGTGCAGTTTCGCTCATTACCCCGGCCACAATAAAAATCAACGCCCACAACCAAATGTTGGTCCAGCGAAAATGCCTTGGTTTTACCACTGTATTTTCGGGAATACGTTTGCTGCTGAAATTGGTAACAACTCCTCCGGCCACAATGAGTAAAGGAAAAACCCAGGGCGACTTAAATAAAAAATAAATAAGCGCCATGCTCACCAGCATTATAATTTGTGTAATAAGGTTGTTTACAGAAATTTTAAATGCTTTGAAAGCGGCATAAGCTAAAAAGCCAATAGCCATGGGTTGTACAAACTGAAAGATGCTGGTGTTTAAATTGTCTTTTCCAATTTTTGTAACTAAAAAAGAAAGGGCGCCCATTAAAATACTGGCGGGCAGTATCCAGATGATGAGTGTAATAACAGCAAGCGGTACACCGCCACGCTTATAACCAATAAGTGTTAATATTTGTGTGCTGGATGCGCCGGGCAACAACTGGCAAAACGAGTTGTACTCCATCAGCTCCTCCTTTGTTACGTAGTGCTTTCGTTCAGTAAATGTTTTCAGCATCATACCCATATGACCCTGCGGTCCGCCAAAGGCCGTAATGGTGTACGTAAACACGTTGCGTAAAAAGGGGATGTGCCGCAGTAATTTCAAGCTGATGAATCGTTACATTTTCTCTTTTAAAAAATAATCTTATTGTGGTTTTAGCATTATGTTATTTGCTTTGGCAAATTTCCGTTGTTCTTCCTGCACTTCATTGTCCAGCTTTTCAAGTTTTTCCTGCCACTTATTAAACTCTTCTTTCAGCGGAGCAATCTTTTCTTCATCTTCTTTAGCACTCACAATTTTCAGGAGTATATCGTAAGTATCAATTATGCCGCTTATATCTTTTTGCATAGCTTCTTTAAAACCTTCGCCGCCCTCGGGTGTGGCCATCGCTTTTATCTCTGTTAGTTTTTGCCGTGCAAGATCCTGCACACCTTTTAATTTGGCTGCAGCATCAGATGTGGTATCGCCCTGCATTTTGTTTACCTTATCAAGCAACTCGTGTTGTATGCCAACAAGCTTATCATTAAACGCCAAAGCATTTTTGCTTTTGCAGGAAACAACGCTTACAATAACAGCAGCGAGTAAAATTGTTTTTAACAGTTTCATATTTTGTTTTTAGGTGTTATTTTTTTAAGCCAATTTCTCTTAATCGTTCGTCCAGGTATTCACCAGCGGTGGCGTCTTCATATGCTTTAGGGTGTGCTGCATCAATACAGCTGTTAAGGCACTGCAAACTCATGCTGCTTTTTGGGTGCAGGAAAAAAGGAATAGAGAAACGGGAAGTGTGCCACAATTCTCTTGGAGGATTTACCACACGGTGTGTGGTGCTGCGGAGTTTGTTATTAGTAAGGCGTTGCAGCATATCTCCCACATTCACCACAATTTGTTCGGGCAGGCTGGTTACACCCACCCATTCATTTTGTTTGGTGAGTATCTGCAGGCCATCTGCAGAAGCGCCAACTAATAATGTAATAAGATTGATGTCTTCGTGTTGCTCTGCACGTATGGCGCTCCTGGGTTCTGATGTGATGGGCGGATAATGTATAGAGCGGAGAATAGAATTACCATTGTATACATAGTTATCAAAATAGTGTTCATCTAAACCCAAATACAAAGCAATGGCCTGCAATAAAGCAGTGCCGCTTTTTTCAAAAGCCCTGTACGCCGCTTCCATAGTAGGGTTAAAGGCCGGAATTTGATTTACCTGCACATTTGGCGGGTATTCTTCTTCTTTATAATTATCACGTGGTATTTGGCCATACTGGAAAAATTCTTTCAGGTCGGGGGCATCGCTTCCTTTCGCATGTTCTTTACCAAAACTGGTGTAGCCCCGCTGACCGGCGAGCTCGGGTATTTCGTAGTTCTTTTTTTGTTCACTTGGCAATGAAAAGAATTCCTGCACGTATTTATACAAATCTGCAATCAGTTCATCGGGCACGCCATGGTTTTTAACAGCAACAAATCCTACTTCCTCATAAGCCTTGCCCAGGTCCTGCACAAAAGCTGCTTTCCGTTTGGGGTCGCCGCTTAAAAATTCTGCTAAATCAACTGATGGAATGGCCATATACTTTTAATTTTAGGTTTAGGAAAACCTGTTAGCTTTTATAAACAGGCAATCGTTTTAGTTTCAGAATGAAAAAATACAAAACTTATTGGTCACAGCGAAGTATTGCGTATAACTTTTTACTGTTTCTGTTATTGATGACAGTTGCATCCTGCAGTAAAAAAAATTATGCATCATTGCCGGAATATAATTTTATAAGTAATGATAGTAAACCTGATTATGGTGATCTTCATTACTGGGCGGCGCATCCATGGAAAAAAGATCCAGCAGACAGTGTGCCCAAACCTTTGCGAAAGGGTTTTGTAAAAGATTCTTCTGTTGATGTTTTTTTTATACACCCTACCACGCTAACAGCAAAAGATGATGTGCGCTGGAATGCACCCATTGATGATGCCGTTATTAATGCTAAAACAGACTACAGCACTATTTTATACCAGGCCAGTGTGTTTAATGAACAATGCCGTGTGTTTGCGCCCCGTTACAGGCAGGCGCATATAAGAGCTTTTTTTACTGATGAAAAAGCGGCAGATACTGCATTTGAAATTGCTTATGAAGATGTAAAAGCTGCGTTTGATTTTTATTTACAACATTACAACAATGGGCGTCCTGTAATTATTGCCGGTCACAGCCAGGGTACAAAACATGCGGCCCGTTTATTAAAAGAATTTTTTGAAGGAAAGCCTTTACAAAACAAATTGGTTTGTGCTTATACTATTGGTATGCCGGTACCTCAAAATTATTTCGCCACTATACCAGCATGTAAAGATGCCAGCAGCACAGGTTGTATTGTTAGCTGGCGTACTTTTAAAAGTGGCTATACCGAACCGAATTTTGTGGCAAAAGAAACATTTAAAGCAGTTGTAGTAAATCCATTGAGCTGGACGGGTGATACTGTCCGTGTTTCATCCTCTGAAAATAACGGCGGGGTATTATTTAAATTTAATAAGCTGGTGCCGCATGCTGTAAATGCACAGGTACATAATAATGTGCTGTGGACCTGCAAGCCTAATGTGTTTGGTAAAATATTTTTTACTAAAAAGAATTTTCATGTAGGCGATATTAATTTGTTTTACATGAACATAAGGCAGAATGTGAAGGAGAGGATTGCGGCGTTTTGGAAGCGGTGATAGGGTCCTTGTATATTTACAGGTTAACAGCAGCTTCTTAAATATTTATCAAGAAAAAGATAAGAATCTCCCCCAGAAAAAAATCTTGAATAAAGCTTCAAACAATTACAATCCATATTTTGCACTTATCTCCAGCATCCTGTCAATCGGTTTCTTTGCAGCAATACGCAGCGCTTCATCCATTACTAATTCCGGCTGTTCATATTCCATGCACAGGTATAGTTTTTCCAGTGTATTCAGTTTCATGTGTGGGCAGTCGTTACAGGCGCAGCTGTTATTCGGTGGCGCTGGTATAAATGTTTTGTGTGGGCTGTTCTTTTGCATCTGGTGCAGTATGCCGGTTTCTGTAACCACAATAAATTCGGTGGCTTCATCTTTTTCAGTAAATTTTAAAATACCGGTGGTGCTGCCAATATAATCGGCATGTGCTAAAATAGGGTCTTCACATTCCGGGTGTGCCACCACTTTTGCTTTAGGGTGGCGTATTTTCAGTTTCAGCAGTTTTTCCAGGCTGAATATTTCATGCACCATACAGGCGCCATTCCATAAAACCATATTGCGGCCGGTTTGTTTGTTTATAAAGGCACCAAGGTTTTTATCCGGCGCAAAAATCAGTTTCTGGTCTTTAGGCAGGCTTTCTACAATTTTTTGTGCATTGCTGCTGGTGCAGATAATATCGCTTAAGGCTTTCATACCGGCACTGCAGTTAATGTAGGTTATCACTAAATGGTCAGGATACTTGTCTTTAAACTGTTTAAACAGTGCTGGCGGTGCACTGTCACTTAAACTGCAACCGGCCTTTAAATCGGGCAGCAGCACCTTTTTAGTGGGGTTTAGTATCTTGGCAGTTTCCGCCATAAAATGCACGCCGGCAAAAACAATAATATCAGCATCTGTTTTCTCTGCCTTTTGAGCAAGACCCAAGCTGTCGCCAATGTAATCGGCCACATCCTGTATATCCGGCTCCTGGTAATAATGCGCCAGGATGATGGCGTTCTTTTCTTTTTTCAGCCGTTCTATTTCTGCAAACAAATCCAGCGTGGGGTCAATGTCAATATCCAAAAACCCGGCGGCGGTTAAATTTGCTTTTGCACTGTTGATATCTGCCATAATATGTATTAATACTTAGTATTTATATAATCACCTATTACTATTATGTATGTTAATAAGTGTAAAGAATTTTTTTTGAGGCTGATGTAAAATTAAATTGTTTTGCTTGTACACAGGCATTCACTGGTAATTAACATTGTTATTTTTTGTTATGATATTTATAAGATGCCTGTTGAGACTGAATAGTAATATACCAATGCAAGTAATTATAAACACCGGTTAATAAAAATGCCTGCGGAAAAAATTATGAACCCGTTTTTATAAAAAGGCTGTTAATTCAGGTGTGATAAAATGTACCGAGTTTACATGTTTTGAGAGATTTATTAAAGACGATCAGTTTTAATCACAAAATATCCAGCAGTTGAAAATTAGAAATTCAGGTTTATTAACAGTAAATGAGCTTTATTAACAAGTGAGTGTTTAAAAAATATGCAAGCTTATTTATGTGGATAATATTTTAGCTGTAATCTGCTGTGGTGGCTCAAAAGGCTTATGTACGCTAAATTTTAGCCTGTGCCAACCACCAAAAATTAGATGTTAATATCTGTTTTTCCCCTATTTTTGCCGTCCTGATTTTTTAAAAGAGGAAATATGCAAATTATTCAAACAATCCGTGACAAAGGAGCTGCAATTGTGATTGCAGTAATTGCGTTGAGTTTAATTGGTTTTTTATTAATGGATGCAAGATCTGGGGGAAGCCGTTTCTTTAGTTCACTATCCAGCAGTGTAGGTAAAGTAAATGGTGCTGCTATTGAAAAAGATGCTTTTGATAAGCGTTATAATTACGCTTATGACATGGCAAAGCAGCAGGCGCAGCAATCAGGCCAGGCACCTAATAATGATCAGGTTCGTGAGCAGGTATGGAACCAGGTGGTGAATGAAGCTATTTTTTATGGCGAAGCTGATAAGCTGGGTATTGATTTTACAGGAAAAGAATTAACGGCTATATTATATAGTAATGATGCTTCTAATCCTTTAATGCAGGATAAAAGCATGGTAGGTCCCGACGGAAAAATTGACCCGGCCAAAGTACTGAATGCAATTAATATTATTAAAAAGGCTAAAGGTGAGCAGGCAGATAACATGGATAACCAGATTACACAACCTCAGCGCCTGGGAAGTGTATCAGGAAAATATTTTGCACTATTAAATTCCAGTGCTTACTATCCATCATGGATGCAGGAAAAGGATAATGCGGATACCAAGAACTTTGCTAATATCAGTTATGCTTTTATTTCTTACGGTGAAATAAGCGACAGTACAATAAAAGTATCTGATGCAGAAATCAGCGATTACGTTAACCAGCATAAAAACCAATTTAAACAGGAGGCAGGCAGAATGATATCTTATGTAACATTCAGCCAAAACCCCAGTGCCGCTGATACTGCAGCTGCAAAAGACGCTATTGGTTCATTAAAAGCAGATTTTGAAAAAGAAAGTAATACAGCGGCATTTTTAACAAGGAACGGCGCTTCTTTTGACAGTAACTATGTTTCTAAGGCTCAGATTAAATCTTCTGCTTCAGATACCATTATTAAACTGCCGGTGGGTACTGTTTATGGCCCATACATTGATAATGGAAATGTTGCTTTGGCAAAATACTTAGGAAGTAAAGTAACAGCAGACAGTGCAAAGGCACGACATATATTAATTGCATTAAATGATCTGCAAACCGGTCAGCCATTACGTGATGACAGCACTGCAAAAAAATTAGCAGATAGTTTGTTGGCTGCTGTTAATGCTGGTGCAGATTTTTCAGCATTGGCAAAGCAGTTTAGCAGCGACCAGGGAAGTAAGGATAAGGGTGGCTTATATGAAAGCTTTTCTTATGGAGAAATGATGCCTGAATTTAATGAGTTTGCGTTTACTAAGCCTGCTGGTTCAAGGGGTATCGTTAAAACCCCGTATGGCTATCATGTAATTGAAGCGATGGGAACAAAAGGAAGCAGTCCTAAATATAAGATTGCCTTTTTACAAAGGGAAATAACTGCCAGTCCGGAAACTTTTAATAAAGCTAATTTAGAAGCTACAAAGTTATCATCTCAAAAAAATGCAAAAGAATTTGAGGCTTACATTGCAAAGACGGGATTACAAAAAGTAATTTGGCCCAATATAGTTAAGGAAAATGACTACAGGATTGGTCAGTTCCAGGATGCCCGGCAGCTGGTGCGCTGGGCATTTGAGGCAAGCAAAGGGGATATTAGTGAGCCGTTTAATATAGATGATGTATATGTGGTAGCAAGTGTTGATAAAATTGAAGATGAAGGCGTACAGAGCGCCGCAGCTGCCAGGCCAATGGTTGAAGGAGTAATAAGGAATAAGAAAAAGGCAGAAATTATTATCAAGAAACTGGGCGCAAACCCAACACCGGAAAGTGCGGCTGCGGCATATAATAAGCAAGTACAAACCGCCGGAGCAGATTCTTCCATTACTTTCAATAGCCAAATAATACAGAATTTGGGAATGGAACCAAAAGTAATAGGAGCTTCATTTAATAAACAGTATCAAACCAAAGCTTCCCCGGCATTTGCGGGCACAATGGGTGTTTTTGTAATCAAAGTAAATGCAATTGGTACTAAACCAGCAGATACTCCGGATGCTGCGGCACAACAACAAAGCCAGCGTTTTAATTCTTTAAAAGCTCAAACTGCTGCTGGTTGGTTTGAAGGTTTAAAGAACCAGGCTACAATTAAAGACAGCAGAAGTAAATATTTCTAAGAAGAAATACTGAAATACTTATAAAACGCCCCGGAATTTCCGGGGCGTTTTAATTTGCGCAAAGCAGAAAAAGAAGAATGGGCACTTTTTTGGCCTTAGCCAAAGTGCTAATTTTGTAGTATGGACGGAGAATTTATAAATAAAGTTGCCGAAAGCGGGATAATAACAATTGACCTGGAAGAGTTTTTTCCAAAGGATGAAATTGTTGTTTTTGATTTGAAGGACTATTTATTTATGGAGCTTATTTTAAAGGAAAAGGATTTTAGAGAAGCTCTTAAAAAAATGGAAACAAGTAAGTATGAGAATAAAAACGTGGCTGTTTTATGCTCTGCCGACGCTATTATCCCAATGTGGGCTTATATGCTTGTAGCAAGCAGTATACAACCTGTTGCAAAATCTGTTTTTTTTGGTAGCCCTGAGCAGGCAGCACAACACCTTCTGATTAGAAATATAGAGTCAATTGACGCATCTCAATATAACGACCAGCGACTCGTAATTAAAGGTTGTGGTGAAATAAAAATTCCAGAAGCCGCTTATGTCAGTATTACACAAAAGTTACGGCCCGTTGCAAAAAGTATAATGTATGGAGAGCCATGCAGCACAGTACCTATTTATAAAAGACCCAAGGAGAGTAATTAAAACCAGCCTCTTTTGCGGAATATCCTGAGCATAACAAGCGGAATGAACAACATCAGTCCAACGGAAATAAAAAAGCCCCATTGATTATGCAGCAAGGGGATTCTTTCAAAGTTCATTCCGAAAATTCCACCAATTACCGTGGCAGGAGCAAGAAGACACGTTACAACAGCCATTACCTTCATTACCTCGTTCATTTTTAAGTTTACATTACTGAGGTAAAGGTCATTTAAGTTCATCATCATATCACGATAGTTTTCAGCAAGATCATTTGCCTGTATAATATGATCATAAACATCTTTAAAATATTTTTCAGTTCGCTCTTCAATAAGTTCACTTTCGCTTCTTAAAATACCGCTTATCAGCTCTCTTACCGGGGCAATACTCCTTTTCAAAACAATCATTTCTTTGCGGAGCAGATTAATTTTTGCAAGGGTTCTTGTGTTGGCGTTTCGTACAATATCTTCTTCAAGACTTTCTATTTTTTCTCCCAGCTTCTCCATTACCACAAAATAATTATCTACAATCAAATCTATTAAGGAATAAAAAAGATAATCGGATTTATGCTGCCTTACTTTGCTGCTGTTAAATTTTAGCCTTTCACGCAAGGGGTTAAAAACATCTCTTGTAGCATCTTCCTGGAAGCTAATAACAAAACCATCGCCCAAAACAATACTTATCTGTTCTGTTTCAACAGCAGAGTCTTTTTCATTGAAGTATAACATGTTTAGAAGGCAAAACAAAATACCTTCTATATCATCCATTTTAGGCCGCTGACCAAGACTTAAAATATCTTCAGTGATAAGAGGGTGAACGCCATAATGAAGACACAGCTGATCTACATCAGATTTACGCAGGCCGTCTACATTAATCCATGTGTTTTTTGGAGATGTTTTAAATGTGTAACAAGGAGGAACTTCTGTAAAACTTTTTATTTCTGACCCCACACTATCGTAATCGTACACTAAAATTTTTACAGTTTCCGGTTCTTCGCGTTTTGCCGGAGCGGTGGGGTTTACTTGTAAAACCCTCTTTGTTCGCAATAATTCAAGAGGATTTAATAAATATCCAAAATATCGTTTGCTTTGTTTCAACATTTACTAGTAGGAATAATGTAAAATACAAATTATTGCTTTTGCAATTAGTAAGCACAAAAATTACCTGTAATAATTATTTTTATCAATTTCTTCTTTTACCACGTCGGGTACTAGAAATCTAATTGATTTTTTTTCTTTTATCATTGTTCGTATTCCTGTGCTGGAAATTTCTAATAGTGGAGCAGAAACAATAGTAATATTGGCTCCATAGGTTTCGGTAATATCAAAGCCCTGCCGGGGATAAATATAGAAAGGGTAATATTTAATAAGCGTTTCAAAGTTTTTCCATTTGTTGATATTAAGAAATCCATCACTACCCATTATTATAGAGAATGAATGTGAGGGGTATTTTTCAGTTAAGTAAGCAATGGTATCTATTGTATACGAGGGCTTAGGCAACTTAAATTCTACACTGCTTGCTTTTAATTTAGTTTCACCTTCAATTGCAATATTTAATAAATGAAGGCGCTGATATTCATTTAGAAGTGAGGCAGGTGTCTTAAAAGGGTTTTGGGGCGAAACCACAAACCAAACTTGATCGAGTTTGGTATTATTGGCAAAATGGGAGGCAATAATAAGATGGCCAATATGTATAGGATTAAAGGATCCAAAATATAAACCAATATCCATTCTTTTTACTTGATATACAGAAATTAATAAATTAAATTATTTCTACCCATATTTTTTCTGCTTCATTCAACCGCAAACTAAGTGTATATCCAGCCACAATAATGGAAACCGGATCACCCAACGGAGCAACCTGGTCCACAACGATTTCTTCGCCAGGCAAACAGCCCATCTCCATTAACTTCAAAAAGATTTCATCATTCTCAAAATGCCGTATGTATGCCTTACTTCCTGTTTTAAGCTCGGATAGTTTTATTTCCATTTTACTTTTATAATGCAAAAATATTCATTCGATTTAGTTCAATAATTTCGAATTTAGAAATACATGCAAGTACACTTCTTTTTCCTGGTAAACAATATAACTCTAAGAGAACGAAAGAGATTAAAAGCCTTTGTACCAACAATTTTTAGACGCAATAATAAAAAGCTCCAAAGCATTAATTATATCTTTTGCGACGATGAGTACCTCTTTGAGATCAACAGTCGTCACCTTAGGCATAAATATTACACCGATATAATTACGTTTGATCTTTCTTCTGACCCTAAACAAGTTTACGGTGAGGTTTACATTAGTGTTGACCGTGTGCGGGACAACGCAAATAAATTAAGGAAGACTATACAAGAAGAATTACACAGGGTTGTTTTTCATGGGGCTTTGCACCTCTGCGGGTATATGGATAAGACAGCTTCTCAAAAAAGTGAGATGCGGTTTCAAGAAGATCGGCTACTCAAATTGTACTTCCGCAAATGATGTTCCACGTGAAAAAACCCGGTTACCCTTTTTCACGTGGAACCCAACGGGTTTAACTTTCGTTAAAAAAATAGCCTCGTTACCTTTGCAACCATGTTTCCAGAATATGATGTAATTGTAGTTGGCGCTGGCCATGCAGGATGTGAAGCCGCCGCCGCTGCCGCTAATATGGGCAGCAAAGTGTTGTTGATAACCATGAACATGCAAACCATTGCCCAAATGAGCTGTAATCCAGCAATGGGGGGCATTGCCAAAGGCCAAATCGTGAGGGAAATAGACGCAATGGGAGGATACAGCGGTATAGTTAGTGATGAAAGCATGATTCAATTTCGAATGCTCAATAGAAGTAAGGGCCCGGCAATGTGGAGCCCAAGGGTGCAGAGCGACCGGATGTTATTTGCGGCCAAATGGAGAGAAATGCTGGAAAGAACCCTCAATGTGGACTTTTATCAGGATATGGTAAACGGCCTGCTGATAAGAAATGGCCGTATCTACGGGGTTTCAACGGGATTAGGCCATAAAATAAAGGCGAAGTCCGTAGTACTGACAAATGGTACCTTTCTAAATGGTATTATACATATTGGTGAAAAGCAGTTGGGCGGCGGCCGTATGGCTGAAAAAGCGGCTACAGGCATAACAGAACAATTGGTAAGCCTTGGTTTTGAAAGTGACCGACTAAAGACCGGCACGCCTCCAAGAATTGATGGCCGCAGTCTGAACTATGCTAAAATGGAGGAGCAAAAGGGAGATGAAGAAATTGTAGGTTTTAGTTATTTACCTACTAAAAAAATTACTCCCGGCCAGCAGAAAAGCTGCTGGGTTACTTATACAACCCAGGATGTACACGATGTATTGAAAACAGGTTTTGATAAGAGCCCTATGTTTCAAGGCAGGATACAAGGAGCGGGCCCAAGATACTGCCCAAGTATAGAGGACAAAATAAACCGTTTTGCCGACAGGGACCGACACCAGCTATTTGTGGAACCTGAAGGGTTTAATACCATAGAGATATATGTTAATGGTTTTTCTTCTTCGTTACCAGAAGAGGTGCAGCATAAAGCGTTACGACTAATTCCAGGTTTTGAAAACTGCAGAATGTTCCGGCCAGCGTATGCAATAGAATACGACTACTTTCCGCCTACACAGTTAAAATTTAGCTTGGAAACCAAACTGATTGAAAATCTGTTTTTTGCAGGTCAGATAAACGGAACTACTGGTTACGAAGAAGCGGCCTGTCAGGGCTTAATGGCAGGTATTAATGCTCATCAAAAAGCAAAAGAACAGGGGGCCGTGGTATTAAAAAGAAGTGAAGCTTACATTGGAGTTCTTATTGATGACTTGATTAATAAAGGAACCGATGAGCCTTACCGAATGTTTACAAGCCGGGCAGAATTCAGGACTTTGTTACGGCAGGATAATGCAGATTTGCGCCTTACAGAAATGAGCTACAGGCTTGGTTTAGCCTCACAGGAAAGAATGGCGGCGGTGCGAAACAAGGAAAATAACGTTGCAATCATAAAAAACATTCTGAGTAATATTACGCTGGAGCCAGAAGATGCAAATGTTTTTTTAGAAAGCGTTCAATCATCGCCGTTAGTATTAAAACAAAAAGCAGCACAGCTTATATTGCGGCCTATGATTGGTATTGCAGCTATGATGGGAAATCTGCCAAAACTAAAAGACGCCCTGAGTACTTTTACTAATGAAGAATTAGAACAGGCAGAAATACAATTAAAGTATGACACATATATCGAAAAGGAAAAAGAACTCGTTGCCAAAATGAGCCAATTAGAAGACCTGGTAATTCCCGAAAACTTCGATTATGAAAAATTAATTTCTCTAGGAACAGAAGCAAAGCAGAAATTTAAAAAAATAAAACCAAGAACATTAGGGCAGGCAAGCCGCATAAGCGGGGTAAATCCAAGTGATGTACAAATACTAATGGTGTTCATGGGCAGATAGAATATTTTTAAAAATAAAATGTATAAATAGGCGTTAAGTATAAAATTTTTAAAATGAACCTTAACTTTAATACATCTACCACCAAAGAAGAAGTTTTTGAAAAAGTATCAGCTTATTTAACAGCAAAAAATTTAGCTGTTGACAAAAAAGATACTACACGTCCGTGGGGCGGCTTTTTTGTAATTGATGAAAATGAAGCCGAAAAATTTATTGCTTTATACTTCCCTCATCTTACAAAAGAAGAACTAAATATATCGGGGAAGTTAAGCCCTAAAATTTTAGTGGTGGCTCCTGAAAAAAGATTAAGCTGGCAATACCACCACCGCCGTGCAGAAATATGGAAACTGATTGGTGGCGTAGCGGGTGTTGTAACTAGTGATAATGATACAGAAAAAGACACAACCCATTTAGGTATTGGCGACATTATACAATTAAAACAGGGAGAACGCCACCGTTTAATTGGACTTCCCGGCGAATGGGGTATTGTTGCAGAAATTTGGCGCCACACAGATGCTGCTAACCCAAGCGATGAAGACGATATTGTAAGAGTACAGGATGATTTTGGAAGATAGAATACAATCAAAAAAATTTTAAGCAGACTTCAATGTCTGCTTTTTTATTTTAGCCCCGCAGCAAGCACCATTTTAATTTCTCCATAGCCAATATCTTTTGGCAGATTATCAATTAAAGTTTTATGGCTTAACGAACCATGAATTGCTACCGCATCTTTTATCAACTGCTGTTTTTGTTTACTCACCAAATCATCAATATTTATTTGACCCTCTGCAATGTAATGCGCAAGGTGTCCTTCAATGGTGGTTTTTACAAAATTTCGTTCTGTACAAATTTCGTCAATTGTTTTACCCGATTTATATAATTCAAAAGACACGAGCCTGGTATCAACTTTTGGTATACTGCTTTTTTCCTTTCGCTCTCTTTTAGGGTTTAATATTTTTTCTGCCATGTTTGTTTTAACACCGTATTGCTGGCAATAACTATCAATGGCATGTAAAACATCATCGCCATATTTTTCGCTCTTGGCTTTACCAAAACCACTTATCTGCATTAAATCTTTTTTATTTAGCGGCAGGTAGGTGCAAAGCTCCGTAAGTGTTGCTTGGTTGGCTACCATGTACACGGCAAGCCCCTCATCAGCACAAACCATATCTCTCCAGCGCTTAAGGGTGTTAAATAATTCAGCATTGGGTACATCACCAGTATAACCTGTTTGTTTTTTAGCTGCTGCGTAACAACTAAGATTAAACTTAGGCAATGCATATTTTAATTTGTGCTGCAAAAAACCAGTAACAGAAAATGGTTGTTTGCAATATTGCAAATAATAGCTGCTGTTGTAAACAGCCAGCGTCATTTCATTTAAACGTTCGTTAATGGGTGTGGCTGCTTCTTTATGCTCGGTAAACAAAGAATGATTTTTGATATCATTTAAATAACCTTCCAGCTTTGGTACAAAATGATTGGCAGCATCGCTTATTCTTTTTTGCAGGGCTACATTTTTTTCTATAATACCTTCTTCTTTCATTAACAAAGCAACCTGCCCAATAAATTTTAAACCAACCGATTTGTTGGCGGCAAAATGAAGCTGCAGATTTTCAATCCATTGTAAAGCACCTGTATTTAGTTTATCAGCATGATGTTTTATTTGATAGTGCAGCAAAGCAGCTGTTTCTTCTATTTCGGTAAAAGAAAAAAGTGTTTCTAAAAGTTGCTGTGTAAATAATTGCCTGGCTCCGGCAAAACGGTCTGCCAACGAACCCTTGTGCTGCAGCGATTGCTGGCCCTTTACTACATTATCGTTACTGGTAATAGCGCTTTGTGGAATTTTACTCAACAGCACAATACCCTCTAAGCTAGTGCAACGGCTTAGTGCAACATACACCTGCCCGCTGCTGAATGCAGCAGCAGCATCAATCATCACTTTTTCAAATGTAAGGCCCTGGCTTTTGTGAATGGTAATGGCCCACGCCAAACGCAATGGGTATTGAGTAAATGTTCCCAGCGTTTCCTGCTCTAATTTCCCATCAGTACGGTTAAGATTATAGCGGCTGTTTTCCCAAACCTCCATGCCAACATAAATTTCTTCGCCATCACATTCCACAATTATTTTTTCTTTGCTTAACGATTTTACCACACCAATTTTTCCATTAAAATATCTTCTTGCTATAACATCATTTTTTAAAAACATTACCTGCGCACCTTCCCTTAACACAAGGCTGGCTTCGGCCGGGTACATATTTTCAGGAAAATCGTTTTCTACAATAGCATTGTAAGTAAATGGCGGCGTGTTAAGCCGGTTTAATTGCTGCTGGTTAATATTGTCTGCCTGGTTGTTGTGAGAGGTAAGTGTGATGTATTTATCATCACCAGCAGCATAAAAGCTGGGAATATAACGCATGTGCAGGTCTTCAAAATCATCTGCATCCATACTGTTGGTGCGTACCTTATTCAACAGGCGTACAAAGCTGTCTTCTTTTTGGCGATATATTTTATTCAGCTCAATTAATAAAGGCGTTTGTTCTTTTACAGCATGGCTGTCGAAAAAAAATGGCGACTGATAATACTCACTTAAAATATTCCACTCCTGGTTTTGTGCAACAGGTGGCAGCTGAAATAAATCACCAATGCACAATAATTGCACACCCCCAAAAGGAACATCGTAATTGCGGCGCACACTTCTTAAAATTGTATCAATGGCATCCATCGTATCGCAACGCACCATACTAATTTCATCAATAACCAGCAGTTCCATTTTACGCAGCAGCTGAAGTTTTTGCCTGTTTTGCCGCAGCTTGCCCAGCAATTCTTCTTTATTATTTTTTGTAGGCAGAAATGGGTGAAACGGTAATTGAAATAAACTGTGCAGCGTAACTCCGCCTGCATTAATAGCAGCCACGCCTGTGGGTGCCGCCACTACAATATTTTTGGTGGCATTATCCCGCAGGTATTTTAAAAAAGTGGTTTTGCCGGTACCAGCTTTACCGGTAAGAAAAATATTTTCGCTTGTTTCGGTAACAAAGCGGTAGGCAAGGTCGAATATTTCATTGCGTTCTATATTTTGCATAGTAAGTATCGGGTGTAAAAATATCAAACTTACGAATGGCGAATACCAAATGTTTTAAAGCCCCCGCTTTATGAGTAAACCAACATTCGATATTCGCCATTCGTTATTTAAAATTTATGCTGCAGGTTTTTCTCCACCAATCAACAACAACTCATTTACCTGCACTTCCGTAACATAGCGCTTAACACCATCTTTATCTGTGTAAGTGCGGTTAACCAATTTGCCTTCAATGGCAACTTCTTTTCCTTTAGTTAAAAACTTCTCTGCAATTTCTGCCACTTTACCCCAGGCCACCACATTGTGCCAGGTGGTTTGTGTTTCTTTACGACCGGTACGGCCTGTATAGGTTTCGTTGGTGGCCATACTGAACCGTGCCATTTTAGTACCGTTTTCGGTGTTTTTTACTTCTGGCGCTTTACCCAGGTTCCCAATTAACTGCACTTTGTTTTTTAATGCGTACATAGTTTTAAAATTTGTGCCGTGCTGATTTTTAAAGCCGTGCTGTTGATTTAATATTCCGGTTATTCCGGATTGACGGGACAAAGATGCAACGGCCAGAAAGCGAGAGCCGGAGCTTATGTGCTTGCTTACTGATATAACCGTATGTAAACGGTTGTTTTATGATAATAAATACTATCTTAAACAGTAAAATCATTGTATGCCAAAGCTTACAGAAGAAAAAACCTGCCAACAGTGCGGCAAAATCTTAAAAGGACGAAGCGATAAAAAATTTTGTGACGACTATTGCCGTGCAGCTTATAACAACGATTTAAAAAGCGCTGCCAATAATTTTGTACGCAACGTAAACAACGCTTTGGGCAAAAACCGCCGTATTCTAGAAAGCCTGTTAACCAAAGGAAAACCGACGGCCAATATTAGTAAAGACAAACTGATTGAAAAAGGCTTTGCATTTAAATACCACACCCATTTGTACAGCACCAAAGATGGCCGAACTTATTTTTATTGTTATGAGTATGGTTATTTACCGCTGGAGAATAACTGGTATTTAGTAGTAAAGAGAGATGAAGAATAGCAGTTTTATTAAGCAGCCAGTTCCTTCATTTCTTTTTGTGGTTTTATTGGAGATAGTCCATTGTTGTCCTCCGGCATATCATCCACCTGCAGCTCAATCCTTCTTGTAATATCACTTAATGAAGTAAGACGCTGTACCATGTAAGGAATAGTTTCCAGCCCTTTTGCAAAATTGGATACATAAAAGAAAATACCCACTACATTACCGGCTAAAATTTCTGTGCCGCTTGTTTTGTAAGTAAGTAATAGACTGGCTCCCAGCACAATCATTACCAGCAATTCCATAAAGCCATAGTTAAAGGCCTCCTGATCACTGATTTTAATTTGCCAGAAACGGAGGTTGTTATAATGCTTCTTTAATTCTTTGGTGTTACCATTTCTTATTACATCTACCTGGTGTTCCAGCTCATCATTTTTTACTTTGTTTAGCCGCTTCATTTTATTGCCATACATTCTGCTAAGCAAAACAACAGGCACCAAAACAGCCAGGCACAATCCTACCACTTTAGCATCGTAAAAAAACATCAGTATTAACGAACCCAATAAATTATACACCGCTTCAATTACATACACCAAATCAAACTCTAAAAAATCGACAAACTCTCTTGCCAATGTGGAGTGTGCACTAAGCTTGCTAACATCTTTTTGATAAATACGGCGGCTTAAAAATTTTGTAACAAGGCTAACATAAATGGCAGAGTAAGTACGTGTATCATACATGTGCCTGAGCGTGCCTACAGACAAAGTAATAACATGCGCTACGGATAAAATTATCAGCCCTTCATAACGGCCTTTCATTAAATCGTTAATAGCCATACCTAAAAAGAAAGGACGCAACAGGCCACCCAGCATTTCCAACGAGAATAAAATATACGTAAGCACCAGCTGGCTGCGGTGCTTCAGCATTAAGCTTTTTAAAATTTGAAAACGTGACATAGCTTCCGGGTTTAGAATCGTTATTACTTAAATTACTGTTTTATCGTTTTGGGTAGCAGTTACATTAATGCAGCAGCTAATGCCCGTTACGACAAATACTTTCAGAATTTAATGGGCCTGTTTAAGACCGAATGAATTTGGGTTAGTTTAAAGCGCAGCTTTCTTTTCTCTTTCTGTAACCGAATTATGGGTAATTCCGGTTATAAGGCCACGGCAATTGGGAGCACCACACCGGCAGTTAAAGGGCTCCATTTTTTCATCCAGGAAGGATGCGTAGTTGAGGGTTAGTTCGTCGCCCTTTTTAATGGGTGTTAAGGCAACTACATTTAAACCGGCATAACCGGTATTTGCATTACAACTGTGATTTTGCGGAGCCCATCCGCCGGGATTGTCATCCCACAGCAAATATACTTCATCGCTAAGCGGATAAGCGTATTTGGCAAATATTTCTTTTTCTTTAATGTTCCAGTTTTGCTGCACATACCGTTGGGTTACAATGCGTTGTGGCATTTCTTCCCCCCTAAAAATTATCTCTCCAGTCTGCATGTTTTGGGTGGCAAAAATACCATAACCGGCGGAGGAGTTGCCCTTCATTACATACTTCTTGAGCTTGCGCTTATGGCGGGCAATACCCTCTGCAATAATATGTTTTAAGAAGTTTTGCTGGCCAAAACCATCATGTTTCAATATGTAATCGGCGCTGCCTTCGTAACCATCTTTATAAAAAACAGAGCAGGTAAAGTTTATTTCTAAAAAGAAAACGCTATTGTTATCATCCACCCTAAAATCCAGCCGGGCATAACCTACGCCGCCAAAGCTGCGGAATATTTGTGTGGCGGCATCTTTCAGCTTTGCCTCCAGTGCAATATCATTACAGGGAATGTTGGCGTTGGGGTGCAGCTCACTTGTTTTTAATGCGTAGGTTTTAAATTTATTTCCTTCGGGAAAAATGTATTCTACCGGTTTAAAAGCTGTTACAGTTTTACCATCTTCGTTAGCTGCCAGCATTACAGTAAACTCACGTCCGCTGATGTATTCTTCCACCAGCAATGGTCCGTATTCATTAATAATAGCCGCAACCTTTAGTTTCAGCTCATCAATATTTTTTACTAGAGAATGTTCGTCCACGCCGAGGCTGTCACCAGCTTTATGTGGTTTAACAAACAAGGGATATTTAAGATGAGCACATTCCTTTTCAACTTCTTCAACTGTGTTAACTAATGCATAAGCCGGCGTATTAATTCCCTCAGTATACGCCACATACTTCATCAATTCTTTTGGTGGATCGTATAAAACAGATGTTGGGCCAGTGAATGGAAGATTTAATAACTCCATTGAGTAAATAACATCAATACTGGGCACCTCCCACTCCAAATAACCTTCGCACAGGTTTACAAATATGTCGTAGTTTTTTTTCTGTAATTCTTTAAGCTGTTTGTATGTGGTGAGTTTATTTAAGAAAACCGTATCAACCTTATCATCAGGCAATAACAGCGATAAATCCCTTGGCGGATCATAATTTTTATAATCAACATCGGTGGTGGAATAGTCTGGCTCTAAAACACAAACTCTCATGCTGTAGCGGTTCTTTTAGAATATCGTAAAAATGCGTCGTTAATAATTTCAACAATTAAGGAGGTAAATGACTCATTACTTACCCGCAATATAGCACCAATAGAAGTAAAGTTTTCATCTTCACTTAAACCGCATTGAGCATTTACTTCTAAAACATATAATTTTTTTGTGACGCAGTCCATACGTACATCCACACGTGTGTAACCCGTGCCTTTGCAGGCAGCGTATGCATCCCAGCTAATTTTTTTTATTGCATCAATTAAATCAGTACCAGGTACTGCATATTCATAAAAATTTTCTTCATTGGGCATCGCATCTTCATCTTCATAAATTTCCCAAAGACGGTCAAAGCTTAAAAACTTTTCCTTTTCTGGCAATGAAGCATGAAAAATGCGCTCAACCGGTGTATAAACCTTTGCGGTTTCAGGATTATTGTAAGAGCCAACAATTAAAACCGTAAACTCAGGGCCTGTTATAAACGATTCGGCAATTAAACCATCGGCAGCTAAATTCCAGCCCCGGTAACCGTCAAACATTTGTTCTATCTGTGTATTTAGTTCAGCTTTGTTCTCTACTACATTTTTTATACCCACACCCATGCTGCCGCCGCTTACAGAAGGCTTAACAATAATGGGTGTGCCTAATCTTCCAAATATTCCATTGGTGTAATGTTCCCTTACTTTTATGGCTTCCCATTTTGCATTTGGTACGCCATGTGCATCAAACGCTTCTTTCATGGGTATTTTAGAAGTAGTAATGTTATAGAAATATTCATCACTGCCGGTATACACCAGTTCTTTTTCATTCAGCAACTTCACTACAGAGATTCCCGGAGTTCCATTCACTTCATCACCATCACAAATATTCAATACCACAGGAAAAAATTCACCGGTCTTCTTTTCGGTAGCAATGCTTTCAATAACAGCCCCATAATCACACATGGTTACGGGCTGCCATTTCCATTTAATGTTTAATTCAGTAAAAACTTTGGTGTACTCTTCAATACTCTGGCTAAAATCGTAATAGTAGTCAATATTAGCGTCGTTGGTTTGCAGGCTGGGGGCAAGTACCCACACTTTTAGTTTTTCAAGCGGAATTATTGGCAAAAAAGAAGCAGTTGACGACATATGTTTTACAGCAGCAAACAACAGTTAAATACCCGCCTGTTGCTTTATAAAATCAGTTAAATGATATTTTAAAAGAGTTGACTTGTCTAAATGCAAAGCCCCGTTAATTAGCTGCAGGCAACCAGCATCCTGGCAATTACAAACAAAGGGCTGACTCATATCCCATTCTGTACTTGGATAAAAGAAAGTCAATTCATCACCCGGTTGTAATGGCTTTAAACAAACCAGCTCCATGCTGGTGGTATTAAAGAAAACATTGGGATTACAACTGTGGTTGATGTATTGCAAAAACTCGGGCTGCAGTGTAATATGTGTATCAACGCCGGTTTGCACCGTTAAATATGTAGCAAATGATTGTGTAACACCTGCGTGAAATTTACTGATAACATCACCCGGCTTAATAGCAATGGTTGCGTGTAAACTTTTTTGATTCGTGGATGTGTTTAATAAAACATCTCCAAAACCGTGGCGGCTCACCACTTCAAATAACGGGCTGGTAACAGTAGTTGTCATGCGAATTTAGAATGGGCTGAGTGAAAAAAGTTTAATGCAGATGCGGATTTTATTAAGCAACAGCATTGTTTTATAAATGTACTTATACATTGTTTAATAAAAAAGATAAACCACTGCTATTATTTATTAAGTGGATTAATCCTGCTTTAATGTGAATAACCGTAAAACAATAACTTTATGTTTTAAAGCAGCAATGTTGAATACAGAACAAAGCCAATTCAATAGCGAATTACTATTACAGCTTGTTAAAATGGAAATGCCTTTTGGAAAATACAAAGGAACGGTGCTATGTAACCTGCCGGTATCATACCTGGAATGGTTTAGCCGCAAAGGTTTTCCCAAAGGGAAATTGGGTATTTTACTGCAAACGCTTTATGAAATAAAAATAAACGGGCTGGAGTATTTACTAACCCCCTTAAAACGATAAATAAGCGATATAATGAAAAGAGTTATAACTGTTATTGCCTGCCTTTTTGCAATTATTAGTACACAGGCAAAAGTTTTTTTACCCGCTGTATACAGCAACCATATGGTGCTTCAGCAAAAAAGCGCTGTAAAAATCTGGGGCTGGAGTGAGGTGGAAGAAAAAATAACCATTACCACCAGTTGGGATACGATAACTTATAAGGCTGAAGGAGACGGTTATGCAAAATGGCAAACAACATTGCAAACGCCGGCTGCCGGAGGCCCGCACACTATAACCGTTAAAGGCCCTTACAACACCATTATAATTGAAGATGTTTTAATTGGGGAAGTGTGGCTGGCAAGCGGACAGAGTAATATGGAAATGACAACATGGTGGGGCCTGCCCTATGAAGACGAAGTAAAAAAAGCAACCAATACTCAAATTCGCTTTTTTCATATAGGCAGGAGTTCATCGCCTTTTCCACAGGAAGATGTTAGGACCGAATGGGTAGTTTGCAACCCCGAAGCAATGAAAGGGTTTAGCGCAGCCGCCTATTTCTTTGGCAAAAAATTAAATGAACAAACAAGACTACCCGTCGGGCTGATAAGCGCCTGCTGGGGTGGCACACCAGCAGAAGTATGGACGCCGGAAGACGAAATAATAAACGACAGTATTTTAAATGCTGCTTCAAAACAGCTTAAAGAATCAAAATGGTGGCCGGTAAAACCGGCCTATAATTATAATGCCACCATTGCACCATTAACCAATTTTAAAATTGCAGGCGCCATTTGGTACCAGGGCGAAAGCAATACCGGTGCATCAGCAACTTACCAGCACCTGTTTACCACAATGATTAAAAGCTGGCGTAAACAATGGAACGACAAGTTTCCCTTTTATTTTGTGCAGATTGCCCCCTATAATTACGAAACCACCAATATTTGTGCATTGTTGAGAGAAGCACAGACAAAATCTTTATCACTTGAAAAAACGGGCATGGTGGTAACAAGCGATTTGGTAGATAACATAAACGACATTCATCCCAAAATGAAAAAAGAGGTTGGGGAAAGACTGGCGGATTTGGCGCTGATGAATAATTACGGCGCAACGAGTAAAAATGCTAACAGCCCCTTATACCAATCTATGCAAATAGAAAAAGATAAAATACGCATTCACCTTAGCAACGCCGCAAATGGATTAATGATTAAAGGAGCAACTGCCACCGATTTTTATATTGCCGGAGCCGATAAAAATTTTATACCTGCACAAATTAAAATTGATGGCAGCACTATTGTAGTTTGGGCCAAAGAAGTAAAACAGCCCGTTGCCGTTCGCTTTGGTTTTAGCAATACGGCAATGCCCAATTTATTTAACAAAGAAGGATTACCGGTAAATTTATTTCGTACAGACGACTGGCCCGTAGAAACAGTGCCGGTAAAAAAATGATCAGATAAAAGACCGTATTCCTTCGGCATTATATTCCTGCCGGAACTCCTTGGGTGTACAGTCTTTTTTCTTTTTAAAAATGCGGTTAAAGTTGGAAATGTTATTGAAGCCGCATTTAAAAGCAATTTCATTAATGCCATAAGTGGTATCAATCAGCATCCTTGATGCGTTGCCCAGGCGTATTTCATTTAAAGTATCTATAAACGTTTTGCCAGTACGTTGTTTAAAAAAACGGCTGAAGGCAACCTCACTCATGGAAACAAGTTCAGCGGCTTCAGCAAGTGTAATGTTTTTGCCAAAATTGTTATTGAGATAACGCATTATTTTTTCCACCCGGCGGCTGTTGTAATTAATACTTTCTGCATTTTTAAACGATATATCAGAAAGCGTTTTCATATTCCTCGAGGTTGAAAGGTCGTGCAATATTGAAATAAGTTCCAGTACAGAATCGAAGCCATGCTTTTTTGTTAAACCCAGCAGCCTTGGCTTAATAGTTTTTATTGTTTCTTTAGAGAATAAAATTCCCCTCAATGATTTTTCAAACATGGTGCGTATAAACTTCATCTGGTTGCGCTGCAAAAACTTTTCATCAAACAAGTCCCGGTGAAATTGAATTGTAATCTCTGTAAACTCTTTGCTTTTGCACTTATGGTTAAACCAGCCATGCTGCAGGTTGGGACCCACCAGCACCAGCTCCAGTTCGTCAATTTCATCAATATGGTCACCAATTACACGTTTAATGCCTTTAGCATTATCAATAAAATTGAGCTCAAACTCCTCGTGATAGTGTAATGGAAAGTTAAACTCAGATTTTACACGATAAAAAAGGGTGAAGCAATCACTTTGTGTAAGCGGCGTTATTTCCCGCAATAATTCTGTTTTCATGCAATTCGTTTTAATGGATTGTGCATGCGTAATAAACCACTTTCTTTAATAAAAGCACAACGGCAAGGTGCATCCGCTTGCTGGCAATCAATATAAAAGTATAAAAAAAGTAAACAGAAGATTAAAAAAATATCAATGTTCAAATGAATATTTTTTTCTGAAAGCCTTTACCAATAAGGTTTTTATCGTGTTTAAAATTTTTTGTTGCTTAAACATGACAAAATAGTACATAACAATGATAAAATAGTATACAAAAGCAATTACCCCAAAAAGTACTTTTGGAAAAACAAATTGCTATATGAAATGTAAACTCCTGGTATGCATGCTCATGAGCTGTATACTATCAATTTCAGCCTTTTCCCAAACAAAGAAAGTAACCGGCACTGTTTCTGATGAAAAAGGAAACACCCTGCCTGGTGCAACAGTGCTTGCCAAGGGCACAACACTGGCTGTAAAAACAGATGTTAATGGAAAGTTTAACATCGAAATACCCGAAACTGTAAAAACATTAGTGGTAACATTTATTGGTATGCAAACAGAAACAGTACCTGTTACTAAAACCGGCATTGTGGTGGTAACCATGAAATCAAACGCCACCATCCTGTCTGATGTGGTGGTAATTGGATACGGTACTAGGAAAAAAGCAGACGTTACCTCTGCTATCTCTTCTGTAAAAGAAAAAGATATTAAAGACATGCCGCTGGCTGGTATTGACCAGGCCATACAAGGTAAGGTTGCCGGTGTTACCATTACAAACAATAGTGGCCAGCCGGGTGGTGGCGTTTCTATTAAGGTTCGGGGTGTAACCACCATCAACAGCAACGACCCGTTGATTGTTATCGACGGAGTACCATTTGTAAGTAACGTTAAAACAAACGCTGGTTATGCGGGCCTTGGAGGTTCTGATGGACAGACCGCTAACAGTGTAATGGCAACAATTAATCCTAACGATATTGAATCAATCGACATTTTAAAAGACGCATCTGCCCAGGCTATTTATGGTTCGCAGGCAGCAAACGGCGTAATACTTATCACTACCAAAAAAGGTAAAGCCGGCGAAGGAAAAATAAACTATGATGTTTACTATGGCAAATCATATGTTCAGAAGAAATTAGACTTAATGGATTTAAAAGAATATGCAACATACCAAAACAGCGTTGTTGGCGAATTGGGAATAACACCAACTGCAGAATTTGCAAACCCAGATGTATTAGGAAGAGGAACCGACTGGCAGGATGCTATTTTCCGTGATGGAACTGTAAGCAGTCACCAGTTAAGCTTTTCCGGAGGTAAGGACAACCTGAATTATTATTTCTCAGCCAATGTTTTTAACCAGGACGGGATATTAATTGGATCGGACTTTAAAAGATATTCCACCCGGTTTAATTTAGATAATCAAATTAAGAAGTGGCTTAAAGTAGGTATCAGTAACAATATTAACCGCAGCGTGCAAAATGTTACTTTGGCCGATGCTGCAGAAGGTACAATTTGGTGGAGCGCTATTCAAAGCCCGTTAGTTCCTGTGAAAAATCTGGATGGCTCATGGGCGGGCAATCAACAAACCGGGGCCATTACTTATAACCAGGATAACCCCGTTGCAAGAGCTGAATTAAGAGGTAACAGGTCTACAAGCACACAAATGTTTGGAAGTATTTATGCAGACGTTTCCTTTTTGAAATATTTTAATTTACGTAACGAAGTTTCTTATTCTCTCGGTACTAATAATAACAGGGCTCATCAGCTGGCCGGTACAATTGGCAATACATCTTTAGGAAGTCAGCTGGCCGAATACAGGGGCAATAGTTACTATTATGCCATACGTAACTATTTAAATTTTAACCGCAGCTTTGGTAAACATGGTGTAAGCGCCACCGCCGGACACGAAGCACAATATTCATACTATGAATCCATCAGCGGTAAAAAAATAAATCTTCGCAATAACATCATTGATCTTAATGCAGGCGGCAGCGGAACGGATGCAGAAAGAAAAGCACTTGAACTGGGCGGCGGCAAAAGCGAATGGTCAATGGAGTCTTATTTTGTAAGAGGCAATTATGTTTATGATAACCGTTACTCTGTGTCTGTAAGTTACAGGGCAGATGGATCTTCTAATTTTGCTCCCGGCCTAAAATGGGGTTACTTCCCGGGCGCTTCTGCCGCATGGACCGTTACCAACGAAAACTTTGCACAGGGTTTAAAAAAATATGTTGGTTATCTTAAACTGAGGGTAGGATACGGCGCAGTGGGCAATCAAAACCTGCCAAGCGGCGCAGCAAACCCACCATACACTTCTACCATTCGGTTTGATTTGTCTCCGGTTGGTTTTGGATCATCCAGCTTTATCAATGGTATCTCTAACTCAAAACTTACATGGGAAAGCGTGGTTACCGAAAACATTGGTGCCGACTTCAGCCTGCTGAAAGGAAGAGTGGAAGTAAACCTGGACGCTTATAAGAAAACAACTAAAGACATGCTCATTTTCAGCACTGGTCCACGCTTGCTGGGCATTGGCGATAACTGGGATGATTTAAAAGCTCCTATTGGTAACGTAGGGCAAATGACCAATACGGGTGTTGATATTGCGGTTAACACCAACAATATTAACCGCGGCAATTTTACCTGGAAAACCACAACCATTTTTACTCATTATAAAAACAGGCTCGACAAGCTGATTAACGAATCGGTTTCTATAAATGGTAAAGTTTACTACGATAATTACCTTATTACGAAAACACTGCCCGGTTCGGCTGTGGGTTCTTTCTGGGGATTAAAAACTGACGGCCTTTTCCGCACTCAACAAGAATTAACCGGCAGCTATCCGCAATTTGGCCTGGCGGTTTCACAAAGCGGAACATGGTTGGGTGACATACGCTTCCAGGATATAAACGGCGATAAAAAAATTGATGACAACGATTACACTTATATAGGAAGCCCACTGCCAAAATTCACCTATGGTCTTACTAACAATTTTACTTACAAAAACTTTGATGCTTCTGTTTTTGTGCAAGGAAGTTATGGAGCAAAAGTGTTTAACTTTTTAAAATGGCAATTAGAATCAATGAACAATGCTTACAATAACCAATTGCGTGATGTGCTGGACAGGTACACAGCAACTAACACCGCAGGCAAGCTCCCAAGGTTTACATACCTTAATACCAATAACAGGGCCATGAGCGACCGGTACGTGGAAGACGGTTCTTACCTCCGCATTCAAAATATAACCATTGGTTACCGGGTGCCCAAGAAATACAGCAGCAAGGCATTAATCAATAACATGCGGGTATATGCATCCTGCCAAAACCTGTACACATTTACTAAATACAGCGGATACGATCCGGAAGTTGGTGCATTTAACGGCAGCATTAAACTAATGAATGTGGATATGGGCCACTATCCCAACCCACGCTCCTTTACCATTGGCGCCAATGTTGAATTTTAATTGTAAAAACTCAAAAAGTATCTAAAATGAAAAATAGTAAAATAATATACTTAGCCTGCACATTAACATTGCTGGCGTCATGCAAAAAAAGTTTTATAGACCGGTCTACACTGGACGGTGCAACACTTACCAATTATTATAATACTGCAGAAGAGGTGCGAAGTGCAACCAGTACTTTATACGGCTTACCGTGGGCTGGCTATGAAAACCGTGCAATGGATGTTATTGGAGATGTAATGGGCGGTACAGAAATATCCAGCCCGGCAGATGATGCGCCATTTTCAAATTTTACAGTTACATCCACTTCCGTAAGGCTGGCAGATGCCTGGAAAGCATTTTATAAATTGGGCGGATGGACAAGCTCTTTGATCATTGCCCTGGAAGATAAAAAGAAACAGGGAGGTAACCCTTCGTTTATTGACCCGGCTTTGGCAGAATGTCATTTTATTAAAGGAACAGCCTATTTCTATATTGCCCGTGCATGGGGAGCAGCACCAATCATTAACGATCCCGGTGCAATAGCGCTGACAGGTAATTTTAATATACCACGTTACATTGAAAAAGATGTGATGCGGTTTGCTTTGGAAGAGCTAAAGATAGCAGAGGCCGGATTGCCTGAATCGGATGACCCCGGTCGTGTTACAAAATATTCTGCAAAAGGAATGATGGCAAAGCTGTACTTGTACACAAAAGATTATGCAAATGCAAAATTGAAAGCAGGTGAAGTAATTGCTTATGCAAAAAGCAGTGGAAAAATTGCATTATATCCCGATTATGCAGCCTTGTTTAATACAAGCAGCACTAACAACAATATCGAATCACTATTTTCCACACAACACCCCCTTACTCAAAATCCATGGGGCAGCGGCAACCAGTTGCAGCCCGACCGTGGTCCGGATAACCTGCAGACTTCCGAAGCAAACATGTGGCAGTTGTACAGGCCATCATTATATATGCTGAGCCAATATGAAAGCGGCGATATAAGAAGAAAAGGTTCTGTAATGGAACACGGCTGGAGTAAACCAGAATGGAAACCACAAAACGGCAATGCGGCCTATAATGCGTTTATGGCAAGCGGGTATAAATATGATACGCTTCAGCCAACCAGCGACGGTGGCCAGAAAAATGATGTACGTGCAAACATTGCAAAATATGTAGTAGGCCCGGGCTCTTCTTATGGAGGTGAAGCGGTTATTGGTATGAATACAGGAAAAAACACCTCTCACTTACGTTATGCGGATATACTGCTGATTTATGCAGAAGCCATCCTGGGAACCGGAGCATCTACCAATGATGCGGCGGCACTGGAAGCGTTTAATGCGGTAAGAGCAAGGGCGGGTCTTGCACCAAAAACATCCATAACTATTGATGATATACTAAAAGAAAGAAGAGTGGAATTTGCATTTGAGGGCGATAGCTGGTACGATTTAAAACGCATGGGTTTTTCAAAGGCCAGCGCAATTATTGCTACTCAAAACCGTGGCTGGATTGGTAACCCCATTTACATTACCAGCAACTTTACACAAAACTCCATGAACCTGCCCATACCGGTTGATGAAGTAATACAAGATCCTGAACTGGCAAAAGCCCCTGTTCCTTATTATTAATTACAACACAACAACAATAAAAAATCATTTAAAATATAAACAATGAAAAAACTATTTTTTATAAAACCAGTTGTTGCAGTATTGTTTTTAATAACAGCAACAACAATGTTCAGTGGTTGTAAAAAAGACAGCGACGGCAGTCCGGACTATAAAGCTGGCGATCCTGTTTCTACAAGTGTTAGCCCCGGCAGCGGGGGTGGCGGTACAACTATAACCATACAAGGCTCCGGCCTTGGTCAAATGCGCACTATTGTGTTTGATAAAAACAATGTGCCCGCCCCGTTTGTATCAACACTCAATTCAGAAAATGCCATTCTTTTCCGTGTACCGGATACAGCATTTGGCGGTCCGCAAAATATCATTCTTACCAACAGCGACGGTAAAATGCTGAAAGTTCCTTTTAATGTAATTGCATTGCCGGGGGTAGCTACTGCATTTCCAACAGATTTCCAGGCCAACTCACTGGTAACATTAACCGGTATCAACCTCGAAGCTGTTACAACTGTGGTGTTCGATGGCACATCCACCGCCTGCACCATTGTATCGCAAAGCCGCAAACAAATGGTAATAAAAATGCCTTCTACCACCATTACAAGAGGTAAGTTAAAATTGACCAATTCGTCTGGCGATAAAGTAACTGATATGGAATTTGTAAATGTAGACCAGGCGCAGTGTGTGTTTAAAGATGATTTTGCCAATGGCTTTCAAAACTGGGGCTGGGGTGGCACATACACGCCCACCACTTCCGACAAAATAACCGGCACTGCAAGTATGAATGCAGCATTTGACCCTGCAGGAACATGGGGCGGTTTGCAAATGGGCGGCGGTGCAATTAATACATCTGGCTATAAATATTTTTCATTCTGGGCAAAGGGCGCCGATGCTGATAAGAACATGCAGTTCTGGATTAACTGGAACAACCAGAAAGTGATTACTATTCCAGCTAATAAATGGACATACTTCCGCTATGAACTGGCTGTTGATTTTCCGGGAACAGGAAATGTTGACAATGTAACCTACCAGATATTCGATAACGGAAAAACAATTCTATTCGATAATATCATGTTCTTTAAATAAAAAGCTTTTCAGCAGCACTTGGTTTTCTCATATTGCAAACAAAAGAAACGTCGCTTCAGAACACTAAATGGTTGTTATAACCAGTTTTGAGGCGGCGTTTTAATTAAAAGCAACTATTGTACATCTGTTTAATTAATATCTTTCATAAACATTCCATCATAAATATGCTTGGCTTTAAAACAGGATTGTTTTTTTTACTTAGCACAGCAATGCTGGCGCAAAAGAGCCTATCGCAGGCGGCACTTTCTGATGTTAATGCCACACCCGCTACAAAAGCGTTGTATCAAAACCTGCATACACTCAAATCCAAAGGATATCTGTTCGGTCACCAGGACGACCTTGCCTATGGTGTTAACTGGCGTTATGAAAAAGACCGCAGTGATGTAAAAGATGTATGCGGCGATTACCCGGGCGTATATGGATGGGATCTGGGCGGGCTGGAAAAAAATTCTGGTGATAATAATATTGATGGTGTGCCTTTTAAAAAAATGCGGCAGTTTATTGTTGACGGTTACAAACGCGGCGGTGTGATCACACTGAGCTGGCATTTTAATAATCCTAAAACCGGCGGTAATGCATGGGATACCACTAAGGGCACCGTTGCCTCTGTACTGCCGGGTGGCGAAAACCACCAGCTGTTTAAAGAGTGGCTCGACAAGGCAGCCGCATTTATTTTATCATTGAAAGGAGAAAATAAAGAACTGGTGCCTGTGCTCTTCCGGCCCTTTCATGAGCTTACGGGGAACTGGTTCTGGTGGTGCCGCAACAACTGCAGTGCCGCACAGTTCAAAATATTATGGCGATTTACTTATTATTATCTCACACAGGTAAAAAATTGCCACAACTTAGTTTTTATATACAATACCAGTGGCGATTTTAAAAACAAGGATGAGTTTTTGGAATATTATCCAGGAGATGATATGGTGGATATGATAAGCTTTGATACCTACCAGTACAACGACCCTGCAAAAGACAACTGGTTTGTAACAAGTACGCAAAACCTGCTGAGTATTTTAGACAGTGCAGCTGCCGAAACGGGCAAACTCACTGCTATTGCCGAAACAGGATACGAAGCCATTCCCTATGCCACCTGGTGGACGGATGTGCTGCAAAAAATTATCGGCAACCATACAATTTCTTATGTATTGGTATGGCGCAATCATGGTTATAACGAATGGACAAAACGCATGCATTACTACGCACCGTATAAAGGGCAGGTTTCAGAAAACGACTTCATCAAATTTTACAATGATGAAAGAACATTGTTTGAAAAAGATGCCGCAAAAGAAAATTTATATAAACCACACTGAGAAAAAGTAAAAGAAACGCTGACAAATGAAATTACAGGCTATTGATATCACCATTATTTTTTCGTACCTGCTTTGTATGTTGATGCTTGGCTGGTTTATGCGCAAGCGTGCAAGACAAAACAAGGAGAGTTATTTAATGGGGGGTAAAAAATTGCCCTGGTACATGCTGGGGCTAAGCGATGCCAGTGATATGTTCGATATCAGCGGCACCATGTGGATGGTGGCTTTGTGTTTTGTATATGGTATGAAAAGCATCTGGATACCCTGGCTGTGGCCGGTGTTTAACCAGGTGTTCAATATGATGTACCTGGCAAAATGGTTGCGTCGCAGCAATGCCAATACTGGCGCCGAATGGCTGGCCACCCGTTTTGGTATCAGGGGAAAAGGTGTGCAGGCATCGCATACCGTGGTGGTGGCATTTGCATTGATTGGCTGTCTGGGTTTTTTGGCTTATGGTTTTGTAGGACTGGGAAAATTCATTGAAATATTTGTGCCTTGGGATGCGGTGAAAAATTATGTTCCCTTTGATATTGCCCCGCATTACGTGGCGCATTTTTATGGTATCGTATTTACATTATTTGCTGTGTTTTACTCTGTACTCGGCGGTATGCACAGCATTGTACTCGGCGACCTGATCAAATACGCCATCATGACCATTGGCTGTATTGCCATTGCGGTAATTGCCATGCAGCATTTGAATGGAAACAAACTGAATGTGCCGCATGGCTGGACCGATCCTTTCTTTGGCTGGAACCTCAATCTCAACTGGAAAGGTATTGTGGATGATGCCATGAAAAAAATCGGCGATGATGGTTACGGCCTGTTTGGTATTTTATTTATGATGATGCTGTTCAAAGGCGTATTTGCATCACTGGCCGGACCGGCGCCCAATTATGATATGCAAAAGATCCTTTCTTCCCGCTCGCCGAAGGAAGCATCTAAAATGACAGGCTTTGTCTCACTTATTTTATTACCGGTACGCTACTCCATGATCATTGGCTTAACCGTACTCGGTTTGTTGTACTATAACCAGCTAAACCTCGATAATGGTTCCGGCGGTGTAGATTTTGAAAGGATATTACCAGGCACCATCAACAATTTTTTACCAGTGGGAATTTTAGGTTTGGTGTTAACCGGTTTGTTCGGCGCATTTGTAGGCACCTTCTCCGGCACACTCAATGCGGCCCAGGCATATTTTGTAAACGATGTATACCTCAAATATGTAAACCCTTCGGCCAGCAATAAAAAAGTAATAACGGTAAACTATTTGTCGGGCATCATCATAGTGGCCATTGGTATTGCCCTTGGCTTTATGGCTAAAGACGTGAACAGTATTTTACAATGGATCGTATCTGGGCTATACGGTGGTTATATTGCGGCTAATGTATTAAAATGGTACTGGTGGCGCTTTAATGCCAACGGTTTTTTCTGGGGCATGTTTGCCGGGGTGGCTGGTGCGCTGGTATTTTCAAAATTGTTTTCAGGTATAGAATTCCTATACTACTTCCCGTTGCTGTTTGCCATTTCAATTACCGGCTGTTTGATTGGAACATACACCGCACCTGCTACAGACGTTGCGGTGCTTAAAAAATTTTACAGCACTGTAAAGCCATGGGGGTTCTGGAAACCTGTGCACGCAATGGTACTGGCAGACGATCCTTCATTTGTTGCCAACAAACGCTTTAAGCTGGATATGTTCAATGTAACGCTGGGCATTATTGCACAGCTTTGCTTAACACTGCTGCCCATGTACGTGGTGCTGTGGATGAAATTGCCATTGCTCATTACCATTGCCATTCTTGCGGTAATTATAATAATACTCAAACAAACCTGGTGGAATAAACTGGAAGACTGATTTCACCAATCACAATAAAGATTAAAAAAAACGATATGATAAAAGATTTTGAGAAGCGGCTTGCGAAAATGAAACAGCAGTATCAGGACCTTGTGAACAGGCCCAACACAGCATGCGAATGTGGTAACAACATTATTACCCGTTATAAAAACCCGGCGCTCACGGCCCAGCACACGCCCCTGCACTGGCGCTACGATTTTAACCCGCAGACAAATCCATTTTTACTGGAGCGCTTTGGCATTAACGCGGTGTTTAATGCCGGTGCCATGAAGTTTCAAAACAAATACATTATGCTGCCGCGGGTGGAAGGCACCGACCGAAAATCTTTTTTTGCTGTGGCAGAAAGTGGGAATGGTATTGACAACTTCAGGTTTTGGGACAAGCCCATCATCATTCCCGAAACAGACGAACCCGATACCAATATTTATGATATGCGGCTGGTGCAGCACGAAGATGGATGGATATATGGTTTGTTCTGTACCGAAAGAAAAGACCCGGTTGCACCTGCTGGCGACCAGTCGGCCGCCGTTGCACAGTGTGGCATTGCACGTACAAAAGACCTGGTAAAGTGGGAAAGACTGAAAGACCTGAAAACCCCGTCGCCGCAACAGCGCAACGTGGTGCTGCATCCTGAATTTGTAAATGGCAAATACGCATTTTATACAAGGCCGCAGGATGGTTTTATTGAAACCGGCGCAGGCGGTGGCATCGGTTTTGGTGTATGCAGTAATATTGAAGCCGCGGTAATAGAAAAAGAAATAGTTATTGCCCCAAAACAATACCATACCGTATATGAATACAAGAACGGCCAGGGTCCTGCACCGATTAAAACAACAAAGGGCTGGCTGCACCTGGCACACGGTGTTCGTAATACGGCTGCGGGTTTGCGTTATGTGCTGTACATGTTCATGACATCATTGGAAGATATCACAAAGATCATCCACCAGCCCGGTGGTTATTTTATTGCACCGGAAGGCAATGAACGTATTGGCGATGTTTCCAATGTTGTTTTCAGCAATGGCTGGATAGCAGATGATGACGGCGCTGTGTTTATTTATTATGCATCGGCCGATACAAGAATGCACGTAGCCACCACCACCATAGAAAAACTGCTGGATTATGTGATGAACACACCGGAAGACGGTTATACTTCTTTCGCATCTTCCAGCACTGTAAATAGTATAGCAGAAAAAAATCTTTCCATTACTGAAAAGAAAAAAGAACCCGTAACAGGATAATATGACAGCGGGATTATCTACATACAAAACGGCCATGGAAGCAGAACTGCGGTCCATCCTTGACTTCTGGATGCGGCATACCGTGGATGAAAAATATGGAGGCTTTACGGGTCAGATAAACTTTTCAAATCAAATAATTGAAACAGCACCCAAGGGTGCTGTACTCAATGCACGTATATTGTGGAGTTTTGCGGCTGCTTATAATTTAACCGGTAATACACAGTATCTTTCTTATGCGGAAAGGGCATACGATTATATCTGCGGATATTTTATAGATAAAGAATTTGGTGGTGTGTACTGGACGGTGGATCATACCGGAAAGCCGCTGGATACAAAAAAGCAGGTATACGCAACCGCCTTTACCATTTATGCCTTCAGTGAATATTACAAAGCGGTGAAACAACCCGGCATTATTCAGCAGGCAATCAATCTTTATGATGTTGTTATCCGGCATAGTTACGATAAAGTGAATGGCGGGTATATAGAAGCTTTCACAAAAGACTGGCAACCCATGGAAGATCTGCGCCTGAGCAGCAAGGACGCCAATGAAAAGAAAACAATGAATACGCACCTGCATGTGCTGGAGGCATTTACTAATTTATATGCCGTTTGGCCTTATGAGCAGTTGAAAAATAAAATAAAAGAATTACTGCAAAACTTTTTACAGCATATCATTAACCCAAAAACAAATACGCAGCATTTGTTTTTGGATGAAGACTGGAAGCCAAAATCAGCTACTGTTTCTTATGGTCATGATATTGAAGCCGCCTGGTTATTACAGGAAGCCGCAGAAGCAATTGCTGATGAAGAACTGCTTACAACAGTAAAACAAAAAGCGGTGGCCATGACCGATGCTGTTGCAGAAGGGCTGGATGCTGATGGTGGTTTGTGGTATGAATATGAACCGGAACAAAAGCATTTGATAAAAGAAAAGCACATGTGGCCGCAGGCCGAAGCCATGGTGGGTTTTTTTAATGCCTGGCAAAACACCGGTAACGAATTATACCTGCAGCAATCCATTGCCAGCTGGAATTTTGTGCAGCAATATATTCATGATAAACAAAACGGCGAATGGTTCTGGGGTGTGCATGAAGATTATTCGCCCATGCAAAAAGATAAAGCAGGGTTGTGGAAATGCCCTTATCATAATACAAGGGCCTGTATAGAAATTATTAAACGGATTACAAAAACAGAACAAACAGGAAAAATCAAACACAAACCAGCTGATGCAATTGTTGTGACTAATTGATAAGAAACGTATAAAATATAAATGATGAAAAAAAAAGCAACCCTTTGTATAATCAGTATCTCAATTTTCATCATAACGCAGGCACAAAAAACTGAAGGGCTTGCATTAACCCCACCGATGGGATGGAACAGCTGGAACACATTCCAGACAAACATCAGCGAAAAGATGGTGATGGAAATTGCCGACTCCATGGTAAGCAGCGGAATGAAGGATGCCGGCTTTACCTATATTGTTTTAGATGACGGCTGGATGGCGATGGAAAGAAATGCGAACGGAGATTTAGTACCCGACCCCAAAAAATTTCCCAACGGTATTAAGGCAGTGGCCGATTATGTGCATTCTAAAGGATTGAAATTTGGTTTATACAATTGTGCCGGTACAAAAACCTGTGCCGGTTACCCAGGTACAAGAGGATATGAATACCAGGATGCCCGGTTTTATGCTTCGGTTGGTATTGATTACTTAAAATACGACTGGTGCAATACCGATGGTATTAACGCAAGGGAAGCTTATACCACCATGAGCAAGGCGCTCACAATAACAGGCCGCCCCATCATTTTCAGTTTATGCGAATGGGGTACTTACAAACCCTGGGAATGGGCCGCACCGGTTGGACACCTGTGGCGCACCACCGGTGATATTTTTGCCTGCTTCGACTGTATTAAAAAATACGATACCTGGAGTGCATTGGGTGTGATGCAGATAACCGATAAGCAAAACGGGCTGCGCAAATTTGCCGGTCCCGCTCACTGGAACGACCCCGATATGCTGGAAGTGGGCAATGGATTAAGCGATAACGAAAATAAATCTCATTTCACCATCTGGAGCATGCTTGCCGCACCGTTGATTGCCGGTAATGATATCAGGAAGATGAGTGCGCATACAAAGGCCGTGCTTACCAATAAAGAAGTGGTGGCATTGAACCAGGACAGCCTCGGCATACAGGGTTTTGTATACAATGTAAAAGACAGTATTGAAATCTGGGTAAAACCCTTAAGCCATAACGAAGTGGCCATTTGTTTTTTAAACCGCTCTGTAAATCCTGCCACGGTGAATTTTAACTGGAAGGAACAACCCATAATTGATTCTATTTTCAATTTCAAATATGATTTTACCAGCAGCAATTACAGCATCAAAAATTTATGGCTGCACAAGCAAGAAGGCAATACATCCAAACCCTACCAGGCCGTATTGCAGGGCCATGTTGTAATAGCATTGAGATTACAGGTTTTAAAACAACCGGTGAAGAATAAAAAGAACATATAAAAATAACAAAATGAAAAAAAGTTTACTGATACTTGCGGTGCTTGCACTTGGTATTAAAGCACAGGCACAAACG
>JBGAHV010000023.1:0-62646 GCA_044225995.1 Ferruginibacter sp. | reverse complement strand
ACTTTCTGGTAAGTATTGGCAGTGTTAATAGTGCTGAAATCAAACGTAAGCTGCTCCCATGTATTGGCAGTGGTGGTAGCCACTTCTTTTTCAAAGCTGATACCTCCATTAGTAAGGTTCTCCACTTTCAGTAACACTTTGGCTCCAATCCTTGGTGAGAACACTTTCATTTTAAAAATTTTACTACCGCTGAAATCAATGGGCGCATCCAGGGTTAGATAGCTGCCGCCCCATGTTTGTCCTGCGTTTTTAACCATCATACCTACCTTGGTACTGGTATTTATACCGCTGCTTTGCGGGTTAGTAATTACTGTTGCAACACCTCCATCAAAATTGGTGAAATTATAATTAAGTGTAGACGACTGAAAGTCCAGGGGTAACAATAACTGGTTGCCCGGCATTACATTGGTTTGCCTTATATCATCAAAGAGGAAAGTAAAATTGGCTGAGCCATCGCCAACGGTTCCGTTGTCAAATATCAGTACTACTTTTTGATAGGAGTTGGCTGTATTGATAGCACTGTAATCAAATGCCAGGTCTTCCCATGCATTGGCAACAGTTGTGGCCACTTCTTTTTCAAAGCTGATACCTCCATTAGTAAGGTTCTCCACTTTCAGCAGCACTTTAGCGCCAATACGCGGAGAAAATACTTTCATTCTGAAAACTTTGTTTACCGAAAAATCTATCGGGCTGCCCAGTGTTATAAAACTGCCGCCCCAAACTTCAGGAGCATTCTTTACCATTTTACCAACTTTGGCGCTGGTGTTAATGCCATTTTGTTGTGGGTTGTTTATTTTAGTAACCACGCCGCCTCCAAAATCTGTGAAAGCATAATTGACTGTAGCCGACTCAAAGGTTATTGGTAATAAAACGGGATCAACAATGGTTACAGGTTTAATAAGCTGTGTGGTTGCTGCGCCGCCGCTTAATGCCACCACTTTAATATTGTAGGTTCCCACTGCGGCATAAACATGACTTACCGCGGTACCTTCTGTAAATGATACCGGCACTTCATTTACTACATCTCCAAAATATACTTTAAAGAATGTTTCATAAATAGCCGTTGCCGTAACTGTTACTTTATAATTATTGTTGGGATCAACTGTTATGGTGAAGTCAAGATTTTCAGGCGCCCTGAAAGAAACCGTGAGCTGTTTGGTTGCTTCGGCGGTTTTCCCGGTAATGCTGTGGCCCACCACTTTTACATTGTACACACCTTCGGCATATACGTGCTGGGTGTTTTTACCGGGCTGCACTTTTGCCGGTGTGGTGGTGGCGTCGCCGTAATACACATCGTAATAAGAAACGCCTTCACCGTTGGGTGTAATGGTTACCAAACCGGTATTATCCTGCGTAATATCAAAAAAAGCAGAAAGGCTTTTAGGTGCAGCATCTGTATCGATCAGGCTTATATCATCGGTCACCATTTTTTTACAACCTGTTATACTGAGCAATAACAGGCTCAAACTGAAAAAATATTTTAATAGTTTCATTATAATTCTTTTTTTGAAATGAATGATTTAATAACCGGGGTTTTGTGTAAGCCCTGAAATTTCCACTTCTGTTTGTGGTATTGGAAACACTTCATGTTTGCCTGCAGTAAAGCCTGTAATTTTTGTGGTTGCCTGGCCGGTGCGAACGAGGTCAAAAAAGCGGTCGCCTTCCATTGCAAGTTCCAGTCTTCTTTCATCCCATATTGCCTGACGTAAAGCTGTGCCGGTAGCAGTAATATCCTTGCTGGCATCATTTACTGCAAAGGCACGGCGGCGTACCCTGTTAAGGTATAATTGTGCTTTTGTATCATTGGGAGCTGTTGAGCGGTTAAATGCTTCTGCTGCCATTAGTAATACTTCTGCGTAACGAATGGTGCGGAAATTATTGAGGTAATTCAACTCCAGCTGGCCGGATGTTTCGCCCTTACGTGGTAAGTATTTTTGGTTGTATAAACCAGTGTTTTTATAAGGTGCCACCTGGTAAGTAATATTGAAAGAAGGATTGGCATTTTTATAAGCTTCGATATCCAGTATGGTTGCATTCTTCCTGGTATCACCTGCTGTATATGCATTAGCAAGATTGGCAGTTGGTAAGTTGGTGCTCCATCCTGCAGCATATGGCATGGCAGCACTTCCGTTCAGTCCCCGTACACCGCATTGCTGTACGGCGTAATTTCCCTGTCCACGGTTATAACCTGCCCAGTTATAATAAGGGGTTGCATTGGAATACTGTATTTCAAAAACAGATTCAGGTCCGTTTTCGCCAGACTCCAGGAATATACTTGCAAAATCAGGTACAAGAGAAAATGGACCATTCACAACATTTTCCAGTACGGTAGCAGCCGCATCAAATTTATTTTCATAAAGAAGCACTTTACCCAGCAATGCCTGCGCTGCATATTTTGTAACCCTCCCTTTTTCATTATTGGTAACCGGTAAAGAAGCAATGGCAGTATTAAGGTCCGCTTCTATTTGTTTGTATACATCTGCTTTGGGCGAACGCTGCAGTGTTTTTGATTCGGTAAGACCCAAACGTTTTTCAGTAAACAAAGGCACATCTCCAAAGAAGCGCACTAAGTGAAAATAGTAATAAGCACGAAGGAAATACACTTCCCCATACAATGCATCCTTACCGGTAAAGTTTACTGTTTCACCTGCCTTGTTCACATTTTTGTATTGATGCATATAGTTGGCCCTGTTAATGCCTTCGTAAGCGGCCTGCCACAATTCGGTGAGTGTAGAGTTTACCGGTGTATGTGTATAGTCATCTATCTGCTGTAATGAAAGCACATCTGATGCATTTTCGCCACCGCTAACAGCATTGTCAGATGCAATATCACCCACCGGCACGGCCTGGTTCAGCCATTGTAAAGGAGTGTATACACTCACTGCCATAGTGCGGTAATCGCTTTCAGACTTGAGGTAATCGAGGTCTGTTATTTTATACTCATCGTGCGGATTGTAATCCACCCACTTTTTACAGGAAGCAAGCGAGGCCATTAAAACAACCAGGCCAAGTATTTTAATATTTTTCATTGTATAATGTTTTATAAAAATTAAAGTTTAATGTCAATACCAACGGCATAGGTTCTTGCCTGCGGGTATGCACCACGGTCAATACCGGTGTCTAAAATTCCACCAGGTATTTCGGGATCAAAGCCTGTATATTTTGTAAATGTGTAAGCATTTTTTACCTGTGCATATATACGCAGCCTGTTAAATGCTTTTTTAGTAATGGAAGCAGGGAATGTGTATCCCAACTGTATGTTCTTAATTTTTATAAAGGAGCCATCTTCCACATACCTGTCAGATACACGGATATTACTATTGGCATCAGTAAATGAGTAACGTGGATACCTGGCATCATTTGTACTGCCTGCTCCTGTCCATCTTGCAAGTACTGATCTGTCTTTGTTGGAATAGTTGGCATTTCTTTCATATGCACGGTAAATATCGTTACCAACAGATGCATATGTAAAGGCATTAAAGTCGAAGTTTTTATATTCCAGGTTCAAACTCCAGCCCATTGTAAAGTCGGGGAACGGGTCGCCTATCTTTGTTTGGTCTGCAGAAGTGATCTTTCCATCTCCATTCACATCCACAAAGCGGATATCACCTGCCTGTGCACCCGTTTGTGTGGCCCACTTGGTAACATCGGCTGCTGTTTGAAACAATCCGTCTGTTTTATAACCATAAAAATAACCCGGTGTTTGCCCTTTTTCAAAAACGGTTACTGTCTGTGACTGGCCGTTGAAATAGCCACCTCCCAAAATACGTGCGGTACCATCATCGTTGGTGGCAGTTACTTCGTTTTTAGCTGTGGTGAAAGTGAGTGAAGTGCTTATTTTAACTGCCCTTCTGATAATATCGTTATAACCTAAGGTGATATCAACACCACTGCTTTTGGTAGAACCGATATTGGCAACAGGAATAGGCACAGTGCCCAGGTATAAAGAAGCGGATGGTGTAAAGAGCAGGCCATCTACTTTTTTCTGGAAATAATCAGCAGACAGAGAGAATTTCCTGTGATAGAAATTCATATCAAAACCTACATTCATTTGCAGTTGTTTTTCCCAGCGAAGGGCATCGTTGGCTGCTGAACCTACCGTAGAACCGGGATAGAACACATTGCCGAAAGTGTAGCCATTGCTGTTGGCGGTTGGACCATAACTGGGGCCGCCGGTAACAATACTTACAAATTGAGGATCTACATTTTCATTACCGATAGAACCATAGCTGCCTCTTATTTTCAGGTAATCGATAAATTTTGACTGGAAGAAATTTTCTTTTGTAACCACCCAGCCGAGTGAACCGGAAAAGAAATTGGCATATTTATTATCGGAACCAAATGCGTAAGAACCGTCGCGGCGTGCGGTGAAGGAAGCCAGGTATTTTTCCTGGTAATCGTAGTTCACCCTTGCAAAACCAGAAAGGTTTTTACGGAAGTACTGGTAATAATAACCGCTGAGTGCATTGGTGTTGGTGGAGGTGTTATTGCCTGTTGCCGCAGTAAAATCGGCAAACTCCCAGGAGTTAAAAGGTACATCCTGCCTGCTTGCTCCAGCTGCATTACCGGAGATTTTTGCCATTGAAAAACCAATCACTGTTTCAAAGTTGTGGTCTTCCTTCACTTTAAAATTATAGTTGGCAAAGCTTTCCCAGGTATAATTAAAATTGCTTGCTTTTTCATGTGATACACTGTTGTGTTTGCCGGTAACGGTTGAACCGTCGGCATTCATGCTGTTCTCTACGTTATTGGTGCCGTAAAACACAAGCGGTGTAAAATTCTTGCTGTTGCCATCATATTTAGTATAACCAAAACGGGTGGTCAGCTTCAGATTTTTCAATACATCATATTGAAATTCAAATTTGCCATAGAGTTTGTTGCCCGCATTTTTATTATAGGTATTTTCCAGTTTGGTAAGCGGGTTAAATATTTCAGACAAGAGTAAATTGCTGAAACCGTATTTACCCACGGTATTAGGAACCGTATTATAAACCGGAACTGTTGGGTCAAAATTTAAGGCACTTCCTATAATACTGTTAAATGAATTTTCCTGTATACCCTTTCCATTAAGCAGTACACCAGTGGTATTTACTATAAATTTCAATTTTGATGAAAGATCGAAATTAAGGTTAGCGGTAAAGTTGCCGCGGTTAAATAGCGACTTGTCATTTCCACCTACAATACCACCTTGATTGAGATAGGCTGCAGAAAGGAAATAAGTTATTTTGTCACTGCCTCCCCGTGCTGCCACACTGTGTGATTGCAAAGCTGCATTTTTAAATATTTCATTTTGCCAGTTGGTTCCGGCACCCAGTTTACTCAGGTCAGGAAAGATAATATTACCACCAGCAACTGTACTTCCTTCATTAATCATCGCTGCATATTCGGTTGCGTTCAGCACGCCTATTTTATTCATTACTTCCTGCATACCGTAGTTGCTGTTAACGGTAATGTCGAGCCGCTGGTTTTTGCGGCCGGCCTTTGTGGTAACCACAATAACACCGTTGCCACCTTTTACACCATAAATAGCGGTGGTGGCAGCATCTTTCAGTACATTGATGGATTCGATATCAGCCGCATTGATGGAATTGAAATCGGTAAGTGTTTGCGGCACACCGTCGATGATTACTACGGGGTCGGTTCCGGAGAAAGAAGGAATCCCCCTGATAAGCACAGTGGGTTTTGCCCCGGGTGTACCGGGAGAAATTACGGTAACACCAGAAGCTCTTCCCTGAAGGGCCTCTTCAGCCCTTACCGGTTTAAGCTTTTCAATGTCGGTCGCCTTAATGGAGGAAACCGCACCGGAAACCTTGGTTACTTTTTGGGTGCCATAACCCACTACCACCACCTCAGAAAGGTTGGAAGCAGTTTCGGTGAGCACGGCTTCGATAAAACTGCCAGTAATGGCCACCTCTTTGCTTGCATAGCCCACAGATGTGATGAGGAGACTTTTTGCAGTGGATGGAACGGTAAGTGTAAATTCACCTTTTTCGTTAGTGGTTGTTCCGTTTTTTGTGTTTTTAGAAACAACAGATGCATTAGCAATTCCCACGCCCTTTTCGTTTAGCACCCGTCCGCTTACCGTTTTATTTTGGGCATGCGAAACGATTGCGGCTGATAAAAAAAGAAGCAGGAAAAGACTTTTCAGTACTTTTTTCATACGCAAGTTTTTGTTTTGATGAATTCAATTTTTTAATTGAAGCCATTCCAAAAATACTATCAATCAGCAGGGGCCACTTCATTTTTGACCTCAACTCTACTACATCAAAAAATATTAATTCATTGGTTTTCAATAATTAAACAATACATCATTGCTACATCAAAAAACTTTATCTTTAAAAAATGAAAAAGCTTGCTGCATTTTTATACTTCTTTTCAGGGGTATTATTACTCCATGCGCAAAACACAATTGGTCTTCCTCAAATAATAAACTATTCTAACACCGATTACCGGGGTGGTACCCAAACCTGGGATATTAAGCAGGATAAATGGGGCAGGATGTATTTTGCAAACAATGAAGGTTTGCTTACTTATGATGGCAATTACTGGAAAATATACCCGCAACCCAATAAAACTATTTTACGATCGATTGCCATTGATACGACCCAAAACAGGATTTATGCCGGCGGACAGGACGAGATGGGGTTTTTTGCACCTGGCCAAGGAGGTACCTTAGAGTATACCTCTTTAAAAAATCTGATACCCAAACCTCAAAACCAGTTTGCTGATGTTTGGGATATTGAATTGTTGAATGGGGCTGTTTTCTTCCGTACCAGTGACAGGATATTTGAATATAAGAACCAGGCCATACAGATTTATCCTGCTGTTTCGGGATGGAGTTTTCTTAAAAAAGTAAACGGCAAACTGCTGGCACACGATAAGAAAAGGGGATTGTTTGAATATACGGGCAAAGAGTGGCAGCCTGTGAATGCAGAAAAACCTGCGCCTGATTTCGAAATCACAGGGGTAATTTCATTTAACAACGACACCCTGCTTGTAAGTTCACTCAGTTCGGGTCTGTACACATTCACCAATGGCGTCTTTATACCCAAGCATACCCATGCAGATATTGATTTTGCTGAAAACCATATTTATGCCCTTGAACGTATCAACAAAGATGAGTTTGTTGCCGGCACCACTTCAAAAGGCTGTTACATACTGAATAACTCCGGAGAGATTATACAGCAAATTGCCAGAACCGAAGGACTGCAGAATAATAATGTGCTCAGTATTTTTTTAGATGGGGAACAAAATATCTGGGCCGGATTGAACAACGGCATCAGCTTTGTTGCCTATAACTCTGCCATTAAATACATCAAACCAAGTAAAACAAACGATGTTGCTGGTTATTCCACCAGTGTTTTCAATAACCAGCTTTATATTGCTTCTTCTGATGGGGCTTATACGGCTCCGTTGCTCACCAATAATAAAGACATCAGTTTTTCGAAAGGCGTATTCTCTTTAATATCAAACAGCAGCGGCCAGGCATGGCGGCTGGAAGAGGTGAACAAACAGTTGTTGCTGGGCCACCATGATGGCAGCTTCATCATTTCCGGTAACCAAACCATTCCGCTTACAAGAGGTGTTGGTAACTGGCTTTTTGTTCCGCTGTCTAACATTGCTCCATCTAAATATGTGCTGGCAGGTACTTATACCGGGCTTAACCTGCTGGAGTTTAATGGCAGCAGTTTTGTAAAAAGCGAAACGCTTAATGGCATCAGCGAATCACTGCGTTTTTTGGCGGCTGATAATAACGGTTATATATGGGCCTCACATCCTTACCGGGGCATTTACAAAATAACTGTGGATACCGTTGCAAAATCGTTTTCCGCTGTTTTGTATACAGAAAAAGACGGTTTGCCTTCTACCTTCAGGAATCATGTGTTCCGTATCAATAACCGGGTGGTTTTTGCAACAGAAAAAGGGGTGTATGAATATGATGCTGCAGTAAATAAATTCACCCCATCGCCCTTTCTTTATCCTGTTTTTGGCACTATTGGTATTCAATACCTGAAAGAAGATGCTGAAGGTAATATATGGTTCTGCAGCGGAAAAAGAATTGGAGTGGCCGTGGCTGTAAACGAAAAACAATACCGGGTCAGTTATTTCCCTGAGCTTACCGGTAAAATATTACTGGGGTTTGAAAATATCTACCCATTTTCAAAAGAGAATATTTTTATTGCATCAGATAATGGTATCATACACCTGAATTTTGAAAAGTATACTGCCAATAATTACAGGTTGCCAGTGCTGCTTACCCAGGTAAAGGTTATGGACCATTCAGACAGTGTGGTGTTTGGCGGTTATTTCAACCCCGACAGCCGGGCAGGATTTGAGCAGGATGAAAAAAGTGTAATTAAATTTCCCAAGCGGCTTAATTCATTTCATTTTGAATTCAGCGCACCTGCTTTTGGAACACAAAAAAATATTGAATACAGTTACCAGCTGGAGGGATATGATAACGCCTGGTCAGTATGGGCATCTAAACCGGAGAAAGATTACACCAATCTTCCCGAGGGCGCCTATATCTTTAAGATCAAGGCACACGATAACCTTGGTAACGAATCGGAAGTGATCAAATACCGGTTTGTGGTAAAACCCGCCTGGTATAAAACCTATTGGGCCTACCTGCTTTATTGCTTTATTGCTATTGGTTTTTTTTACCTGCTTAACAAATGGCAAAGAAGAAAACTACAGCTGCAGCGACAGCAATTTGAAGACGAGCAGCGCAAACTTAAATACATTCACCAGCTGGAAATGGAGAAGAATGAAAAAGAGATCATTAAACTGCAGAATGAAAAACTGGTGAATGAAGTGATCTATAAAAATAAGGAGCTGGCCGATGTAAGTATGCACCTGGTGGAAAGAAGTGATGCCCTGCTAAAAGTAAAGGATGAATTGCAGCGATTGCATAAAAAAACAGGCGAGAATCATGATATAAAAAAAGCCATCCAGCTGTTGAATGATGTTGAAAAAAACAATTCCAGCTGGGAGCAGTTTGCGACCCATTTTGATGAGATCAACAATGATTTTTTGAAAAAACTCAAATCAAAATTCCCTACGCTCACCAATACCGATCTTAAAATGTGTACTTACCTGCACCTGAAACTTTCTTCAAAGGAAATTGCGCAGCTGATGAATATTTCTGTACGGGGCGTTGAAATAAGCAGGTACCGGCTGCGTAAAAAACTTAATATTCCACAGGAAAAAACACTCTATGATTACCTGCTGGAAGTTGGCAGCAATACCGCATAAAAAATCCTGCCGCTGCATGAGCGGCAGGATTTCACTTCTACTTGCGCCGGGAAATGATGTAGTGTAGTTTTAACCTGCAGCAGTAATGCCTGTTACGGCATTATTGTTCAGCTCCACAACTTTTGCAGACTGGCGGCTGGCTTCGGTCTGTTGTAACAACCCTGCTTTAATAGTTTCATCGGTAAGGCCTGCAATACTGCAAGCCCTGTTAAAATCGGTATGCATACCATACGATTCCATAAAGGGAGGCACATCTTTTAATTCAGGAAATACGCTGAATTTTTTTACAAAATAATAGGTTTTAAAGTCCAGCAGTTTTGTGTAAGCAGTGTAATAAGTTTCCATACTGTTTCATTTTTTGATGAGGTAATAAATTGCAAACAGTGTTTAAAGCAGTAATACAATTACGCAACAAACAATGTGTTTGGTTTTAACTCAAACAAAGAATACGGATTTGTGGACTGCATTTGCAGCAGTAAGCTCAACAGTAATCAAAGGATAATTTGGAAACGGCCTGTCGGTTTGACTTAAAGGATTGGATACGGTTTAAAGGGCAGTATCAGTTATTTTGGTAGTGTAAAATTAAGCCTCTGCTTTGGTAGGTTAAAATTTATTGCCCTAGTTTATTACTTTTTTTTAATGAAAATTCCCTTAGTACATTTACCTTTTTTTGTTAAATACATTGATAGTAAATTGGTTATTCAAAATATAATTTTCAGGTCAATATGGCACTGTATATAGCATCACTTAATTCTGGCAGTAATGGCAATTGCTACTACGTGGGTAATGATACCGATGCAGTACTAATTGATGTGGGAATATCAAGCAGGGAAACAGAAAAGCGAATGAAACAACTGGGTCTTTCATTAAAAAAAGTAAGAGCTATTTTTGTTTCGCATGAGCATGGAGACCATATAAAAGGCGTTTCAGTATTAGCAAATAAATATAGCCTGCCAGTTTATATAACAGCTGATACAGCAAAACAAGGCCCGATTTTAATAAAACATTTATCAAAAAGCTTTGAAGATGGAAAGGCGGTTACTATAGATAGCCTGGTCGTTACCCCATTTGCAAAAAAACACGATGCTGCAGATCCTCACAGTTTTATTATAAGCAGCAACGGAATTAATGCAGGCGTGTTTACAGATATTGGTAAAGTTTGCGATAATGTACTTAATAATTTTAAGCAGTGTCATGCAGTTTTTTTAGAAAGCAACTATGATGAAGATATGCTGGAGCAGGGCCGGTATTCACTTCATTTAAAAAACCGAATAAGAGGTGGCGAAGGCCATTTAAGTAACCGGCAGGCATTGGACTTATTTGTTAATCACAGGCCGCCATTCTTGTCACATCTTATTCTTTCTCATCTTTCTAAGGAAAATAATTCGCCAAAAATTGTAAAGGATTTATTTGAGGCGCATACAACACACACACAAATTATAATAGCATCCCGGAATGAAGCTTCCGAAGTGTATGCTGTTACCAATAACGGAAGCGCTCCGGTTTTGAAAAATACAATGCCGGTTCAGCTAGGGTTATTTGCATAGAATTGTAGTGTTGTTTTGCAGGTATTATCTTTGTACATACGATTGCATCTTTAATTCTTCAACGTTAAAAATATTGCTATGCCAGTAATAGATATTCCCGGTTTATTAGGGAGTAAAGCCGAATACTTATTAAGTCACCAATGCAAAACAATCAGTAAAGGTCAACTTCACCTGCCAGGGCCAGACTTTGTTGATCGTATCTGGATTAACAGTGACCGTAACCCCACCGTTTTACGTAACCTGCAACTAATGTATAATACCGGCCGCCTTGCTAATACAGGTTACCTTTCTGTTTTACCAGTCGACCAGGGAATTGAACATAGTGCCGGGGCTTCCTTTGCAAAAAACCCTCTTTATTTCGACCCGGAAAATATTATCAAACTGGCTATGGAAGGAGGATGCAATGCTGTGGCTACTACGTATGGCGGATTGGGATTAATGGCAAGAAAGTATGCACATAAAATTCCGTTTATTGTTAAAATTAATCACAACGAATTTCTTACCTATCCCAATAAATTCGACCAGATCATGTTTGCATCCATCAAAGCCAGCTGGAATTTGGGTGCTGCTGCTGTGGGTGCCACCATTTATTTTGGCAGCGATGAGGCTACACGGCAAATACAGGAAGTGAGTAAAGCGTTTGAAATAGCACATGAACTGGGAATGGCAACTATTTTATGGTGCTATCTGCGCAATCCTGCATTTAAAAAAGATGGAGTGGATTATCATGTAAGTGCAGATTTAACCGGGCAGGCAAATCACCTCGGTGTAACAATAGAAGCAGATATCATAAAGCAAAAGCTGCCTGAAAACAATGGAGGTTACAATGCACTCAATACAAAAGAATCTCCTTATGGGAAAAATGACAAACGCATATACACAGAATTAACCAGTGATCATCCCATAGATTTATGCCGCTACCAGGTCGCCAATTGTTATATGGGCCGTGCAGGATTAATCAATAGTGGTGGAGCATCTACTGGAGAAGGTGATATGGCTGAGGCTGTAACTACAGCGGTAATAAACAAGCGGGCCGGCGGCATGGGTTTAATAAGCGGTCGTAAAGCTTTTCAGCGCCCAATGAAAGAAGGTGTTGAAATCTTAAATGCTATACAAGATGTTTATTTAGATAAAGAAATTACAGTAGCATAAAATAAAAGTATTGTTAGTTGTTTTACCTGCATAAAGCAGCAATAACATCTTTGTGCTGTGGGTACTCAGCAAACAGAATGTTTTTATTAGCCATTTCAAAATCAGCAAACTCAAAGCCCGGGGCTACAGTACAACCCACAAAACAATAACTGCTACCAATGGCAGGTCGGCTTGCAAACCAGCAGTTGGCTGGTACCACGTATTGAAAATGGCAGTTGTTCATTGGGTCGTTTCCCAATGTAATAATGTCCATTTTACCAGAGGGTAGCAATACATATATCTCCAGCGGGTCTCCACTGTAAAAGTGCCAGCACTCGTCGCTTTTAATACGATGAAAGGCAGAAAAACTCCCTTTCTCCAATAAAAAATATATAGCTGTACAGAATGATCTTTGCCCTGAGAACCGCTTTGGCAAAGCATCTGCTGCCAAAAGCTCCGAGCTTTTGTAAGTTTCTTTATACCACCCGCCTTCCGGGTGGGCTTGCAACTGGTAATAATGGATAAGCTGCGAGGCCGTAAGCATAATTTTATAAGGTTTGATTTCTCCACTTTATTCACAGGTTATACCAATGCCGTTAAATTATTTTTTTTATTGTGTACAGAGTGAAGAAATGGTTTATATTTGATACTGTTAATTAATTGAACAACCCATTAATTTCTAAATTTAAACAACATGGCAAAGAAAGTTGCAAAAAAAGCTGCTAAAAAACCTGCAGCAAAAAAAGCCGCAAAAAAACCTGTAGCTAAAAAAGCAGCTAAGAAAGCGGCACCTAAAAAGAAAGCGGCACCTAAAAAGAAAAGCGCTCGTAAACCAAATGCGGCATTTATGAAAGCACTTACTCCAAGTGCAGCCTTAGGAGCAGTGGTTGGTGCAAAACCATTACCACGCACAGAAGCAGTTAAAAAAATATGGGCTTACATCAAAGCCAATAAACTGCAGGATTCTAAAAACAAACGCATGATTAATGCTGACGATAAACTGAAAGTAGTTTTCGGTGGTAAAGCACAGGTGTCTATGTTTGATATGGCTAAATTTTTAGCTAAACACCTGAGTTAATTAACGATTAATTCTGTAAATAAAAATTGCGGCTGTTTTAGCCGCAATTTTTATTTGACAGATTATTGGGAATCTCTGTTAATACCCGGCATTAAATAATCTAAAATATATTTTATGCCCTGCTATTTATATAGCAGAAAAATAGCAATAAGGTTAACTATAAAGTACAATAAATCCTGTTTATTGCTATTGAAATTAAAAGAATCAAATAAAAAATACACGCTAAATAAATTTCACTTACTTTATTTAAAAGTGTGAACTTTTTAGCTTTTTGCACCCTCAGTAAGTATTCTGTTTATTTACTCTTTTTAAAAATCACGTTGAAAAAATATCTTTTTTTACGCCCGAATTCTTTCTTATCATTATTAATACGAAAAGATAAAATTTGTCTGAGCTAAGGCATGTAAAAACACAATTAAAATATAAAAAGTGAAGTATTTGCGGACGTAAACTGAGGCGCTGAAATACAAAAAGATAAAGTAAAGGGCGTTGCAATGGTGTAACTATACTGTAATGTTCAGCGAAACCGCATCCAGGTCATTCAGCATTTTCCCATCCAGGTATTCATTAAAAACTTTCCGGTTGCCGGCTGAAGCAACATTAGCCAAATGCCTGCTATGATGCAGGTCCGTTCCAACCAGGCTGCAAAGATTGTTTTCAAAAATAAACTTAGCGGCTTTTTGCGCCTTGCTTCCATAATAACCTGTTAACGAAAGCAGGTTTACCTGCAGGGTAAATCCAATTTCTTTCAGGTAAAAATATTTATCAAAATTCTGCTGAAAAAAATTGTAGCGTTCCGGGTGTGCCAGAATGGGCTTATATCCATTCCCCGTAATTGCAGCAATAGTTTCTTCCAGGTTTTCGGGTGTGGTGCTGAATGGAATTTCTGTAAGCAGCACATTTTTGTGCAGCGTAAGTAAAGGTTCTTTCTTCTTTAGCAGTTCAAAAAAATAATCATCAATCATATACTCTGCGGCAGCCGTAATCTCTATTTGTATCCCTCTTTTCTTGCAAGCTTCATTTACACTTTGCAGTGCAGTGGTAATGGTTTGGCGGTTGTTACGGTACAGGTCGCCAATAATATGTGGTGTGGCTATCGATTTTTTTATGCCAAGTTTATTCAGCCCTTCAATCAGCAGCATAGAAGTTTCAATATCCGGGGAGCCATCGTCAATTCCTGGAAGAATATGAGAATGAATGTCTGTATCAAAAGGTAAAAAATCAGGCACAGCACCATCATCTTTTTTCTTTTTAAACAGGTTAAACATAACAGGATTAATATTAAATCAAAATTACGGTTATGCAGTGATATTACATTTTTAATATGATGAACAAAGTGTTAATGCTGAAGTGTGCGACGCCACCAGGGCTGATTAGAATTATTACAGTTTGGTACATAAAAAAAATTACTTTTGCAGCGCTAAAATTATAACTATGAATAAGGGTCCTATTTCGAATTTTATTGAGCATCATTACAGGCATTTTAATGCAGCGGCTTTAATGGATGCTGCCAAAGGATATGAAACACATTTAATGGAAGGTGGTAAAATGATGGTAACATTGGCCGGCGCTATGAGTACAGCAGAACTGGGTTTAAGTTTTGCAGAAATGATTCGCCAGGGAAAAGTGGATATTATCAGTTGCACCGGCGCCAATTTAGAAGAAGATGTAATGAACCTGGTGGCGCACACTCATTACAAGCGTGTGCCTAATTACCGTGATTTAACGCCGCAGGATGAATGGGATCTGTTAGAGAACCATTACAATCGTGTTACGGATACCTGTATTCCGGAAGAAGAAGCTTTTCGCCGTTTGCAAAAACATTTACACCGGCAATGGAAAGAAGCGGAAGAAAAAGGCGAACGCTATTTTCCGCATGAGTTTTTGTACAAAACGGTGTTGAGCGGCGATTTAAAACAGTATTATGAAATTGACCCTAAAAACAGCTGGATTGTTGCGGCAGCAGAAAAAAATATTCCCATTGTAGTGCCCGGTTGGGAAGACAGCACCACCGGAAATATTTTTGCCAGCTATGTGATTAAAGGTGAACTGAAAGCCAGCACTGTTAAAAGTGGTATTGAATATATGGCATGGTTGGCTGACTGGTACACTAAAAATTGCGGCGGTAAAGGCATTGGTTTTTTCCAGATTGGTGGCGGTATTGCAGGAGATTTTCCAATTTGCGTTGTGCCGATGTTGTACCAGGATATGGAAATGCATGATATTCCGTTCTGGAGTTACTTCTGCCAGATAAGCGACAGTACAACTTCGTACGGCTCGTATAGCGGTGCTGTGCCTAATGAAAAAATCACCTGGGGTAAATTAGATATTACCACACCTAAGTTTATTGTGGAGAGCGATGCAACTATAGTGGCACCGTTGATTTTTGCATGGGTGCTGGGCTGGTAATGAAAAATTTATCTTATTAAAGCCCGCAGTATTACTGCGGGCTTTTTTGTGTTGTTGATTTTTTAATTTGGAAGTTCGCTTTTTATGCAGTTACATTTGCCTCCGGAAAATGGTTGGCGCCGCAGGCGCCATTAAAATGGGAAGCCGGTGTAAGTCCGGCGCTATCCCCGTAGCTGTAAGCTCTGTAAACTGTTTGTGCTGCATGCCACTGTTGTAAAAAACGGGAAGGCCACAAACAGGGAGTAAGCCAGAAGACCTGCCACTCTCCATTAGTATTTATTAAGCTTTCGGGTGAAGGGCTTGAAGATTTAAGATTGTAAGGGCATTCTTTTATTTTCTACTTTTTATTTCCAGGAAGCAGTCACAAAAAAGTTTTTCTATACAATGAAAAAGAAAATTTTTATTGCGGCTGCTGTATGTTTCAGCACAGCTGCCTATGCGCAAGACAGTACAAAAAATTTAAACGAAGTGGTGGTTACCGCCACAAAGTATCCCATCAAACAATCCTTAACAGGTAAGGTAGTTACGGTTATTACAAAAGAGCAATTAGAGCAAAACCGGGGTAAATCAGTTTCAGAGATACTGAATACACAAGTTGGGCTTATTGTGAATGGTGCTTCTAACACATATGGCACCAACCAGGATGTTTACCTCCGTGGCGCTGCTGCGGGTAAAACACTACTATTAATTGATGGCATCCCGGCATACGATGTTTCTTCTGTAAGTACGGCTTACGATCTTAACTTAATTGCGGTGGAGCAAATTGAGCGGATAGAAATTTTAAAAGGCAGCCAAAGTACTTTATATGGGAGCGATGCCATTGCCGGAGTTATAAATATTATTACAAAAAAAGGCGGTACACAAAAAGCAGGCGGAACAACAACCATTGCTGCCGGAAGCTATGGCACTTTCAAAGAGGCTATAAGTGTTAACGGCACCGCAGGCAACACTAATTACAATGTGCAGTTTACACAGTTAAACAGCAAAGGTTTTTCAAGCGCCTATGACCAGGCAGGAAATAAAAACTTTGATAAAGATGGTATTGCCGAATCTGTTTTTCGGGCAAACCTTAACCAGAAAATTAATGATAAGTTGGCTTTGCGCTTTGTATCACAATTCAGCAAGTACAAAGCAGATGCTGATGCCGCAGCATTTACCGATGAGAAAGACTACACCATCACATCTAAAAATAACCTGGCTGGCATTGGACTGGATTATAATACAGGAAAATCAAAGCTTCATTTTAATTATAATTACAGCCAAACGCAGCGTATTTACCTGGATGATTCTTTATTTATTGGCGGCTTTTCCAAATACAGCCGTGGAGAGTATAATGGTAAAGCACATTTTGCAGAAGTTTATACCAATATCTCTGCTTCTAAAAAAGTAGAAGTGCTGGCCGGTACCGACTTCCGCCTGCAACAAACAGACCAGGATTATTTATCCATCAGCTCTTTTGGGCCATATAAAACCGCATTGGGAGACAGTGCTAAAGTAAACCAGTTTGGTGCCTATGCTTCAGTTGTTGTAAAGGATGTAAGCGGCTTTAATGTTGAAGCCGGTTTACGTTACAACAAGTTTAATAAATATGGTGATGCGGTTACATTTTCTTTCAACCCATCTTATGTAATTAACAATACGGTAAAAATATTCGGTAACATCAGTTCAGGTTTTAAAGCGCCGTCCTTATACCAGGTTTATTCAGAATACCGGAACCCCAATACAGAGCTTAAGCCGGAAAAAAGCATGAGTTACGAAACCGGGGTGCAGTATAGTAAAAACAATACCAGTATAAGAGCCGTTTATTTTATCCGCAACCTTACTGATGTAATTGCTTTCTACACCTCACCATCTTATGTTAGTTATTATGTAAATGCAGATAAACAAAAAGATAAAGGGTTTGAACTGGAGGCTGCTTTTAAATTAGACAAAGTAACTTTTACAGCCAATTATACCAACATTGATGGTTTTATTGAAACCAACAACGGCACTAAAGACACTTCATACTTTAATTTATACCGCCGCCCTGCACAAACCATCAACCTTAATGCCGGGTTTGATATTTGCAAAAGCTGGAACATGAATATTGGCGTGCAAACAATTAGCAAACGGTTTGAGGGCGTGTATGCCGCTGCACCTGTTGAAATGCCGGCGTATTACGCCTGGAATTTTTATTCATCCTATAAAGCAAATAGAAACATAACAATATTTGCCGACTTTAAAAATATAACCAACGAAAAATATTTTGAAGTAAGCGGTTATAACAGCCGCCGCTTTAACTTCATGGCAGGTGTTACTGTTAAATTGTAAAACATGTGCAGCTACGAAGAAAAGAAATGCCCAAAATGTAATATCGGCTTTGAATGCAAGCCGGGCAATATTGCAAGCTGCCAGTGTTACGAGGTAAAACTTACAGCAGAAGAAAGAGATTATATAGCCAGCCGGTACACAGATTGCCTGTGTGCCGTCTGTATGCTGCAACTAAAAAAAACAAAGCCATGTAAGAAACATGACTTTATAATTGTAGTAGTAGCCTCGACAGGAATCGAACCTGTATCTGGGGCTTCGGAAACCCTTATACTATCCATTGTACTACGAGGCCGAAAAACTATTTTATTACCAATAACATAACACCATGAATTTTGCCGCATTTAACCTCAAAGAAATTCTCACCGTAAGCTTTACGCTGTTTGCCGTGATCGATATGCTGGGTTCTATCCCAATCCTTGCGGCATTAAGGATGAAAATGGGTGGTGTGATCAAATCCACGCAGGCCACGCTGGCATCCGGGGCGCTGATGATATTGTTTTTATTTGTAGGAAAGGAGTTTTTAAAGCTGCTGGGCCTGGATGTAAAGAGTTTTGCCGTGGCAGGAAGTATCGTGATCTTCATCCTCGGGCTGGAAATGGTGCTGGGACTGGAATTCTTTAAGCCGGATAAAAATGCCAAAACCGGCAGTGTGGTGCCTATTGCCTTCCCGCTGATTGCAGGGAGCGGAACACTTACCACCATTATGAGTTTAAAGGCCAACTATGCCGATATAAATATTTTAATTGGCATATTAATCAACTGCGTAGTGATATATTTGGTGCTGCATTCACTGAAATGGATAGAAAAAGCGCTCGGACCGAACGGAATGGCTGTGATAAGAAAATTTTTCGGCGTAATTTTGCTGGCCATTGCAGTAAAGATATTTGCCACCAATGCACACGGATTAATAAAATAGTTTTTCGGCCTCGTAGTACAATGGATAGTATAAGGGTTTCCGAAGCCCCAGATACAGGTTCGATTCCTGTCGAGGCTACTACTACAATTATAAAGTCATGTTTCTTACATGGCTTTGTTTTTTTTAGTTTTAATTTGTTTGTTCAGCATATAAGTCATGCTGTATAACAAAATGCCCTGTGAAAATTGTAATTACTCTTTTTGAAAAAAAGGCTCTGAACTGCCGTCTTTTTTACTGCATATTTGCTTTCTTAAACTTTTGTTCTTTCCATCTCAAAGCACAGCATGTCTCATTTACAGTTGATTCAACAATTAACGTAATAGATGGAAGCACCGGTCAATACGCAAATTTGCACGGGGGTGACACAATTTTTTTAAAAGCGGGGAGCAGGAATAAACTGTTGATCCGGAATTTTAGTGGTTATACAGATACCCCCATAATTTTTTTAAATAAAAATGGCATTGTATTTATAAGTACCAATGATTATTATGGCATATCAGTTATTAATTGCAGGTATATTAGAATAAGCGGCCGCAGCGACAGCAGTAATTTTTACGGCATACAAATAAACAAAGTGGCAACGGGTTGCGGCATTGGCATTGGGGCTATGAGCACTGATGTTGAAGTGGATCATGTGCTAATTGAAAATTGTTCAACAGCGGGTATTTATGCAAAAACAGACCCTGACTGTTCTGTATTTACAACAAGAGAGAAATTTACCCAATACAATACATTTTTCCACGATAATTATATTTCTAAAACCGGCACCGAGGGAATGTATATTGGCAGCTCATCTTATGCAGGTGTAACACTGAATTGTGCAGGGAAAGATACTTTTGTTTTACCACCAGTGCTGAATGGTGTGAAGATATACAATAACATAGTGACCAATACAGGCTGGGATGGAATACAGGTAAGCTCTGCAGCGCTGCATTGTCAGGTATACAATAATACTGTATTAAACGACAGCCAGGCAGAAGTGCCCAATCAAATGTCGGGTATTCTATTAGGCGGCGGCTCAAAATGTAACTGCAACAATAATCTTATTAAAGATGGTAAAGGTGATGGTATTGAAAATCACGGGTTGGGTGGCAACAGTATCTTTAACAATATTATTGTAAATGCAGGCCGCGGTTATTTAACCGGCGACCCACTGCAAATGAAACATGGAATCTTTGTTTCCGACGTTTCAATGATGAAGGACTCTTCTGTAACAATCGCCTTTAATGATATCATCAATCCAAAATCTGATGGTATCCGGTTTCAGAGCATAAAAAGCAGGAACAATAGTATTGCTTCTAACCTTATTGTTAATCCCGGTAACTATTATTTTTATCCGGCAATAAATACTTCTTTTAAGGCAACAGATGCTTATGTAATGCTGCCCAGCGCTGCTGCAGATGTGCAAGTGAAAAATAATTTTTTTACGCTGTCATTGCAGCAGGCGGGAGTAAATGCAAATGATTACAGTATTATGCCGGGCTCACCGCTTATTAACACGGGTTGCAGCATTTTTGATTTATCATTTGACTTTAATTACAAACGCAGGCGTGTGGGTGGATTGTTTGATATTGGCGCTTTGGAATTTTGTGATGGTGCCGATACGCTGCGGCATACTTTTAAAGAAGCCCCGCAATTGTATCCTAACCCAGTACAGGATAATTTGCAGGTAAAATACCTTTCACTGGAACAGGGAAATATTACCCTCGGGATTTATAATATGGCTGGTAAATTATTGCAGCAGCAAACATACACAGTAACCGTGCCTGGCATACAGCAACTGGATGCGAACGTAAAGTTGCTGCCGCAAGGCTGTTACTTTTTAACACTTCAACAGGATAAAAAAAATTATACCAGTAAATTTATCAAGCTGTAGAGTTATGCCGCCCTCTTTGCTCTTTCCCAGTTTACGCTTTGTGTTTTGTTCATGTAGCGGAAAAAACCAAGAAACACAGAAAGATTCATTATGAAAAAATAGTAAGGCACAAACAACAGTTTAACTCTTGTTTCCCGGTTTTCTAAAAACCACCCGGTAAGTGCAGCAATGTAAAATAACACCTGCATCCAAAATAGTGAAGAGTAAAAACCAAAATTGAATAAGCCTTCTTTTACTGCCAGCAGTCCCCCTGCTGGTATAAGTAATAACAGGCAAAGCGGGGTAATTGTCCATCTTAAAACACGATGAGAAATATACTGAAACGAAAGCTTGCCATATTTAAAGATGTTAAGTAAAGAACGCAGCCGTACTACCGACTGTATACCGCCTGCTGAAATACGTATTTTTCTTTTTAATTCTTCTTTCACATTCGCAGAAGCAGATTCAATGGCATACGCTTCGGGGTCGTACTGGATGGTATAGCCATCCTGCGCCACACGAAGCGAAATAATAAAATCATCCAGCAACGTATCTTTCTCCACTTCCCTGTATAATTCAGTTCTTATAGCAAACAGTTCACCTGCGGCACCAACAACAGAATACAATTCTGCATCCCATTTTTTTAATGCAGATTCATATTTCCAGTAAAGTCCTTCACCTGCCCCGGACGCAGTATCACTGTCTTTATTAATAATTCTTTTCTCCCCCGATACACAGCCTACTTTTGGATTGCTGAATAAGGAAACGATGCGTTTAATGGATTCATTGCCCAGCAGGGTGTTTGCATCACTGAAAACAACTACAGGAGTTGTAACAAGTTTCATTCCGCGGTTCATGGCGCCTATTTTCCCGTTGCGCTCCGGAGTATGAAGCACGGTGGCACATTTATAAGCAGAGAGTAACTCCACCGTTCCATCATTAGAGCCATCCGTAACCCAAACAATTTTTAATTTGTCTTTTGGATAATCCAGTGCCAGGCTGTTTTCCATTTTTTTAGCCACGTAATCCTTTTCGTTGTAAGCGGCAATAAACAATGTTACTTCTGGCTGGTATTGGGCAATGCCTGTATCTTTCTTCTTTCCGCCAAACAGGCGTTTTAATTTTACCATTGCAAACAGCACTACGCCATAACCCACATAAGTATACACCACTATAAAAAACAATAACCAGAAAATTATTTGAAGCAGTATCATGATTTAAGTTTTAATTGTAAACAGAATATTGAAGTTTTGCTAATTGTTGATGGCGGGCCACATCATTATATATATCCAATACATCTGCTGCCATTTCTTTCCAGGAAAATTTAGCGGCTTGCACAACCCCATCTGCAATAAGTTTTTCTCTTAAAGGAGCATTACTAAAAATCGTTTTCATGGCCGCTGTTATTTCCCCTGTTTTAAAAGGATTAACAAGTACAGCCGCATTGCCCGATACTTCAGGCATGGAAGAGGTTTGCGATGTAATAACCGGTGCGCCACTGGCCATAGCTTCAATAATAGGTATGCCAAAACTTTCCCTTAAGGAAGGATAAAGAAATAATTTGCACTGGCTGTAAATAGCAGGCAGGTCCTGGTTGTTGATATAACCGGTTAAAACAATTTTATCTATTAAACCAGGGTCGCCAATTTCAGATAATATCTTTTCAAGTTCAGCTTTATCATAATCAATCATTACCAGTTTAACAGCACTGCCGGTTTCTTTTAAAAAATCAGAAAAGGCTTTTAATGTACCCGGTGTATTTTTTTTGGGGTGCGTATTTCCTAAAAAGAAAAAGAATTCATCAGGCAGTTTGTATTTTTCTTTTACTGTTTTTAATACGGCAGCATCGGTTACAGGTTTAAAATAATTACTTACCCCATTGTACACGGTAACCAGCCTGTCATCAGGCTGCATTTTAAAAAAGTCGCCAATACAGTTTTTTTCAAAGTCAGATACCGTAATAATTTTTTTCGCTTTTTTCATTATAGCCGGTACAACCACACGGCGGTACGCATTTCCAAACTTCTGGTAATTGGAGCCCTTGCCTGTAATAATTGACCACATGGAACTTTCCATGTAAATGATATCATGCAGCGTAACCACCAATGGCACTTTGCAAAATAAGGGTGCGGTGTTACTGGTACAATGTAAAATATCGCAGCCGTATTTTTCAGCAGCACGGGGCAAGGCAATTTGCTCCCATATGGGATAGCTGCCACCTTTAAGTTGTACAATCTTAAAATTGGGAGTCTCTTCTATCACGGTGTCATCTTCATCGGGTGCCACAAATATGATGTACTCGTTTATTTTATCAATTTGCTGCAGCTCCCGTATCAGTTCAAGGGCCACCATATCCATACCATGTTTTTTCTTTCTGAATATCCGTTGTGCTTCAATGCCGATTTTCATAGTTGTAGATTTTTTAGGGTTAGTTACCCGATTATTTTTTTCCTGATTTTATTATACACCACCACTTCAAGCAAATAGGAAAACAAGATCATTACAGCGATATAAATACTGTATTCTAAAACTTTGTTGTTTATAAAACTGAGGTAAGTAGCATCTACTACCAGGTAGTGGTGTGAAATGTAAATTACATAGGAGCTTGGGGCAAGGTATTTGAAAACATCAAACAGTATATTAAACCCAAACCAGCGCAACTGCTTCCACGCCACGGCGCCAAACAACACGATGATGGCAAAAATGAAATGACGCAGTTCAACAAAAGGATATGCCACCAGCGGGTAACTGTAAATTTTAGTGTAAGAGTAATGAATGTAAAGGTTCAGTCCCAGCAACGCAGCAATGGCTGTAAGCACAGCGGCATAAGGCATTACAGAGCGGATACTGACCACTTCATTTTTGAGATACATATCTGCAAACCGTACACCAATCCACCAGATGGCAAAGTACATAAGCAGCCTGTTAGGCATAAAAGGATAAATGATGTATGTGGCAGCCGCTGTGATGGTGATTATGTTCACCCACTTATTAAGTTTTTCGGAACCGATGTTTTTGCGAAGCGCAAAAAACAGCATGTAAAACCACCATTCGTAAGAAAGCGACCATAATACGCCGTTGCCCATATAAGCAGGTGATATTACATGGGGTTTTTGGGATATTACATCCTGCAGCATAAATAGATTGCCAAACAGCACAGGCCACTCAGGTGATGCCAGTTTGCCCTCGCCATAACATTTGATAAGATAACCGAGTAAAAAAATAAACAGCAACGGAATGTACAACCTGATAAAACGCCTTACAAAATAATATTTGAACGATTTATCTGCAGAGCGTTCGTAAGTATATTTTATTACAAAGCCGGATAATACAAAAAATACAATCACCGCCTCGGGACCAAACCGGAACAGGACACCCACATTGATGCCTGCCAGGTAAACTTTTTGCGGCAATGTATGAAACAGCACCACATATAGTGCTGCAAAGCCCCTGACTGCTTCGAGTTTTTCGAGCCTGCTTTTTTTAACTGGTTTTATGGTATTGGGTAACATATTAAATACTGTTTGAGCTGGCGGTATGTTTTGTATGGATAAAAGTTTTATTAGCGCCTTTTATTTTGAGCAATGACAGCAGCATCAGCAGCATGCCTTTAGGCAAACCTGAAATTGCAGCCATAGTACGTGTATTGTAATGCGAACGGGGAATAGATAAAAGCAAAGCAGCTATGCACGCAGTGGCCGTCACCAGCCATCCGGCAGATAATATCAGCTCTGAGTGCAGCAGGTAATTCAGGCTTATAAAAATTACCGATAACAGCATTACCGCTCCAAGCAGCAATATCCTTGGCGGCTGTATGAATTGAATGGCTTTATCAAAGTAATCAGCATTGCCTTTTGTAATTAAATCTTTAAATGCATCAGTAAAGCCATTGCGGAAATAATGTACCTGGGCAGAGAGCCACCTGCGGCGCTGGTTGCTGAACACATCCGGCTGTTGTATTTTTTCATCGTATACCATTGCATCATCCAGGTAGGCGATGGTTACTCCCTGTTTCAGCATTTTTAATTCAATCTCTTTATCAAACCCGCCTACTGCATGTACAGATGACATCATGTTTTTGAAAAAATGATAATCGAAAGCCATGCCCGAACCAATGATGGCAGATGATAATCCCAGTACACGATGGCCCTTGCGGAAGATATGATTGTTGATCTCTTCACTCACTGCATCCAGCACCGCCCATGAGTTGTTGATATTTTTTGCAGTACGGTGCCCCTGAACTGCAATAAAACCATTGTCGAAAGCAGTATTCACCTTATTTAAAAAATCCGGCGCCATAATATTATCGGCATCCAGCACTACAGCAATTTCATAACCATCACCCAATTGTTCCATTGCCTTGTTCAGCGCTTTGGATTTGGTGCTTTTTTCAAAACTTACTTCAATAAGTTTAACTGGTATTGATTTTAATTTTTCAATAGTGGAGGGCTGAAAAGAATCAGCAATGATCACTACATCAAAGAGCCCTTGTGGGTATTGCTGTTTCAATGCTGCGGTTGCCACTTCCACAATTACTGCATCTTCTTTATAGCCCGGTATCAGTACAGCGGCCTTCCTGAACCTGCCTGGTGTGCCGTATGGTTTTTCTTTATAGAACAAACCCGCCAATGCAAATACCAGTATGTATACGGTGGCCAGTGAAAGCAGCACCAGTAAAACGGTTTGTATTATAATATAGACTGTCATAGTTATAAGGTTTTACACCTGTTTATTTTACAGCACTGTGCTGCAGTTTTAATTTCTTATGCGAACCATCCTGCATCTTGCGCATTTTATTGCGCACTTTAAGCGCATACTTACGCAGGAAAGGCAGGTACTTGCCGCTTTTTAAATTATACATTACCGATTCTGAGTTGAATATCATTTCAAAATTGGCGGTGCATAAAACCGGTTTCTTAGAAAGACGGTTTATTTCCATCGCCTGCGCATATTCACTTTCTACAAACAGCACATAGGGTTTTGCCATGTATGCTTTTGCTTTATGTGTGCCGTGGCTGTTGGCTTTTTGCCGTGCTGCCATATCGGGCAGATCGAGCATGATGAGTTCGTTGTATTTAATGTTGTTATTCTTTAACCAGGTTTCTGTTTCGGGCCTGTATTTCTCTAAACGGGAGGTTACAATGGTACCGATCTTGCTGCCAGGAATAAACAGTGGTGCTGCATTCAAAATAAAATCCCTGTACTTTGGTCCGTCATCATTTTGCTCTGGTGTGGGGTCAACACATAAAACACCATCAATATCAAAACATGCTTTTTCGAGCGTAGTATGGTTTAAAATATTCCACTGAAAATAGCGGGGAAGGGGTACTGTTTCAAAATAATAGTCCACCACTTTTTCTTTTCCCGGTATTACATACACGGCGCAATATTTTATGTCGAACTGTTTTTCCAGTTCTTTCAAATTTTCCTTTACTTCATTTAAGGCAGAACCGGATGCAACACTGTCATCCACCACCAGTATTTTTTTATACTGCTTTACATCAAAGAACTGGCCTCTTGCGCCTGCTTTATAAACATGTCCACTCATAAAAGAATGAATGTCGGTATAAGGCCTGTTTAGATACAGCGCCAGCAAATTGGCGGGCAGCATACCACTGCGTGGCACACCCACAATTAAATCAAAATCTCTTGGTATAATATGCAGGCGCTGCAGTATAATGTTGTTTAGGTCGGCAATATTTCTGTAGTTCATTAGAGGTTATTTTAAGTTTTGCTGAATGTATTTGTAAATGGCTTTTACACTGTTTTCCCATGAATGTGAACGGGCAAACAGGATGCGGCCTTTTTCTTTTTCAGGATTATTTTCTTTTAGCGCTTTTTCAATGGCATCTTTATAATCTTCGGCAGAAGTGCATAGGTATGAATGCGCTTCAAACAACTCCATTGTTTTAGTACGTGTGGCAATTACGGGTTTTCCCATGGCAAGGTATTCATCCACTTTGCGGGGGTAGTTGCCGATGGTGATTTCATTCAGCAATTGCGGGTTAAGGCAAACCTGTAATGCAGCCATGTATTGCGGCACCTCTTTTTTAGGAATGCTGCCAGGGAAAAATACATTGGGTAAACTGTGCAGGGCATGTGCTTTAAATACTGCATCTTCACTGCCAATTATAACAAATGAGTATTGCGGTTTGCTTTTTGCCACTTCATAAATAAGATCAGGGTCCAGCCGCATACTGTTGATGTCACCGATATATCCGATCCTTGGCGCAGGAATATTTTTAAAAACTTCCGGCTCTTCAAATTTTTTATCCGGATCATAAGCCGACAGATCAACTCCCTGCCCTACATCAAAACTTTTACCATTGAAAGATTTTGCATAATCGGCAAGCTGGGGAGAATTGCACACCACCACATCGCTTTTATTTATAAGCAAAGGTTCCAGGCGGGGCACATGCTTTTTCCAGTAATGAAAAGGGTGCAGGTTATCCCTGCGGTAATACACGCTCAGTTTTGCATCCAGCATTTCTTTGGAATAAAAACTGCGGTAAATATCATTATCAATAAAATGGATGGCATCTTTAAAACCCAGCGACTCTGCTGTTTTTTTAATGTAACGGAATATCTTTCTGTTGTTGCGTTTGTTTACTGAATCAAACAGCGGTCCGTCGGGTAAACCATTCACCGACCATATAAAGAAAGGAAAATCCAGCACCCATAAATTTTCACTGATATGCCGCAGCGGTTGCTGTTTTCTTTTCAAAACTTCCAGGCGGTGTTTGGTTTCCTGCGTGGGTTTGTTGCGGTACATGGTCATTACATCCAGCGGACTGTTTACATACAGCACCCGGTTGTCTTTTGCAATTTCCTTTGCAATGTCAATGGCATTGGAGCCAATGGGAATATCCCACGATTGCAAGCCGGTAATTATAAAATCTTTTCCTTTCATGGGTTTAATTGATTTTTACTGGTTCGGATTTAGTTTCAAATTGTTTTTCGAGAAAATCGCTGTTCATTAATATGGCCATCGAAATATAAAGGAGTGGCCCTGTGGGCATGGTCCCCAGCACTGCATTTCCGTAGGAAGCCACCATAATGCCGGCCATACCTGCGGTGAGTGCCGATAATTTTAATTTCAGTTCCGGGCTTCGTATTTTAAACATGATCCGGTAACAGGCTTTTATCAGTACATAGAATAAGATGAACAAATGCAGGGTTAATCCTACAATACCCTGTTCCACCCAAATGAGTACGTACCAGCTGTCGGTAGCTATTTGCGACAGAAAAGCATTGGGTAAATATTTTTGTGCTTTTACACCACCATGGCCAATACCACCACCAAAGGGACGTGAAGCCAGGTAACCTTTCAGTATCTTCTGGTTGTTGAGCCGCACCTGCAGTGATGCATCATTGGGATCAAAAGCAGTACGCATCCGCCTGATCTGTGCATTGCCCTGGCCAATCAAAGTGAATTTGAAGAAGACAAAAATGATAGCAATCAGGGTGAGGCCTATGCTAAGCACCTTGATGTTTTTGCGCAATACAAAAAACACCATGAAGCCGGCCAGCGGCACACTCATAGAACCCCGGGTGCCAGAAATAAACATTCCATAGAGCCCCAGGAAACCCACCACATAAAAAAATATCTTGCTCCTGCGGTTTTGCTGGGCCATGGCATAAATAATGGCCACCACACCAGAATAGCCCTGGTTGGCGCCAAACTGCCCGGCATCACTCAAAAAAGAGAATACCCGCAGCTTGCCAAAAAGAATATGTGTTTTGTAATTGCCTTCGTCCAGCCATGCCTGTTCGGCAAAGTCCACCCCAAATTTCATTTGCATAATACCTTTCAATGTGGCCAGTACAGACCATACGCCCCATACATAAAGGAACACATCCAGCCGGCGGCTGGTATTGAGATACATTAATGTAAGCGGTACTAATAAAAAGAAATAAACAGAAACACCCCTGCCGGAGAACCATGCTTCAAAACTGCGGGCTTCAGGATTGATGATCTCAAAAAATGAATAACCCAGCCATATCAGCGCCAGGTACGTAATATCTTTATTTGCCGGGCTCCAGTCAATTTTTTCTTTAAAGCGGTGAAAGAAAATGGCAATATAAGTGAGAATAAGTATGCCATCCATTCCAAGCCCCACTTGCAGTCCTTTAATATACCGGCCGATGCCAATGAGTGTAAAGCTCAGCATTACGGCTGTGTAGATGCCCACCACCGGTTTCGTAAACAGGAAATAAAAATAAACACCCGCTGCAATCAAACCAATAAATGAACCGGCACCCATTGCACCTGTTTGTGCTGCCGCCATACCTACTGCAACAGTCAGTAGTAATAACAGTAACAGGTTAACGGGCTTCATCATTTTGCCCGAGCCGCTGCTGTTTTCAAATGGATGTATGGTGGATATAGCAGACATGATAATTAATTACCGGGTTGTGATAGTGGCAGTATTTTGTTTATGGTGAAAAAATTTATGGAAGTATTGTTTATAAAAAGCAGCGCCGCTGTTAAAGATCTCTTTGTATTGCAGCGTAAGCTCTTTATTTAAAAAGTACATGCCGGTATAAATACCAATGATGGTGAATAAAATAGAACCAACAGCAACCAGCAAAAGTGATTTGAATACAAAAACCGCCACCACATCACCAATGATATTGGCTGCCACCATGTAAAAAACCTTCAGTGCGTTTACCTGGGGTTTGTTAATAGCGTCCAGTCCAATACCAGTCATCCTGTCTATAGGCAGCAGTAAGCCATACAATGAAAAAATGCGTACAATCGTAACTGCATCAGTGCCCACATAGGTTTTACCTGCAATTACCAGCACAAAAAATTCAGCAAATAAAAAAGTAAATATGCTTACAAACACAAACAGGTAAGTGATGGCACCGGCGTAAGTATAAAAGCAGTCTTTTACTTCGGCAATTTTTCCATGAAGGCTTGCCTTTGACATTTTTGGAAAAGCGGTGGCTGTGAAACTCCTTAATGGAATTTGTTGCAGCTCTGTAAGTTTAATGGGTATACTGTACAATGCCACTGCTGCATTACCCAGCGGGCTAAGACTGATGATAATGGTATCGGCACTGCGCAGCAGATTGGTGCCTATTAGTGTAAACGTGGTGTATTTGCCAAAGTTGAGCAAGGTGCGGTTGGTTTGCGGGGTGGCTTTTCGTATCAGCCCCAGCCCATCCCATTTTTTAATAAGGCTGATGGCAGAGGTAAGCAGGTTCACAATAAGCAATACCCACACCAGTTGCGTAAGTGTAAATATTTTGGTGTAATAGTTTACCAGTACAACGGCAAAAAATCCAACGCTGTTTATCGCTTTCAGGAGGAGTATTTTTCCATACATCCTGTCCGCCTGCAATACCACCAGTGCATTATTCCATGGCAGGTTGATGAAGGCCAGCAGCGGGTACCAGCTAAAGAACAAAGCATAACCTGAATGCTGGATGCTGTTATTGAAAATAAGATTACACAGTAATAAAATAGCACTGATGCAGGTGGTTGATACCACGCCAATAAATGCGTTGGAACCGATCAGGCTGGTACGCATGGCGCTGTCTGCACCTGATAAGAAACGGATCAAGCCGGTGTTGGTTATACCAAACCGGAACATTTCTACAAAGGAGCCTGCTGAAATGAACAGAACCCATTGCCCAAAATCATTTAAGGATAAACTGCGGGCCAGTACCGAAAATCCTGCAATTCCAAAAAGTGCAATACTTAAATTACCTGCCAGGGAAAGGAAGTTTTCTTCACGGATAATATGTGCAATTTTCTTCTTCAATGCCTGTTAGTTAAAATTTATTTTTTGAAAAGAACTGGAAGCGGAAAAACGATTTTAGTTTTTTACGGATGAGGCTGCGTTTTTTTGGCAGCTCACCCAGCATAGCTTCCACTTCCTCCATCTCCACACCGTTGAGCACATAATTGAAATTACCTTTTGATAATTTTTTCATGTTATCCAGTGCAGTTGTATCTGCTTCAGACCATATCCTGTTGGAACGGCATACCAGCACATTCAGGTCTGCAGTGGATACCAGTTCAACCGGGTGATTTTTCTCCAGCAGGGGTGGCAGCTCCACAAAAATGTAATCAGGTGTTTGAGCAGACCGGGGCTGGACTTGTGACAGTATTGCCGCTGTTCCGGAAGTGGTATAATAGTCTCCCGTGGTGCTGCATTTTTGATATTCGCTAACATCCATGTAAGAGGACGGATGTTGTAAAAACGAATTACCCAGGTCTATACGGGGATCTTTATAACCCAGCAGCACGGAAAGTAACGGAAAGCTGCTTTTGTGTGGCGTTGCTTTTGCCGCTTCGGAGTAATCCAGCAACAATACTTTTTTACCATGAGATTTTAACTCACGGGCAATATTGCCTGCCACCACCGATTTACCTTCCTGCCGGGTGGCGCTTACAAACAGTACCAGTTTTGGATGCCCTGATTTGTTCAGCTGCTGCAGCATATTTTGTGTAATCATTTCCACCAGCCTTTTCTGAATATTTTCAAATTGGTCGATCCCGGGTTTGAGGTAAACTTTTGACAACATACCAAGCGGTTGCAGCCCGGTTACCTTACTTGTTTTTTTAAGATCACTCATGGTGTTGTCAAAATATTCCATCATCAGCAGCAGGGCCAGCACCAGGAGAGCGCCGACAAGTGCAGCGGCTATAATCGCCACTTTGCGTTTATTGGGAACTGGAGAAATTGGGTAATACGGAGGATCAATGGCTTTCAGGTCAGAAGACAATTCATTGTCCTGCACTTTTAATTTTGCCAGGTTCAAACCATGCAGTATTTCCAGGTAACCCTGTTCTGAGACGGAGATCTCTCTTTCAATACGCTTTATATGCGCACCAGCAGGTGCATAAATAGCGTACTGGTCCTGGAACTCCTTATTCCGTTTGTCCATCACCTGCAGTTTTGCCTTCAGGTTTTCCGCTTCTATTACATTGTTGAGCCAGTCATTGAGAGTGCTTTGCATGGGCAACCCTTCCGTGGTGTTTTGATAGCCGTACAGATCTTCCACTGAATTTTTAATCTCATTTTTCAGGGCATCTGCTTTTTTGCGCAGCGCAGGCAGGCTTGCCTTGCTGGCGGCATTGGTTTCTTCATCGGCTTCGGCAGCGGCAATGTCATAATTTACATCACCCAGCTGTCTTTTTTTATCGAGCAAACTGGTACTTTTTAACTGTACTAATTGCTGAATATTCAGTTTTTCTTCCAGCCTCTTGATGGCGGCTTCATTACCGGCCAACTGTGCCCTTTTGTTGTTGTAATCCACTTCCATGTCTTCCTTCACCACTGCCACAGCTTTACTTTGCTCATAGTAGTTGATGATATTATTGGCTTTGTTAAACGACAGCAATTTATCTTCCGCTTCTTTTAGCTGGTTGTTGGCAATTCTCAGCTGGCCTTCAAAATATTTAACCACTTCATCAGAGCGGTTCTCTTTAATTTCTTTGTAATTTTTGATGCATACATCATTCAGTATAGCCAGCGTTTGCTGGCAAATTCCGGGGTCATCGGTTTCATAAGTAAGTTTGATCAGGTCGCTGGTTCCAATGCGCTGCACTTTTACAGAGGCGATGGCGCTGATGGAATAATGCGGATGATCGTAATTAAGCAGCTTATATACAAAATTGGTATCACTGCTTTTCATCAGCTCTGTGAGTTTTCTAACTGTTAGTTCATAAGCATCGTGATTTATAAAAGAAGGAAACAGGTTTACGGTATTGTTTTTGGCAACCGTATCTGCAGCAGCTGTATCCGCTGAATTATGTTTTGATAAAACAGCTGCATTTACAGCCGTACTGCTGTCTTTTATTTCGGGGAATTCATTTTTTATTCCGGAGATATACTGGTATATATCTGCGGGCACCAGCCGTTTCAGTTCTGCAAATGATTTGGCAGAAATGTATTTGGGATTGGCTTTTGATAACAACAGGTGCTGGCTTAGCAGGCGTATGGCCACTTCCTGCTGGGTTTCACGGGAGTTTACAATATTGATGAGGTTTTCAAAAGCAATATTGGTAACAAAATAATTAAAGCTTTTGTCCATTTCAATAGAAGACCCGGTGGCAAGACCGGTATACAAAACTGTTTGAGAATCGTATTTGAAATTGGGTTTGCGGGTAAGCAATGTTACCAGCAATGCAAGGGCTGCCGGTATTACCAGCAGTAATACAATGTGCCTTCTTATCAGTCTTATAAATTCAACTATTTTCATTCTATTTTGCAACGGGTTTTCCGGTAAGTTGTATGCCGGTTATATTTTCGAGTAATAATTTGGCGGTGGCAAATTCTTTTTTCTCCACTTCATATTCTCCTTCGGCACGGGAAACGATATCGGAAACACGAACGTATTCCACCACGGGTATTACTCCATTCCTGAATTGCTTTTCAATCATTTCACTATTTACACGGGCATTACCCAGTGCTGCAGATTTGATCTTTAAAGTTTTTTGACGCAGCAGCACATCCTGGTATAATTTGATAACAGCCTGCCTGATCTGATCTTCCTGAGATGCTGCCAGCTGTTTGGCTTCTTCCACTTCTGCATTGGCACGCTTTAGCCGGTTCTTCCGGTCAATAATATCCTGTAAAGGCATCTTCAGATACACACCGGCACCGTAATTAAATTGCCGTGCTGTGCTTGCCAACAAGGTGGTGGACTGGTTTACACTGCTGGAGGAAAAGTTGTCGAAGGTTCCATAACGGCTGTCAACCTGGAATCCCATGTTTCTTGTTAACAGCACTTTTTCCGATTTGAGATTAGACTCCCGGACTGTAATCTCATAATGACGGTATTGAACATCTGCATTTATCTTTAATGCAGAGTCAATCAGGTCCATTAAAGGCGGCAGGTAAAAACTATCACGACTTTCGTTATAAGGAGCTGTGCTTAGGTCCTGCGCCCCAACATGAAATGCAAGGCAGGTAAACAGGAGTACAAATATTTTTTTCATAACAGGATATTGCTGGTGCAGGGTAATTACACCGTACTTTTTTGAAACAATGCTGGTACAGTTCTTAGAATCAGTTTTATATCATACCAGAAAGAGTATTTACCATCTTTAAAGTGATCGGCATATTCATTGTCCAGCCGCTTTCTTTCTTCTTCAGACATTACGCCACCTTTGCCACGCAACTCCACCTGCCATAAACCGGTAATGCCCGCAGGCGCTAAAAACCTTCTTGAAAAACTATCAACAGTCAGCTGCTCGGCTTCGTAAACCGGCAAAGGCCTGTTGCCAACAATTGACATGTCGCCTTTTAAAACGTTAATCAACTGCGGTAATTCATCAATACTGGTGTTACGGATGAACTTGCCCACTTTGGTAATGCGTGGATCATCTACAATTTTTACAAATGCGGATTTACTTTTTGATACTTCAGCTTTTTGATGATTATACCAGTAATCACAAATTCTGTGATTATCGATATACATTACCGGTGAGCAGCTCTGCCCTTCTTGCAGTTTACTGCAGCGGGGGCAGGGTATATCAAACTGCACTTCATCCTTATTGCCGGTTGATTTATACTGGTTTTTTTCTTTGGCCAGTTTTTTTAACTCATCATCTGCACCTGTGCGCATAGAACGCAGTTTGTAAAAATCAAATACCTTTCTTCCAACACGTTTAGAAGTGTAATACACTTTGCCTTTAGACTCCAGCCTGATGGCAAGAATGATCAGCAATAAAAAAGGGGATGCCAGCAGCAATACAAGGGACGCAACTGCTATATCGAATAAGCGTTTAGACCAGGGCATTGTAAAAGTTTCCTGGCCTGTATCTATTCCAGTAGTACAGCTGTTTTCTTTTTTGCGGTAGTTACATAAAAAGTGCACCCTGTTAACCAGGCTTTCTGCATTTACATTAGAGAGTGTAAAAAAGTCGTCCGTTTTTTCCTGCAAAGCCTGTTTATATAATTCTTCATTGAATGTTTGGGATAACAGAATAAAAGGAACAGTATTAAAAGACGGAATTGAACGCATGCTTTTAAATAAAAACAAACCATTTTTACCCGGTAAATGATACTCACAAATCACTGCATCGGGTTTAGTATGTGCAGTAAGCGCATTCATTGCTTCAAGGGAATTTTCTGCTGTTATCACTGCGGTATTATCTATACTGCGGAGCTCCTCTACAAGGTTTTTGTTTTTGCCGGTATACAAAATAGTAATGGCCTTTGGCAAATGCTGCAATGTAATGCGGCCATACTGATTGGTGTTAGGATGTTGTTTAGCGGTTACCATACTATAGAATAATGAATGGGGAATAAATTCTTTTTAATTACTTCTTCCAGCTCTTCGGGGTTGAAGGGCTTTGTCAGGTAGTCCTGCGCACCCAGCTTATAGCATTTGATACGTTCTTTGCTTTCTGCCTTTGCAGACAGCATGATTACCGGTGTGTGACTGGTAAAGCCACGTTGCCTGATGCTGGTTAAAAGCTGGTAACCATCTTTACCCGGCATTTGAATGTCACAAATAATCAGGTCTGGCAGGTTGGTTTCCAGCCACTCCAGTGCAGCGTCTGTATTGCTGAGGTATTTTACTTCATAATCCTGCACCAGGAAATTTTCCAGCAGCAAACCAATGTTAGGCTCATCATCAACAACAAGAATTTTCTTTGTCATGTAGTTTGGTTTTATCAGATGTTGAATTCTTTTTTCATTTCGGCTACTACTTCATTCACCGTATTTTTCAATACTTCAATTTTATTGCCCAGCCCGTCCAGCCACAACCTGTTTTTTGCCATTTTTTCAATATCCAGTATAATTCTTTCGGCTTTTACAATGGCGTAATACATTATAACAGGCTTAATACGGTGTGCTGTTTTTTTAACAGCATCATAATCCTGTACTTCATACAGTTTTTTTATTTCATCAATGGCTGCAGGGATGGTGTTTATAAAAACAGTTACCATTTTCTTTACAGTATCAGGATTATTACGGCATATTTTATTTACGTAACTCATATCGAACAATTGTTCGGTATGCAGCAGGGTTTCTTCTGAGTGGTTCATAAAGTATGTTTATTTATCGGTTTATGCTACAACAGCCATTCCGTTTAAAGCGGGAATAGTGGTGTTTTTGCCGGCAGGTATAATTGTTTTAAAATACTCGATGGTTTTTTGCAGCCCTTCTTCAAGATGAACAGATGGCTCCCAGTTTAATTTCTTTTTTGCAAGAGAGATATCCGGCTTGCGCATCATTGGATCGTCCGGCGGTTGCGGCAGCTTTATAATTTTTGATTTGGAACCGGTAAGCTCAATTACTTTTTCTGCCAGCTCCATAATGGTAAACTCTCCTGGGTTGCCAATGTTTACAGGGCCTGTAAAATCATCAGGTGTACCCATTAACCGTATCATGCCCTCAACAAGGTCATCAACATATTGAAAGCTCCGGGTTTGCTGCCCTTCGCCATAAACGGTAATGTCTTTGTTTTGTAAAGCCTGTACAATAAAATTAGAAACCACCCTGCCATCATTTGGATGCATGCGGGGGCCATACGTGTTGAATATGCGGATGATCTTAACCCTTACATTGTTTTGGTTATGGTAATCCATAAATAATGTTTCGGCCACACGCTTGCCTTCATCGTAACAAGAGCGTTCGCCAATAGGGTTTACATGGCCCCAGTAATTTTCCGGCTGCGGGTGTACTTTAGGATCGCCATACACTTCGCTGGTAGATGCCTGCAGTACTTTACCATTAACACGCTTGGCAAGGCCCAGCATATTTATGGCACCCATTACTGATGTTTTGGTTGTTTTAATGGGGTTGTACTGGTAATGTACAGGCGAGGCAGGGCAGGCAAGATTGTATATTTCGTCTGTTTCTATAAAAAAGGGAACAGTAACATCGTGACGTATCAGCTCGAAATACTTATGGTCAAGCAGGTGCACAATGTTTTGTTTTTGTCCTGTAAAAAAATTATCCAGGCAATACACTTCGTTGCCTTCATTTAAAAGGCGTTCGCATAAATGAGAACCTACAAACCCGGCACCGCCGGTTACCAATATTCTTTTACGTATCATGGTTATTTTTTTTAAATGAAGTATGATTCTTTTTCTGCTACTGAAATTTTTGTTTTTGCAGTGGCGTTGCTGGTGTGTATACCAATACAGAAATAGTCAAAGCCGCTGGAGAGCATTTGTTGCCTGTCATAAATATTACGGCCGTCAAATACCACCGGGTTATTCAGCAATTTTTTAACTATTTTAAAATTGGGGAATTTAAACTCTGGCCATTCGGTAAGTATGGCAACACAGTCTGCGTCAATCAATGCTTCGTACTGGTCTTCGCAATAAGTAATACTGTCGCCGAAATGATGCTGTGCTTCTTTCATGGCAACAGGATCGTAAGCTTTTACTTTTGCACCGGCTTCCAGCAGGCTTTTTACAATGTATAAGGATGGTGCTTCACGCATGTCATCTGTTTGCGGTTTAAATGAAAGCCCCCATAATGCAATGGTTTTGCCGCTGATATTGCCGTTGAAATACTTTTTAATTTTATTAAAGAGTACCAGCTTTTGATCTTTATTCACTGCTTCCACAGCTTTCAGCACACGCAAATCATATTTGTATTCGCTGGCAGTTTTAATTAATGCCTGCACATCTTTAGGAAAGCAGGAACCGCCATAACCAATACCAGGGTAAATAAATTTGTTGCCAATGCGGGTGTCTGAGCCAATGCCTTTTCTTACCCAGTTAATATCTGCACCAACAATTTCACACAGGTTGGCTATATCATTCATAAAACTGATTTTAGCAGCCAGCATGGAATTAGCAGCATACTTGGTCATTTCTGCAGAAGTAATATCCATGAAAATAACCGGGTGGCCGTTTAGCGTAAATGGTTTGTAAAGCTGGTTCATCAAATCTTTTGCACGTTCGCTTTCCAGCCCAATTACAATGCGGTCGGGTTTTAAAAAGTCATCGATAGCGGCGCCTTCTTTTAAAAACTCAGGGTTAGATGCCACATCAAAAGGAATGGATGCATTTCTTTTATCCAGCTCTTCCTGTACAGCTGCTTTTACTTTTTTAGCTGTGCCAACGGGTACGGTACTTTTTGTAACCACCACCATATAATCGTTCATGTGCTTGCCACAGTCACGTGCAACAGCCAGTACATATTTTAAATCGGCGCTGCCGTCTTCATCGGGCGGTGTGCCTACTGCAATAAAAAGTACTTCACTGTCTTCAATAGCTTCTGCTAATGAAGTGGTAAAGCTCAGCCTTCCTTTTTTCATGTTGCGAAGCACCATGTCTTCCAGGCCGGGTTCGTAAATAGGGATGATGCCTTTTTTTAGGTCTTCAATTTTTTTCTGGTTAATGTCAACGCAGGTAACTTCAATACCTACTTCAGAAAAACAGGCGCCGGTAACCAGGCCTACATAACCGCTTCCAACAATTGTAACTTTCATAGTTTATTTTTTTTGGTTTGATGAATATTGAATCAGGGTTTATTTTTTAATCAGTTTAATGCAGGCTCCTCAAATAATTGTGCAGTAACGTTGGTAATTACTTCTTCTGTTTTTGCCAGCTTATCACTCAGCATAAAAATGTCAGGCGCTTCAGCTGCATTTTTTTCAATGTCACGTATTACCTGGTGCAGCGCTGCAATGCCCATATTGTCAATAGCCGGTTTTATTTTATGTGCAATGCTGCGCAGCTTTGTAAAATCTTTTTGCTGCAGTGCATCTTTCATTTCCTGTACAGATTTTGGCACCTGCTCATTAAATAATGTCACCATCTTTTTCAGAAAAGCTGTATTGCCCTGGCTTATCCTGTTCAGGCTGCTGAGGTCATAAAGCCGTTTTGTTTGTAAAGCCTGTTTGTTACTTTTTGATTCGATACTGCCACTTTCAAGCCAGTGACACAGCATCTGAATTAATTCTTCCTCTTCAAACGGCTTGGAAAGAAAATCATTCATACCCGCAGCACGGCAACGATCACTTTCGCCTTTAATAGCGTTGGCAGTAAGTGCAATAATGGGAATGGTTTTATTAATATCCTTGCGGATTTTAGCTGCTGCTTCCAATCCGTCCATTACAGGCATTTGCACATCCATTAATATTAAATCATACTCCTGCTGTTTTAAACACTCAATTGCTTCAAGGCCATTTTCTGCTTCGGTTATAATTACACCGGTTGTTTCCAGTACAGCATTTGCCACCAGGCGGTTCATTTCATTGTCTTCTACCAGTAAAATCTTTTTGTCTTTTAAAATAGAGGTGTCAGCCACTATTCCCTTCTCTTTTGGAATGTCGTTTATTGAACCAACTTCAAAAGGAACAGATATGGTGATTGTTGTGCCGGCACCTTTTTTGCTCTTAACATCAATGCTTCCATTCATCAGTTCAATCAGTTGTTTGCTGATAGACATGCCTAAACCGGTGCCACCATATTTGCGGGCAGTTGTTGTTTCTTCCTGTGTAAATTTTTGAAAAAGACTTTCCTGGTAAGATTCATCCATGCCAATGCCGGTATCAGTAACACTTACAATAAGAGATTGCTGCCTGCTTATTTCCGGGGTTAATTTACATTTCACCAATACGTACCCTTTCTCAGTAAACTTAACGGCATTGCTAATAAGGTTGAGCATTACCTGTGTTAAACGATGAGGGTCACCAATGAACACGGGGCAGTGTCCTTCGCCACCTTCTTTTAACAGCCGTAAACCCTTTTCTTCAGCACGGTGGTTCATTACCATCATGCAATGTTTAATTACTTCATCGGGCTTAAAGCCAATACGCTCTAACGAAAGTTTGCCGGCTTCAATTTTTGAAATATCAAGTATGTCATTAATAACAACCAATAAATGATCGGCGGCTTTACTTATGGTATCCAGGTAAAAATGCTGTGTACTGTTTAAGGTTGTTTTGTTTAACTGGTGGGCCATGCCCAGTATTGCATTCATGGGTGTTCTTATTTCATGACTCATGTTTGCTAAAAACAACTCTTTTGTTTTTGCGGATTGTTCGGCAGCTTCCCTGGCATCATGCAGCTCAAGTTCAATTTCTTTTTGCTCGGTAATGTCAAGATGAATGCCGATGGAGCCAACCAGGTTCCCCTGGTCGTCAAACCTGGGGGCGCCACTGATGAGCCACCATTTTAATTCGCCACGTTTGTTTTTCATGGCTATTTCATAAGCATCTGAAATACCCTTTTTACGCAGATCGTTTTTAGTTTCAATCATTTCACTGCTTTCACCTCTTGTAAACAACAATGATGCTTTTCGGCCTTTCAGTTCTTCTAACTCATAACCACTCATGTTACAAAAGCACTGGTTGGCGTATTGTATAATTTCATTGTTATCCACTTCCAGCAGGCCCAGGTTCATGTTGGCAATAATGCTGCGGTATTTTTCTTCATTCATCTGAAGCAATTGTTCCGCCTTTTTTCTTTCTGTAATGTCAGTGTGTGTACCAACAATTTTTAATGGCTTGTCATCTTTATCTTTTTCTATTACCACACCACGGTCCAGTACCCACCTTTCGGAGCCATCACTATTGATAAGCCGGTATTCAAGAATGTGATGATCGATTTTTCCTTCTTTGTAAAGCTGGTTGTTTCTAACCAGCATTCTTCTGTCTTCTGCAGGTACCTGGTTCCACCATAAGGCCACATTATCTTTTGTTTTGCCGGGTACATAACCAGAAATACCAGCTGAATTTGAAAAAGATGTTTTACCTGTTACCATGTCATGTTCCCAAACATTATCACCAATTTTTTCAAGCGCCGTGCGGAAACGCTGTTCAAACTCTGCAAGCTTTTGCTGGGCTTCTTTTTCATTGGAGATGTCTTCTACAATAGCAAAATACTGCAGCACTTCTCCTTTGCCGTTTAATACGGACTGGCCTTTGGCCCTGCCCCAGAAATGTGTTTTATTTTTCCGGTAGCACATGAGCTCCACATCAAAATTGTGGCCACTAAAAAACAGATCAATCATTTTTTGCAGTTGCTCTGCATCGGTTAACTCACCATGCAGCAACTCCACAGGCGTTTTGCCTAAGATATCTTCCGGTAAAAAACCGGTGGTTTTACAAAAACCCTCGTTGCACCAGGTAATTTTTCCTTCAACATCAGTAAATACAACGCCATTTTCATTTGCGCTGGCAACCAGCGAAAGGCGTTTTAATTCTTCTTCGTTTTGCTTGCGCTGTGTAATATCTGTATGTGTGCCTATAATACGTTGCGGCTTTCCGCTTTCAGAATAATTTATAATCATGCCACGATCCAGGATCCATAAATAATTGCCGTTTTTATGTTTTATCCTGTATTCCAGCTGGTGAGTGGTTATTTTTTTTGTGTAATACAGTTTATCCACTTCCTGTATCATGCTAAGGTCTTCCGGGTGAACACGGCTTTGCCATTCATTGGCGTCATTGCTGAATTCTGCATCTTCATAACCCAGCATTTTTTTGTATTGTTTGGAAAAGAATACAGTATTTGTAACAAAGTTATATTCCCATACACCATCGCCGGCGCCCTCCAATGCAAACTGCCACAGCTGTTCACTGGCTTTTAATTTTTCTTCCGCTTTTTTTCTTTCGGTAATATCCTCATATTTCCAAAGGTGCCCTTTGTATTCTTCATTAATATAAATGGGAATGAAATCCCGTTCAAAAAAACGGCCATCTGCCAGCTCCAGTTCATCGCCAATTACCAGTTTTTTATCACTAATAATTGTGTGAATGCGGTTTACAAACTGCACAGGGTCTTTAAAAAGATGTTTAGATTCTTCTGCAGTATTACTGCAATCGGCTCCAACCAATAAATGAGGTTCAATCCCGATGTTAAACAGAGTGCAGAAGCAGTGGTTGGTTAATGCAATGCGCCGCTGTTCGTCTTCCACCAGGATACCTTCCTGCATGTTTACAATTAAAGATGTAAGACGGTTAGCAATTGTGTTTGATTCGTTTTCTGCAGTTTTCCTTTTTTCAACCTGTTGTTTCAGGTAACGAACTACGCCAAGTAAATCATCACCCGTATCATTTATTTCGTCATCACCAAGCGTACTAATAGTTTCTTTAAGATTTACTATTGAAAGTTTCTTCTTGGTATTTTCTTTTTTTAACTCTTCATTTATCCGTATGTATTCTTCTTCGCTTATTTTAAATGCCCGGTCCGACAGTACATGATCCCTTTCATAGGCATTGTAAGAATCACTTACAGCATAAAAAAACTGCTGCAAAGATTCATCCGCCTTCAATCCAGGAGAAATGAATTTGTTTATCTGCCGTTCCAGTAATTTATTAAGCTTCATAAAAGGTGGTAATAGTCATGGTTTGATTGTGCAGCTGGCAGGCTCCATTTTGCATCAGCGGCGAAAGCTCTCCGTAAGAATAAAATCCTGTAAGAATTGTCTTGTTTTCAAACAAGTCATTTACTGCCTCAGTCTCTTCTTCCACCCTGGATTTTAGAATGAGTTTCCTGCCTACGCAACTAATCAGGATTGCTAATTCCGGAGTTTTTCGTTCCTCACTCAATGTTTGTACGGCTGCCTCAGAGGCAGCGGTTGTTATCTTGTCGAAATTGGCACGCATTAAACGCACTTTTGAGCCTACAGGAATGTCACCTGCAAAAACCATTGCTCCCTTTTCTTCATCTATTGATAAAATGGTGCGTACTACTGGCTCTGTTTGCCCCGGCAGTATTACTGATAATGGAAACAGCAGTGCAGCACCGGGCAATGCGTTGGCTTCCGGGCCCAGGTAATGTTTATATAAATCCAGTGCATTTTTGTTTTCTATTTCATACAACACATTACTGTCGGATTTGGTTACCTCTTTTTCCAAACCAAAAGTTTCCCATCCGCCCCTTGAACCGTGTGCAATTTTTAAATGGGCCCCATAAAAACCAATTGCTGCCACTAAACCGTTCTCTGGTTTTCCATTTAAACCTACCAGTGTTGTTTGAAAATTACTGCCATCGCCAGCCAGCCCGCCTGTTACTAAAACTGTATCACCGGCAACTTCGTTCATTCCCCTCACCAGCTCACTGCCATTTACGGTACTGCCATCGGAGAGTACAAATACATGCGACAGCTCTTTTTTATCAAATTGTTTTATCAGCGCTTTCCCTGCTTCATAACTGTTGCTGTAATTTTTGCTGTTAACACTTTTAGAAACTATTGCTGTTTGTTTAAACTTAACTGCAGTAACGGAAAGTGTTTCATCCAAAACCTGGGTTTGATAAATTTCGCCGGCGGTGGAACAAATGGCTATTACTGCGTTAGGAAATTTTTGTTCCAGCATTGAAAAAATATCCTGTGATTGCAACAGCGATTTGGCACCAAAACATAGTACCAGCTGCGCCTGCTTCTCATCTTCCAGCTTGCTTAGCGGGTGTTTATGAAATGTATTATTGTTGTAAGAGTAAAGTGCGGTCTGCATAATAATGTTTAAATGGCAATTTCTTTTTGTTGTAACATTTTGTATATGGTGGATTTACCAATGTCCAGTTTGTCGGCTACATACAACACGTTGTTGTCGTATTTTTTCAGATAATGGGAAATAATATGATTGGTGTATTCCCTGAGTGTTTTTTCTTCTGCAAGAAAGAAGTCGCTGCCTTTTGTGGAATTGAAAGTGATGTCGGCTGATTTTACTTCGCTGCCATTGCTCATAACTGCTGCCAGCTCCATAATAGCCTTCAGCTCCCGGATATTTCCCGGGAAGTTATAGGCCATTAATTTTTCTTTTGCATCAGCATTAATGGTTTGCTGTGGCAGTTTATTTTCTTTACAAAACTCATCCAGGAAATATTTGGCCAGCAGTAAAATATCTGCGCCACGTTCACGTAATGCTGGTAATTCAACGGGTAAGCCCATTACACGGTAATACAAATCTTCCCTAAAATTTCCTTTCTTTACTTCTTCGGCAAGGTTACGGTGAGTGGCCACAATAATGCGTACGTCCAGCTTAACGGTTTCATTACCGCCAATACGAACCAGCTCTCTTTCCTGCAACACCCGCAGTAACTTACTTTGAAGGCTTAGATCCATCTCCGCTATTTCATCCAAAAAAATGGTTCCTTTGTTTGCCTCTTCAAACTTACCGGGCTTGCGGTTAAGTGCACCGGTAAAAGCCCCCTTCTCATGACCAAACAATTCGCTTTCTATTAACTCTGTTGGTATGGCCGCCATGTTCACCGCCACAAATGGTTTCTTTTTCCTTTCAGAATTATAATGTATGGCTTTTGCCACCAGCTCTTTACCCGTACCTGTTTCGCCGGTAATAGAAACATTGATATTTGTTTTAGCCGCTTTTTCCATTAAAGCAAATACTTTATTAATGGCAGGAGAGGCCCCTTTAATCACTTTATCAAAATCATACTTCATTCCTAACTCTTCCTGCAAACTTTCCACTTGTTTTTTAAGCGACTGCGTTTCCCTTACACGGTTTACGGTATTCCACAGTAAATCTTTTGTGTTGTCGTCTTTTACGAGGTAATCGGTTACCCCCATTTTAAACAGTTCAACTGCTATGTGTACATCTTCCTGCCCGCTAATTACTATAACAGGTATTTCCGGATATACCGACTTAATTTTTTTCAGCAGCTCTATGCCATTCATGTCAGGCAGGCTGAAGTCAATAGTTATTAAATCAGGTTTTTTGTGCAAACTGGAGATGCAGTCACCACCGGTTGTAAACCGGGTAATTATAAATTCAGGATTTAAAGAGAGGTTGTAAGCGAGTATTTCGCCATACCAGGGGTCGTCTTCTACAATATATATTGAGTAGTTTGCCATAAGATGGATTGTTTTCCATGAATTCCAACGGCTTCCAAAAAAGAAAATTATTCCACAGCGCTTCTTTTGCCTTGAAAATCATAAGTGTTAATCATCTTCGTAAGCAGTATAGAATTTATACTATAAAGAAATTGAAAAATTTCAGGGTTGCTGTGTCAATATCTGTTGTGCGCTTTTATACATTTCTATTCCGGTCTTTTTTAAATCGGTAATAGTTTTTTCAAGAATGATTTTTTGTAATTCATTGGCACTTGAAAAGTATAATGCTTTACGGTTAGTAAGCTTTATGTTTTCCTCATCATTATACGCTATAACCGGCAACACTGCCAGCATAGCGCATGATAATGAAGCAATGCTGTTACCGCCGGCACCCTGTATATACACAAAGCAATTTTCAGTTATCAGTCTGATATCTCTTTGCAGGGCCGGCTTATGCAGCAAAATAACATTGGCAGCCTTTGAATACTTTTCATACAGTTCATTTGCTTTTTTTGTATTGCCCCAGTTGGCAGCAACAACCAGTTTATATTGCGGCAATAAGGTAAAAGCTTCCAGAATAGCAGCCGTACTTTCGCCAGGGGCTTTTTCACAAACCTTACAAGCATATGGCATTTTTAAAAAACTATACTTGAGTTTGTCTGCAAATGTTGGTTTCAGCCGGGTTACTCCTGCAATAGAGGTTTCAATAAAATCAGGATACATATTTGTTATCATCAGGATAGGATTTTGTATATTCTAAAAAAGCTTATAGTGGTTTTTAGTTAAATGCTTTTGAATATGCTGAATTTTAGATAGTATTTTATCAATACGTTCAGCCTCACCGCCCGCCTTTACCACATAATCAAAAGCACCATGTTTAACAGCGCTGGCAATAACACCGGCATCTTCTATGGCGGAAACAAATACAACATAGATATGCGGATTTTTCAGCTTGAGTACTTTTAATGACTCAATACCTGCAGAAGCATTTATGCCAAAGTCAATAAAAATGACGTCGGCCTGTTCACGACATTCTGCTGTAACCTCTTCTATAGTGCTGTAAAAACCCACATGGGTATACCCCAGGCTGTTAACCAGCTGCTGAAATATGGCCTTGTAAAAGATATCATCATCTACAAGAAATATCCTCAGTGTGTTATTACTTGTCATTATTTGCGCAAAAGCAACTGCCATTGCAGTGCCAAAAAATAACCACTTGCTTATGAATGATTTGAAAAAAAACTCCTGCCTTATTTTTCCCGTTAAGGGAAGTTTTTTCCATTTTTTGGAAAATCCATAATAAAGATGAGAGTGGGGTTTGTGGCTTTTGATTAGCCTTTTACCTGGTAGTATTTAACAGCAAACATTTTTAACGTAACGCCGAATGCTATTGAAAGGATAAGAATATTTTTTATAAAAATACTTATAAGAGAACTGTTGAATGGCTTTGGTGCAGGTAATGTGCTGAGGAGCGGCACAAACAAATACCGCATACTTAAAAAAATAAAACTGCCGAATAATAATGCAGAAAAAATGACCGGTATTTTATGAAAGCGAAGCGGCTTATAAATTATGAAATAAAAAGCCGCCCAGCATAGAGCAATAAAATAATGACAGGAAGCACCAAAAAATAATATACTTACCTGGTTCCATGAGGCTGTATTTGCAGTTACCGCACTGGCAATATATTTAAATGCTGCTGAAGCATTCCCTTTTGATAAAATAAAAATAGCCCCCAATATATCCAGTGTGCCCGCAGTAAGCCATGCCGATAAAAAAATAATGGATAACGATTTCCTGTTCATATTCCGAAAAAACAAAAAATCAAGCAGGGTAAAAAATTGTTTGTGTTAAGCGGCGCTAATTAAGTAGCAGCACTTAAAACCCATACCCCAATTAAACCCACAATAGAAATAGTAGTTTCCATCACCGTCCACGATAAAAATGTTTGTTTCAGTCTTTCTTTATTAAATAGAATTTTTCCTTTTGTTCAATTGCGATACCGTTAATTGTATTATAAAGCTTCATGTTCGTTATTTAATAATAGTTTTTCGCTCCAATTTAAATCAGAAGGCAATTCTTTATTTGAAAACTCTATATGAATCACCCTGCGTTGCTTATTATTTGTTGTTCTGCCAGATGAATGCATCAATAAAGGATGCATTATCATTACACCACCCGCCGGCACATTACAAATATCCTCCTTATACATTGACTGATTAATTGCATCTGCCCGCCAAACTCCTTTTTTGTGAGAACCCGGAATTACTTTGAGAGCGCCATTTGCAAGGTTAGTTTCATCGAGGTGTATCCTGATGGTAAAATTATTTTCGAGATAAGATAGTGGCGGCTGTACAGCAAACTGATTTTGTTTGTTTGTCCATGCCCCAAAACCTGCAACTTCATTCTTTTTATCTACAGAAATAGTAAGATCCTGATGCCAGGCAACATACCAGTTAGAAGAGCCGGGCTTGTCGAAAAAAATTGATTTGGTAATAAAATAATCATGGCCAAAAATCTCCCGAATAATATTGACAAGAAGATTATTAAAAATGCAATTATTGACTTCAGGTATTTCTTTTAAAAATTGCCTGATTGCAAAAAGGTCTGCGGATTTTCTGAATGTTTCTTTTGATTTATCTGATTGCTCAATACTCTGACAAATGTTTTCTATCTCTGATTTTGAAAAAATATCAAGGAGTATTATATATCCATTATTTGAAAACTGCTCTTTATAATTTATCAATCCATCCATAACCTGATAGTCGTTAAATAGAATTAAAACTTGCTGCTTCTTTACTGTATAGCATCAAAGGGCCTGCATCTGCAACAATATCTTTTTCAAACCGCAGCCCCAGTTTTTCAAGCAGTTTAACAGATGTGGTATTGCTTTGCATTACAGTGGCTAAAAACTGCTGGTGTTTACCAGTGGCGGCATTATGCTTTAGCACAGCCATTGCACCCTCGTATGCATATCCTTTGCCTTCGGCTGCCGGCAATAAAGCAAAACCTATATCCCAGTGTTCTAAATAATCCCTTTTTATAAAACTGATAACTCCAACCGGTTCTTTGTGCTCTTTTGTTCTTGCCACCCAATAATTAATATTGTGACTGGCCTCAATCTTTTCAATATAAGCTTCCGCATCTGGAATTGAATGCACATTCCTGTCGCCTATAAATTTTAACCAGCCTTCTGTATTCACCAGCTCTTCAATAAAAACAGCATCTTCCTTTTTTAGTAATGAGAGTTCCAGCCTTTCTGTTTGCAATTTTTCAGCGCTCATTATTTCAGCCTTATTTTTAAAACGTACATATCATTTGTTACAAACAATGTTTTCTCGTCGGTACTCAACGCACAGTTACTGGTAGCTTCATCAAAATGCAGCAACCCTAATTTTTTGCCGCTGCTGTTAAAAATATAAACACCCCCGGGGCCGGTTGCAAATACAACCCCCTGTTTGTTTACTTTAAAACCATCCGGTAACCCTTTCCATTTTTCATCATGGCCAGATGCATCAAAAAATATTTTTCCATTCACCAGTGAATCACCTGCCACATCATATATATACCAAACCGGCTTTGCAGGGTCGCTGCAGGCAATGATCAATTGATTTTCTCCCGGTAAAAATGCCAAACCGTTAGGACGTGTAATAGAATCAACCAGTAAAACAACAGTACCATCTTTCTTTACTTTATAAACACCATTGTGTTTTATCTCTTTCAGCGAATCTGTATCGTCCTGCGTTTGTAAGCCATAAGGCGGATCGGTAAAAAATAATTCACCGCTGCTGTTATATACACAATCATTCGGGCTGCTGAAACGTTTGCCATCAAACTTATTGGCGAGTGTAATAAATTTAGCGGCAGGTTTATCTAATGGTGCATCCATTTTTCCCATTTGACGGTCGCCATGCTGGCACAAAACTAAATTGCCTGCTGCATCTAATGTTAAACCGTTACTGCCGGGTTCTTTGCATTTGGAGGGCGTGCTGCCGGTGTAACCGCTGGGTTTTAAATAAACTTCCGCACCGGTTGCTTCTGTCCATTTGTAAACAGTGTTCATCGGTACATCACTAAACAATAACATATTGTGTTTTTCAACCCATAACGGACCTTCACTCCATTCATAACCATCAGCAATAATTTCCGCTTTAGTGGAAGTATCTATAATACTGTCCAATGCTTTGTCATACTGAATGATGGTGCCAGTTGTTTTGTACATACTTGTTTTAGTATTACTGTTATTGCAGGCTGCTAAATTAATAATGAATAAGAATGCTACAGCAAGTTTCATATGGTGTTGTTTAAGTGGCTGGTTGTTTGATTATGCAAGGCAGGTACAAGCAGCGGTAATGCACCTGTATAAACACTACGCCTTCACCTCATATCCTTTCCGCTGCGGCCTCGATAACATTTTGTTGGCTTCATCATCATTGCTAAACTTTTCTTTTTTCGGGTCCCAATGCAATTTTCTTTTCAGCTTCATGGAAATATGATGCAGCAAACAGGCACTGCAGCTTCGGTGTGCTTCTTCAACAGGAGCAATAGTGGCTTTATTATCCCGTATAGCTTCCAGCCAGTTGCCATGATGTTCCTTACTCACGGTAAAGTGAAATTCTTTTTCACCAATTACAGAAGTAAGTAATGCAGGATCGCTGGCATCAATTTTTTTAGCCTGCGGACCGGGTTTTGTTGGGTCACTTGATGTTGCCTGGTAATCTCCCCTTGACACAAATACCCATCCCTTCGTTCCTTCAAATTTTATCCCGTTATCAAATTCATTGCTCACAATCATATGAACACCGTTTGCATAATTGGCATGTGTTTTAAAAATGCCATGCACATCCCACAACCCGCCGGAATTAAAGTCGGCTTTTTCACACCATATCTCCACAGGGCCGCTGCGTTCCATACCCATACCCCAGTGGGCACTGTCAATGTGATGACTGCCCCAGCCGGTGATCATACCGGCGCCAAACTGTTCGCAACGCAACCACCCCGGGCGGCCATAACCTGTTTGCGGATGCACCCTGTCTTCAGTATAATACACATCCGGAGTGGAAGCAAGCCACATATCGTAATTAAAATTAGCAGGCACCGGCATTTGCTGTGTGTTACCACCGGGCGGATCACCCGGTAAACCAACATACACTGTTTTCAATTCGCCAATTCTTCCGTTACGCACTAACTCTGCTGCGTATCTAAATTGCTCTGTACTTCTTTGCTGGCTGCCTACCTGGAATTTGATATTGGTTTTGCTGATTACATCACTCATTACCCTTCCTTCAGCAATGGTGAGTGATGCAGGCTTTTGCATATAAATATGTTTTCCTGCACGGGCGGCAGCAACGGCAATCATTGCATGTGAATGATCGGGTGTGCTGATGATGACTGCATCAATATCTTTATTCTGCAGCAGTTCCCTGTAATCGGTATATAATTTTACGCCGTCAAAGGGTTTGCCGTCACGCTTACTGTAAAATTCATTTATCAATTGTTTGCCTTCATCGGCACGGTGCAGGTCCACATCACATACTGCCATTATTTGAGCAAAATCATATTGCCATACACCGGGCATATCATGACCTCTGGAAATTCTGCCTGCACCAATGGCGGCAACATTAATACGGTTACTCGGCGCATTGCGGCCAAACACACTTGCAGGAACAATGGAAGGAAAACTAAATGCAATGCCGGTACCGATAGCGGCTTTTGCAGAGTCTGTTAAAAATTTGCGGCGGCTTGTTTGTTTTTTCATACAGCGTATTTTAAGAAATTATTTTTTTTGTTACCAGCTATGGTTTTTCATGGCATCATCGTTGCGTCGCACACTTGTAGTGCAGGAATTCTATCCAACAAGTTTAACCGCAAAGAACGCAAAGAAAATACAGCGCAAAGGACGCTAAGGCTTTGTGCCCTTTGCGAAACACTTGGCGTTCTTTGCGGTAAAAAAACTGTGTGCACTTTATTTTTTCAACCCCAGCACCTTCGCATTCTTCTGCGCCTTTAACGCCAGTTCCGTTGCTAAAAAACAATGTGCCTGGCTCATGGCGGTTTCTGTTCTGTTCAGTACATCATCCACAAACAAAGGCCCGAAAGGAAGCGTTTCATTATTACAATCCATATGCACCGTTTCTTTTTGGTTTACCAAGTATAAATGATTGCCGCCTTTATTGCCAGAGAGAATATCGATGTTCTTTCTTACTTCAATATATCCTTCAGTACCCAAGATAGTTAAGCGGCCATCGCCCCAGCTGTCAAGCCCGTTTGGTGTAAACCAGTCTATTCTTATATAACCGGTGCCGCCATTGCCCGTTAACATTACATCGCCAAAATCTTCAAAGTTGGGTGCTTGTGGAAAATGCACATTGCCCACCTGCGATGCTAAAATTTTTGCTTCGGTGGAGTTAGTGAAATGCAGAAACTGGTCGAACTGGTGAGAGCCGATGTCGGTAATGATGCCTCCGTATCTTTTTTTATCCCAAAACCAATCGGGCCTTACAGCCAAACCCGAAGTGCCAAACTTATTGCTGATTCTATGTGGCGCAATATTTATAGTTTGAATTACATTTCCTATTGCACCGGCCTTAACTAACTGGCTGGCTTTTTCTGTGGCTTTGTTTTCAAAGCGCTCGCTGTACATGATGGAATAAATGCGGTTTGTCGCTTTCTGTACTTTTTTAACTTCCGCCAGTTGTTGTAAAGTAATAATGCCGGGCTTGTCAGTTAAATAATCTTTACCATGCTGCATAACACGTATGCCCAGTGGCGCCCGTTCATCCGGAATACCTGAGCTTAATACCAGTTGTATGGATGGGTCGTTTAAAATTTCATCTTCACTGGCTGCCTGTTTCACATCAGGATATGCTTTTACAAAAGCGGCCACCAAATCGGCTTCTTTGGCATATACAGATACCAGTTCACCACCACCTCTCTTTATAGCATCCGTCATACCGTAAATATGCGGATGATTGATATTAATGACTGCAAATTTTATTTTGCCGGGAGGAATAACCACAGGCGCCTGTTTTTTTGCAGATTCAATATGTTTAAACTTGGCTGTACCTGCCAATGGAGACAACAGCATTAACCCTGAAGCTTTCGTTACATTTTGCAAAAATTTTCTTCTGCCTGCTTTGTGTGAATTCATAACAATCGTTTTTATTGAATAATAATTTGTTTTGTTAAAAAGTTACCGGTTATTCTCAAATCAGTGAGATGCATTTTCCCTCGCCTTTGTCAATATATATTTCCGTATATCTAAAATATCTTTTTCACTTAAGCGGTCGCCAAATTTTGGCATCCCCAATGGTAAGTAACCGCCCTTATGCGCCACACCTAAAATACCGGCACTGTCGGCTGCAATGACAGAGTAACCCAGGTCTGGCGCCAGCCCGCCGCCGCCATTAACCACGTGGCAGGTACCGCAGTATTGCCAAAACAATGTTTCGCCGTGTGTAAATTCTTCTTTTGTAAAAGTAAACTTTACGTCGGGCATTGTTAATATAACCGCTTTATTGAATGATGGCATGGAGGCATTGCCATTTAAAACAAATGTAAACACCTTACCGCTTTGTAATGGTGTAAACTTATTTTTCATACCATAACCACCGCCCCAGCCAACGGCAATGGCAATGTACTGCCGGCCATCCAGCATATAACTGATGGGTGGAGCAATAATACCCCCACCCAAATTTTGCTGCCATACTATTTTTCCGTTGCTGCCATCATAACAAATAAAATCCCCCTGTGCTGTTCCCTGGAAAACCAAATCACTTGCTGTGGCCAGCACACCACCATTCCAGTCGGCAGTTTGTGGCACCCGCCACACTTCTTTTCTCAGCACCGGGTTCCATGCAATGAGCATACCTCTTGGAAATTTTTTTGTCATGGTATCATGCCGCATGGGTTTTGTAGGGTCGGTGCCAATGGCCAGGTTCCAGCCGTTGCCGGTACCAAAACCCACTTTGTTATATTTCCAGGATGTATCATGACCGTAATTACTGGCGTTTTCCCTTGCAGGTATGTATACCAAATTTAGTTTTGGATTAAATGCCATGGGGTGCCAGTTATGCCCGCCATTGTAATTGGGCGAAATATCTGTGTTCACCGTTTCGTAATGTACTCCTTCATTTTCTATGGGGCGGCCTGTACTGTCAATACCTTTTGCCCAGTTCAGATACACAAAGGGATCGCCGCTGATGAATTTACCATTCGTTCTGTCGATCACATAAAAGAAACCATTCTTAGGCGCCTGCATCAGCACTTTTCTTTTTTGACCTTTAATATCCAGGTCGGCCAGAATAATATGTTGCGCTGCGGTAAAATCCCAGCTGTCGCCGGGAGTGGTTTGATAATACCAAACCAGCTCGCCATTGGAAGGGTTGATGGCGAGAATGGAAGAGAGGTATAAATTATCTCCCACGCCGTTGCTGCGGTATTTCCTGTCCCAGGGGCTGCCATTGCCCGTGCCCACGTACAGTAATTTCAATTCCGGGTCGTAAGCCATCGCATCCCATGCGGTGCCACCACCACCATACTTGTACCAGTCGCCGCTCCATGTTTTGGCAGCCGCTTCCATAGCTTTGTTTTCAAATGGCTTTGACGGATCGCCGGGCACGGTGTAAAAACGCCAGAGCTGTTTACCATCTTCAGGATTGTAAGCCGTAATGTAGCCACGCACTCCAAACTCGGCGCCGCCATTACCAATAATTACTTTGCCATCAATTATTCTTGGTGCACCGGTGATGGAATAAGGTTTGGTGGTATCGGTGGTTTGTATGCTCCATATTAATTTTCCATCGGCGGCATTTAAAGCAATCAATCTTCCATCCAGCGTGCCCACAAAAATTTTCCCTTTGTATAATGCCACGCCCCGGTTCACCACATCGCAGCATAATCTTTCTGCCTGTCCGCCGGGAACTTTGGGGTCGTACTTCCAGATTTCCTTTCCTGTTTTGGCATCTACTGCAAACACGGTGCTCCACACGCCGGAGAGATACATCACACCATCCGCCACCAGTGGTGTTGCTTCCAGTCCTCTTTTAGAACCCAAATCTGTCACCCAGGCAAGCCCCAGTGTTTTTACATTGTCTTTATTGATTTGCGTAAGCAGGCTGTAACGGTCTTCATTATAATTCAATCCATGTGTAAGCCATTGTTCAGGATGTGCAGCTGCATTTGCAAGTACAGCATCATCTGCATTTACAAATTTGTTTTGATTGCAGGATGTAAACACTATAAAAACCGTTGCTGTGATGAAGAGAATAAAGCTCCTGTTGCCATTCATAAGTATCAATCGTTATTATTTATTTCGATCAAACTGTGAGGGGATGTTTCCTGTACAAAGAGTGTTTGATGAATTGCCGGCAGCAGCATCTGCATTCAAAGCTTTTCATCATGCCGGGTTTATTTACGCCTTAGCGAGGATTCCCTGATAATTAATTCTGACTTTACAATGATCCTGTTGGTTACGGCGATATTCCCAGCTCCTTTTAAATGATTCATAAGGCTTCTTGCCGTAACTTCCCCCATATCCTTACCGGGGTAATTAATGGTGCTCATCTGCGGGTCAACAATTTTACTAATGGCATCATTATTAAATCCTACTATGGCAATATCTTCCGGTACCCGGATGCCGTGGCGTTTCAGCTCCTGCATGCAAACCGCTGCTATAAAATCATTGGTAATAAAAAGCCCGTCGGGCAGGGGTTTCATTTTTAAAATTTCCCCTGCGGCCTCCAGTGCACTTTGTTCGCTCAGGTCTTTTACAAGCACCAGGTTCTTGTTGTATTCAATGCCTGCATCAAGCAGCGCATCGGTATAACCGCGGTGGCGCTGGGCATATACGTTTCTTTTTAAATTGGCTGTAAGCATCACAATACGTTTACAACCCTGTTCCAGCAGGTGCTTTGTGGCCTGTAGACCACATTTATAATTATCAATAATCACATGCGTCCGGTCACTGTTCTCATCCACACGGTCAAAGAACACAACGGGTATGTTTTTCTCAAAGAAAAGTTTAAAGTGATCCAGGTTTTTTGTGGTAAAGGACAAAGAGGCAATCACACCATCCACTCTTTTATGAAAAAGGTTGGTGGCATTGGCCACTTCTTTCTCATAACTTTCCCCCGAGTGGGCAATAATGATGTCGTAACCCGATTCGGTAGTTACTTTTTCAATGCCTGCCAGTACGGATGTAATGAAATTACTGTTGAGCTCGTGCAGCAGTACGCCAATGGTATGAGATTTTTGTTTGCGCAGGCTGCTGGCGAAATTATTATGCCGGTAACCGAGTTCCTCTGCTTTTTCCTGGATGCGTTTTACCGTGGTTTTGCTGATGACCTTACTGCTTTTCAGCCCCCGGCTTACAGTAGCAGGAGAGAGCTTGAGCTCTTTAGCAATGTCGTAAATCGTTATTTCTTTTGACATATTCAGCAAGAAGTAAAACCTGTTTGCCTGCTAAAGTAATCTTTTTTAAAAACAATATAATTGTTAACAGGCCTTAAAAAAATTCCTTTGCCCTGAAACAGGAGGAATAAAAGCAAATCTTTCATGTGGAAGCTTATTATTTAACCTTGTTTAATTTAAAGAACAATAACCCTGCGTTTAACGGGGTTGTTTTTTTGTAGATTTGCAACCGGTAAAATTATAACTATGATGATGCATCAAACCATGCGATGGTACGGGCCACACGATGTGGTTAAATTATCTGATATACGCCAGGCCGGTTGCGCCGGTGTGGTAACTGCCTTACACCAAATTCCTGTAGGTGATGTATGGACAGTGGAAGAAATTAACAAGCGGAAAAAAATGATTGAAGATGCCGGCATGACGTGGACGGTAATTGAAAGCCTGCCCGTAAGTGATGATATAAAACGCCAAACCGGTAACTGGCAGCAGCACATTGAAAATTATAAAACCAGCATTCGCAATGTAGCTGCCTGCGGTTTAAAAGTGATTACGTATAATTTTATGCCGGTGCTGGACTGGCTGCGTACCGATGTTTACTATCCGTTACCGGATGGTGCCACTGCTTTATACTTTAACCGCAGCGCATTTGTGGCATTTGATTTATTTATGCTGCAACGCCCCGGTGCCGCAAAAGATTACAGTGCAGAAGAAATTGCAAAGGCAGAAAGGAAAATGCAGGAGATGAGCGATGCAGAAAAAGAAAAAGTGTTCCGTAACTGTTTGCTGGGCTTGCCCGGCAGCGATGATGCTTTTACTCCCGAACAGGTTTTAGCTGAATTAAAAAAATACGAAGGCATTAATGCAGCCAAACTGAAAGAGCACCTGTTTTACTTCCTGCGCCAGGTGGTGCCTGTGCTGGAAGAATGCGGTGTGGTAATGGCCATACATCCCGACGATCCGCCCTATCCTGTTTTAGGATTACCCAGAATAATGAGCACAGAAAAAGACGCAGCAGATTTATTAGCTGCCGTACCGAGCAAAGCAAACGGGCTGTGTTTTTGCACCGGCAGTTTTGGTGCCAGGCCGGACAATAATATTCCCGCCATGCTGAAACGCTTTGGTGATAATATCCACTTTTTACATTTACGCAATACTAAACGTGATGCCGAAGGAAATTTTTACGAAGCGGCACATTTAGGCGGCGATACAGAAATGTATGATGTAATGAAAGAAGTGGTGGCTTTACAAAAGCGCCGCAATATATCATTGCCCATGCGCCCGGACCATGGTCACCAGATGCTGGATGATTTACAAAAAACCACTTACCCGGGTTACTCCGCTATTGGCCGCTTAAAAGGTTTGGCAGAGCTAAGGGGACTGGAGTATGCAATAGTGAAAGCATCCAGTTAAAATAATTTTAACCATTAAACCATGCAGCAGGCGCAGGAAAAAATCAACCCTGCAATTGCTGCATTTTTTCTGTAATTGTCTTTTTATCAGCCGGAGTTTTGGCCAGTGCATAAGCACTCGTAAAATTTACAAGGGCCCTGGTGTTATCAATACCGGTATACAATTCTCCCAGTAAAGTAAAGTAGTAGTGATTTTTGTTCAGTTGCAGTTTTTCTGCTTCGGCAATGGCGGCTTCTTTGCCATGCACTTTGCTTAATGCAAAAGTTCTGTTGAGTGCTGCCACGGGCGAATATGCTACCTGTAATAAACGGTTATACAATTGTAAAATAGCATCCCACTTTTCGGTGGTATCTGCTTTAATCGTATGCCAGTAAGCAATGCCTGCTTCCAGGTGGTATTTCGTCAACAGCGGTCCTTCGGAAGCCCGGTTTAAATAATAAACCCCTTTTGTGATCAGTTCCTGGTTCCATAGTTTTTCATCCTGGTCGTTATACAAAATAATTTCACCACTGGCATTTCTTCTTGCGGCAAAACGGGAGGCATGAAAACACATAAGCGAAAGCAATGCATACACCTGCGGCAAACAGGTTTGCCCGTTTTCAATCAGCAGCGCTGTTAAACGCATGGCTTCATAACACAAATCTTCCCTGATGATGTTCTCGCTGCTTTCTGAATAATATCCTTCATTAAACAACAGGTACAATGTGGTAAGCACCGTATTAAGCCTTGCATTAATTTCTGTATTGCCGGGGAAACTCACCACCACATTTTCTGACCGCAGTTTTTCTTTGGCACGGTACAGTTTTTTTTCAACCGCATCTTTACCCATTAAAAGTGCTGTGGCAATTTCCTCAATGCCAAAACCGCAAAGCACCCGCAGGGCAAGGCCAATTTGTGCTTCTGCCGGCAACGATGGATGACAAACTGTAAACAGCATCTGTAACTGGCTGTCGGTAATATTCTGTTGGGACAGATCTATTTCGGGCAAGCTGGCAACGCTCTCTTCCCTTTTTAATGCCGGTGCAATTTTGTGAGTAAAGAGCTGGCTGCGTTTTATATAATTATGTGCCTTGTTTTTTGCAACCGTGTATAACCATGCTGTGGGGTTTGCCGGTATACCTTTATAGGGCCAGGTTTCCACTGCAGCTAAAAAGGTTTCACTGGTAATGTCTTCTGCAGCTTCCATGTGTTCAACACCAAACAGGCGGCAAAGCACCGCAGTAATTTTGCTGAACTCGGTGCGGAATAAATGCGGTATCAATTCCTGTTGCTGCATAAAAAAATAAAGCCTTTGTAAAAATATACAAAGGCTTTAATGATAATAATAATTACATAGGCACTACTTCTCTCACTTCCACATTACCACCCGAAAGAAATATGGGACAGCCTTTTGCCATTTCTGCAGCTTCATCAAAAGAACCTGCTTTTACAACAGAATAACCACCCACCACTTCTTTAATTTCTGAATAAGGCCCGTTGGTAATAACATTGTTTGGTTTTACCACTTTGCCTTCGCTGGTAAGCGGATTGCCTGCAGCAGTTAATTTGTTTTGTGCGGCAATACCACCCAGCCAGTCCATCCATTTTTTCATTTCAGCCTGCATTTGCTCTGGTGTTGGTTGCGGTAATACACTGTAATCGTTGCGGTAAATAAATAAATAATCTTTCATTGTTGTTGATTTAAATGTTTTTTAAAATGATTTAATGGGCCCCATCGCCTTTGGCAATTTTGCGTACTTCCACGGTGTTACCTTCTCCCTGCAGCACGGGGCAGCCTTTGGCAAACTCAGCTGCTTCATCTGCCGAAGCAGCTTTTACAATAATGTAACCGCCAATGGTTTCTTTAATATCACCAAAAGGCCCGTTGGTAACAATGCTGTTGTGGTGCACCACTTTGGCATCATCAAATGGCAACCCGTTGCCGCCCACAAATTTGTTTTGTGCAGCAATCGTCGCAATCCAGTCCATGGTTTGCTGCATCCATACCTGTATCTGTTCCGGCGATGCTACTTTATGGCCATCCTGGTGGCGGAAGATTAACATGAATTCATTCATAGTTGTAAAATTTTACCTGCTGCAGCAGGTGGTTAAAATGTACCGGTACCGGTATAACAATTCACTCTGGATAAACCGGACACTGCGGACTGATTTTTTTTAAAAAGATTCCCGGCAGAATATTGTAAGACCGTTTATTCATCAAACCACTGGTTCTGCTGTTCTTCCACCCGTACAAAAGTGGTGCGTTTGGTAAGTTCTTTTAATGATTGTGCACCTACATAAGTGCAGGTGCTGCGTACGCCACCCAGTAAATCCTGGAAGGTATTGTTAACAGCGCCACGGTATTTTATTTTTACCGTTTTGCCTTCACTGGCCCGGTAATCGGCCACGCCACCGGCATATTTATTCATGGCAGTATCTGAGCTCATGCCGTAAAACAGTTTAAATTTTTCACCGTCTTCTTCCACCAGTTCACCACCGCTTTCATCATGCCCGGCCAGCATGCCGCCCAGCATTACAAAATCGGCACCGCCGCCAAATGCTTTGCTTACATCACCGGGTACTTTGCAGCCACCGTCGGAAATGATCTGTCCTTTTAAACCATGTGCCGCATCAGCGCATTCAATTATGGCGCTTAACTGAGGATAACCCACGCCTGTTTTAACACGGGTGGTGCAAACCGAACCGGGTCCAATGCCCACTTTAATTACATCGGCGCCGGCCAGTATCAGTTCTTCCACCATTTCGCCGGTAACCACGTTGCCTGCCAGTATAATTTTACCTGGATAATTGTTACGGGTGCTTTTTACAAAATCAACAAAATGCTCGCTGTAACCATTGGCCACATCAATACAGATAAACTCTAATGAGGGCAGCGCATCCATTATTGATTTTAATTTTTCCGCATCTGCCTTACCGCTGCCGGTGCTTACAGCAATATGCTGTGTAATATTTTCCGGTGCCGATTGTATAAAGTTTTTCCATTGCTGCACCGTGTAATGTTTATGTACAGCGGTAAAGGCTTTGTGCTGTGCCAGCACCAGGGCCATTTCAAAAGTGCCCACGGTATCCATATTGGCGGCCATTACCGGAACACCTTCCCATTTTTTTCCGCTGTGCCTGAATGTAAAGCTGCGCAGCAGGCTTACTTCGCTTCTTGATTTAAGGGTAGAGCGCTTGGGACGGATCATTACATTTTTAAATCCCAGTTTAATATCGGTTTCAATTCTCATTGCTGTAAATTTTACAATTGAAAAGGTAAGCAAAAGGAACAGCAGAAGATGCAACCTGAATAAAAAAGCTGCTGCGGATTTCAGGTACTTGGTAAGAACATCATTGAAAGATTATTTTTTCGTTTTTTATAAATGATTTTCCCGGTACAGGATGTGGTTTGTTTCTGTTCCCTTTTCTTTGCACAAAATAATAAAACACTATGGGCAGCAAAGCAACCGTTCACAACAGCATGCGTATTTATCACCGTTACCTTGGTTTCTTTTTGGCAGGCATTATGGCCGTTTATGCCTTCAGCGGTATTGTTTTAATTTTTCGTGATACTGATTTTTTGAAAAGGGAAAAGCAGATAAACCAGACCCTTAAGCCGGGGCTTAACGCCGAAGACCTGGGCAAAGCCATCCGCATGCGTGACCTTAAGATTTTATCGGTTAATGGCAATGTGCAATCGTTTAAGCAGGGCACTTACGATGTGTCGACCGGTGAAGTAAACTATACCGTTAAATCATTAATGCCCTTTGCAGAAAAACTTACCCGGCTGCATAAAGCCAATACCAAAGACCCGCTGTTTTACCTGAACGTGTTTTTTGGTGTGTCGCTGTTTTTCTTTGTGCTGTCTTCTTTCTGGATGTTTATGCCCGGCACCAGTATCTTTAAAAAGGGATTGTACTTTGCCCTGGCAGGCGTGGCACTCACTGTGCTGATGCTGTTCTTTTAAAACATCAGAGCAAATAGCTGATATCTTCATTTACGGCAATGGCTTTTTTAGCCAGTGCCTTATTATTGTTTGATAAAAGGAAGCCACCGGTATTTCCTTTTAACTGCAGTTTGTCATTGCTTAATAATAGCGCTGTGCCTTCGGGCAATGCCACAATGTTTTTATGCGGATTCAACAATAAAAATTCTTCCAGCCGCTGGTCACGTGTTTCGCCATTAAAGCCAGCAATAGTTACATTATAATAATGGGGATTAATTTGAAAAGGAAAAAACTCCAGCGCTGTAAAACTACCGGGATTTATGATGGGCATATCATTCGTGGTGCAAATAGTAGCGCCGGTAATATTACTGCCGGCACTCCAGCCTATATAAGGGGTGCCGTTGTTTACTTTTTGTTTAACGAGTTGCAAAGCGCCTGTACTGTATAAATCATGCAGCAGTTTAAAGGTGTTGCCACCACCTACCATAATGGCACCTGCGTTTGTAATGACGTCAAAAGTATTTTGATGGGTTACTGTAATAATATTGTATGCAGGCAAGGCCTGTTTCACTTTATTTGCATAACCCTCATAATCTCCATCCACCGCAGCAAAAGGAATAAAGGCAATATTTATATTGCTGTCTCCTAAAAAATCTTTTATCAGCGGCTGTGCTGTTTCCAAATACCCGCTGTTACCGGTACGGGAACTGCTGAAGGCGAGGATGCGTTTGCTGTTGCTCATGTGGTGTATTGTTGCTGCAAATTTAACTGTTGTAACCCATGTTAACCCGCCGTTATTAACTAATAGATAAAAACTATAAAAAGATAACAATAATCAATACCGTTTATCAGGTGCATTGCGTAGTTTTGAAGACTTTCTTAACCCCAAACAACGATTACTCATTATAAAATCAATTTACAAGTATGGACAATAAAGACGTATCGAAATGCCCGTTTCATAACGGCAGTTTAAAAGACACTACAGGGGGTGGCGGCACAAAAAACCAGCATTGGTGGCCCAACCAGCTTAAGCTGAACATGCTTCGCCAGCATACAGCTGCATCCAACCCCATGGATAAAGATTTTGATTATGCCACTGCATTTAAAAGCCTTGACCTGGCAGCATTGAAAAAAGACCTGCATGCACTGATGACCGATTCGCAGGACTGGTGGCCGGCAGACTTTGGTCACTATGGCGGTTTGTTCATCCGTATGGCCTGGCACAGCGCCGGTACATACCGTGTGGGTGATGGCCGTGGCGGTGCAGGACAAGGACAACAACGCTTTGCACCTTTAAACAGCTGGCCTGATAATGTGAGTTTAGACAAAGCCCGCCGTTTACTGTGGCCGATAAAACAAAAGTATGGCAACAAAATTTCCTGGGCAGACCTGATGATACTGACCGGCAATGTTGCATTAGAGTCGATGGGTTTTAAAACCTTCGGTTTTGCCGGCGGCCGGCCAGATACCTGGGAAGCAGATGATACTGTTTACTGGGGCGCTGAATCTACCTGGCTGGGTGATGACAAACGTTACTCCGGCAACCGTGATTTAGATAATCCATTAGGCGCTGTGCAAATGGGTTTGATATATGTAAACCCTGAAGGTCCCGGCGGCAATCCTGATCCTATTGCTGCTGCCAAAGACATCCGTGAAACTTTTGCCCGTATGGCCATGGATGATGAAGAGACTGTGGCGCTGATTGCCGGCGGACATACATTTGGTAAGACACATGGCGCTGCTTCTGCAGCAGAACATGTTGGCAAAGAGCCCGAAGCTGCCGGTATAGAACAGCAGGGTTTTGGATGGAGCAACAGTTATGGCAGTGGCAAGGGTGCCGATGCCATTACCAGCGGCCTGGAAGTGATATGGACAAAAACCCCCACCCAATGGAGCAATAACTTTTTTGAAAACCTTTTTGGCTACGAATGGGAATTAAGCAAAAGCCCTGCAGGCGCTCATCAATGGGTGGCAAAAAATGCAGACGATATTATACCCGATGCATTTGATGGCGCTAAAAAACATAAGCCCACCATGCTTACCACCGATCTGTCATTACGGTTTGACCCGGCGTATGAAAAAATAAGCCGCCGCTTTTTAGATAACCCCGACCAGTTTGCAGATGCATTTGCCCGTGCCTGGTTTAAATTAACGCACCGTGATATGGGTCCACGTGCCCGTTACCTTGGCGCTGATGTTCCTGCAGAAGAACTGATTTGGCAAGACCCGATTCCTGCAGTAAACCATCCATTGATTGATACGAATGATATTGCAGCATTAAAAGCAACCATTTTGCAAAGCGGCTTAAGTGTTAGTGAACTGGTGTCCACTGCCTGGGCATCTGCCTCTACTTTCCGCGGCAGCGATAAACGCGGCGGCGCCAATGGTGCCCGTATCCGTTTAGCGCCACAAAAATTTTGGGCAGTAAATAATCCAGCACAATTAAGTAAAGTGCTTGCAGCGCTGGAAACAGTGCAAAACAATTTTAATGCGGCACAAAGCGGCGGTAAAAAAGTTTCGCTGGCAGATTTGATTGTGCTGGGTGGCGCTGCTGCCATTGAAAAAGCGGCTAAAGATGCTGGTAACAATATTACTGTTCCGTTTACTCCCGGCCGTATGGATGCATCGCAGGAGCAAACCGATGTGGATTCGTTTCAATATTTAGAACCTG
>JBGAHV010000022.1:0-64297 GCA_044225995.1 Ferruginibacter sp. | reverse complement strand
TTTGAAGGCGACGCCAAAGAAGGTTTACCAAAAGATGAAGAAGCTTACAACGAATGGAAAAAAGTAATTGCCGAAGACCGCATTTTACTGGGCAATAAAAAAGATAATTTTTGGGAAATGGGGGATACCGGCCCCTGCGGCCCTTGCACCGAAATACATGTGGACTGCCGCAGCGATGAAGAAAGAAAAGCTGTTGACGGAAAAACACTGGTGAACAATGATCATCCGCAGGTGATAGAGATTTGGAACAATGTGTTTATGCAGTTTAACCGCAAGAAAGATGGTAAGCTGGAACCATTGCCTGCACAGCATGTTGATACCGGGATGGGCTTTGAACGCTTGGTGAGAGTGATACAGGGAAAACAAAGTAATTACGATACAGATGTTTTTACCAACACCATTGCTGCAACAGAAAAAATTGTAAACAAGAAATATGATTTTAGCGATAGTAAAGAGGCAATAGCATTCAGGGTTATTGCTGACCATATACGTGCTATCAGTTTTACTATTGCAGACGGGCAATTGCCCAGCAACACTGGCGCAGGCTATGTAATACGCCGCATTTTGCGCCGTGCTGTTCGTTATTATTATTCTTACTTAGATTATAAGCAACCGTTGCTGCACCAGTTGCTGCCGGTAATTGCAAAACAATTTGAAACGGTTTTTCCTGAATTAAAACAGCAACTGGACTTTGTAAGTAAAGTAATTAAAGAAGAAGAGGATGCTTTTTTAAGAACATTGGAAAAGGGGTTAAAAAGAATTGATGACATCATTAAAACTGCAGGAACTAAATCGACCAGTGTTATTGAAGGTAATGATGCTTTTGAGTTATACGATACCTATGGTTTCCCGATTGACCTAACGAGGTTGATTGCTTCAGAAAATAAATTAAATATTGATGAAGCCGGTTTTGAAAAAGCGTTGAAGGAACAAAAAGACCGCAGCCGTGCTGCCACTGCTTTAGAAACTGAGGACTGGGTAACAGTAAACGATATCGCATCTTCCAAATTTGTGGGGTATGATAGTTTAGAAACAAAAAGCAAGGTGGTGAAATACCGCAAGGTTAGCGGTAAGGGAAAAGAATTATACCAAATTGTTTTAGACACCACTCCTTTTTATGCAGAAAGTGGCGGGCAGGTGGGTGATAGTGGTCAATTTACAATTAACAATGAACAATTAACAATTGTAGATACTAAAAAGGAAAATGACCTCATCATTCATTTTAGTGAAACTGTTTTGCCAGATATGAGCGGTGACGTAACGGCAACGGTAAATGCTGACAGAAGAAAAGCAATTACCGTTCACCACAGCGTTACACACTTAATGCATGCGGCACTGCGTAATGTATTAGGCACACACGTGGCACAAAAAGGAAGTTTGAATAATGAAGAGCACCTGCGTTTTGACTTTAGCCATTTTGCAAAAGTTACCGATGAAGAATTAATTACTGTTGAAAAACTGGTGAATGAAAAAATCCGTCAGAACATTCCGGTGGTGATAAAAGAAATGAAAAAAAACGATGCGGTTGCAATGGGTGCTATGGCATTGTTTGGTGAAAAATATGGCGATACGGTACGTGTGGTAATCATGGATCCCAATTACAGCATTGAATTGTGCGGCGGCACGCATGTTGGCGCTACCGGTGAGTTGGGTTTGTTTAAAATAAAAAGCGAAAGTGCCGTGGCTGCCGGCGTACGCCGTATTGAAGCGGTATGCGGTGAAGCGGCAGAAGAATTGGTAAACAATCAATCTGTGTTAATCAGTGCCATCCGTGAGCAACTGAAAAATCCGAAGGATTTAAGCAAGGCGATAGAGAACTTGCAAACAGAAAATACTTCACTTAAAAAACATATTGAGTCATTAGAAGCAAGGCAGCTGGTGGTATTAAGAAACGAGCTGCTGCAGAAAGATGAGATCATCAACAATGTAACCTTTATTGGAGATGTGGTGGAAGTAAGCAGTGCAGACAATTTGAAAAAACTGTGCTTCGATTTAAAGACAAAACTCAACGATTATGTTGCCGTGCTGTGCAGCAATATTGATGGTAAACCTTTTGTGGCAGTTGGTATAAGCGATACAGTTGTTGCAGCTAAAAATTTAGACGCTGGTAAAATAATTAAAGAACACATTGCGCCACTGATAAAAGGCGGCGGCGGCGGGCAAAAAACACTGGCCACAGCCGGTGGACAGGATGTAAGTAACTTAAAAGCAGTAATTGAAAAGGTGAAGGGGTTGCTGTAGTCATCTTATGAAATCTTAACAAAAGGCTTTCTGCATAATTATTTGAATGAGCAGGAGGAAAAAGAAAGAACAGAGGTTAAATTATGAAACTTGTTTTACTGCTCTTGCTGTTTACTTCCACAGTTACATCCGCTCAAAATATTGATTCGGTAATTACAAAAGAAAGCCTTTATAAAAATGTTTCTTTTTTAGCAGCCGATAGTTTAAAAGGCAGGCTTACCGGCACTTTAGAAATAGGTTATGCCGCAGCTTATATCAGGGGGTCTTTTAAAGAAAATCATGTCCTTCCAATTAGTGTTTTTCCGGGTTACTATGATTCGTTTTTAGTTTCAAATCAATTTGCTGGTGTAAACATTATTGGCGCTGTGCCTGGTTTTGGTTCAGATTCATTGATCATTGTATCGGCACACTATGACCATATTGGTAAAGGGGGTTCTGCTTTAGTAAAAAGTGACCCGGAAGATGGCGACGATATTTATAATGGCGCCAATGACGATGCAACTGGTGTTGCTGCCATGATGGAGCTTGCTAAATATTATGCTAAAACAAAAGCTAATTATTACACCATTTTATTTGTTGCATTTTCTGCAGAGGAATTAGGCATGCTTGGCTCAAAACACTTTGTTGACCAAATGGATGACGCTAAACAAATTAAGGTTGTCATCAATTTAGAAATGCTGGGGAGGCCAATAAATAAGAAGCATTGTTACTACACCGGGGTTACGGCATCAAAAACAATTCATGGCATTAACAATTATATAAAAGCAAAAACCGGGGCTAAAAATTTTTTACTATACGATCCTTTTCCAGAGCAAAATCTAAAAATGAGGAGCGACCATTATTATTTTACAGGCAAAGCAGCAGAATCTTTTACAATAATCGGCACTTCTCCTTATGATTCTTATTATCACAGTGTAAATGATGAAACAGGAACTATTGATTTTGATTTTCTGCAGTATGCAGTAAAAAATATAGCAATAGCTATAGAATATTTTAGAAATTAGCGCCATGCATCTCATCCTACAAACACCCCGCCTTTATTTGCGTCGTTTTACATTAGCCGATGCAGCATTAGTGTATGAGCTTAACAGCAAACCAGAAGTATTACAGTATTTACATGAACCATTGGTAAAGGACGAAGCTCATGCAGCAGATGTACTGTCAAATATCATTCTGCCGCAGTACGAACGCAACCTGGGCCGCTGGGCAGCATTTGAAAAAAATACCGATGAATTTATTGGCTGGTGCGGTTTAAAATACCGGCCGGAAATGGATATTATTGATTTGGGCTACCGATTTTTACCACAGCACTGGGGCAAAGGTTACGCCACCGAAGCCGCCAAATACACCATAGAATTCGGGCTTAACGGCCTGCACCTTCCTGTTATTACAGCCTGCGCACATATAGAAAATGCCGCCTCCCTTAAAGTGCTGCGAAAAATTGGAATGACTTACATAAAAGATGATATTGTAGATGACTGCCCCGTAAAAACATTTATCATCACAAACTCATAAACGCAGTTTATAGCGCTAAAAACAAAAAAATGTTAAAGCAGGAAAAATATCTGCGAAATATTTCGTAATTCAATTCTGCTCCCTATCTTTGACCTACTAAAATCTTCGTACATAAATTAATTAGTCATGAAAAAATTATTATTAACGGCTGCTGTTTTTGGCTTTACTGCTTTGGCTTTTACTGCAAAAGCACAGGAAGATAAAGAGGTAATTCTTGAAAAAGCTAAAAAGGATAAAATGGCCGCCGAAAAGGACAGGAAAGAAACCCAGGAAATCATCATCCGCAAAAAAGGGGATAAAGACACAAAAATTACTGTTGAAATTAAAGGTGATAACATTACCATTAATGGCAAGCCTTTAAAGGAATTTAAAGATGGTGATATTACCATTAATAAACGGGAGATTAAAGTATTTGATGGCCAGCACAATTTTGCTTTTGCACCCGGCCAGGATATGGAATTGCTTTTTGACGGGCCTTTTACAGGTAATATGAATTTTGATGCTAAGCCCCGTGGTTTTTTAGGTGTAACCACTAACGGCAACTCTGAAGATGGAAAAGAATCAAAAGATGGTGCCGAAATAACAAATGTTAGTAAAGGCAGCGCTGCCGAAAAAGCCGGGCTTAAAGAAGGGGATGTTATCACTAAAGTAAACGATAAAAAAATTGAAGACCCTTCAGACCTCAGCGAGGCAATTGGTTCATACAAGCCAAAGGAAGAAGTAACGGTATATTATAAAAGAGATGGTAAAGACATGAGTGCAAAAGCGGTTTTGGGAGAAACAAAAGCGCCAACAGCAATGAGTTACTCTTTTACCAAACCTGATGGCCAAATGCGTTCTTTCGCTATGCCAAGAGTAAATGTATCTCCTAAAATGCGTACAATTCCGGATATACAATGGAATGGCAGTGGCAATTTTGAGGATATGCAGGACTTTGCTTTTGCCGGTTTTCCACGCCAGCAAAAACTGGGTTTAAAAATACAGGATACAGAAGATGGCAACGGAGTAATGGTGCTGGATGCAGATAAAGACTCACCCGCTGAAAAAGCCGGCCTGAAAAAAGACGATGTGGTTACAGAAATTGACGGAAAGAAAATAACCAATACAGATGACGCCAGGGAGCAATTACATGATATTGCTGAAAAATATGCTTACAACATTAAAGCAAAACGCAATGGTAAAGAAATGAGTTTTGATATTAAGATCCCTAAAAAATTAAAGACTGCCAACTTATAAGCCATCGTAAAACAATGTAAACGCCCCGGAAATAATTTCGGGGCGTTTTGCTTATGTGCAAACTGTAATCTTCGCTATTATCTTCTCCATAATCAGTTCTCCCTTCAGGGGCGGGGGGCTTTTTTTGTTACCTTTGCGCCGTGAATACAATTGATAAATACCAGGTGGTAATTGGCCTTGAAGTACATGCACAGTTACTAACCAACAGTAAATTATTTTGTGGAGACAGTGCGGCATTTGGTGCTGCACCCAACACAAACATAAGCCCCATTACACTGGCGCACCCGGGCACATTGCCTAAGATGAATAAAAAAGCAATTGAATTTGCAGTTAAGCTGGGTTTGGCTTTGCATTGTGAGATTGAACAGCAAAACTACTTTGCACGTAAAAATTATTTTTATCCGGACTTACCGAAAGGTTACCAGGTTAGCCAGCATACCACGCCCATTTGTAAAAATGGTTACGTAAAAATTAAAAGTGCCGAAGGAGAAAAAAACATACTTCTTAACAGAATACACATTGAAGAAGATGCCGGCAAAAGCCTGCACGACCAGGATGATAATTATACCTGCATTGATTTAAACCGTGCTGGTGTGCCCTTGCTGGAAATTGTAACCGAACCCTGCCTGCACAGCAGCGACGAGGCCTTTGCATATATTACCGAGCTAAGAAAACTGGTACGCTGGCTGAATGTTTGTGACGGCAACATGGAAGAAGGCAGTATGCGTTGCGATGCAAATATTTCAATCAGGTTAAAAGGAGAAACAAAACTGGGCACAAGGGTGGAAGTAAAAAACCTGAACAGCATACGCAATGTAAAAAGGGCTATTGATGTGGAAGTGGCCCGTTTAATTGAAATAACAGAAAACGGCAAACAAATTGTGCAGGAAACAAGAAGTTATGATGCAGATAACAACAGCACTTTTTCATTACGCACAAAGGAAGATGCTGATGATTACCGCTACTTTCCCGAGCCGGACCTCACCCCTTTTTATATTGCAGATGATTTTTTACAACAGGTAAAAAATGATATTCCTGCATTGCCTGAGATGCTTGAAAAGAAATACATGGAAGAATTGCAATTGCCGGCTTATGATACTTCTGTAATATGTGCAGATAAAGAAACAACGGATTATTTTGAAGGCATAATTAAACATACCACCAACTATAAAGCTGCCGCTAACTGGCTGCTAGGCCCGGTTAAAAGTAACATTAATCACACTCAAACAGGTATAACCAGCTTTACTTTGTCTCCTGCAACCATTGCGGCTTTAATACAATTGGTGGACGACGGAAAAGTGAACTTCAGCAATGCCAGCACAAAAATATTTGCTTCATTATTGAATGAACCGAATAAAGCACCGCTGCAAGTTGCAACAGAATTAAACTTAATACAGGAGAGTGATACCAACTCTTTAGAAATATGGGTGGATGAAGTAATTGCCAAAATGCCTGACAAAGTGAAAGAATACAAAAGCGGCAAAAAAGGACTGGTAGGCTTATTTGCCGGCGAGGTAAAAAAACTAAGCAAAGGCAAAGCAGATATGCAGGCGGTAAATAAACTGCTGGCAGAAAAGTTAAATTAAACAGGTAAAAAACTTTTGCTGGTTAGTTCACGTATATAAAAATCAAAAACCGGTTCCCGGTATTTAAAATAATGAAGCAACTATTAGTAAGTGTTTTTCTTGCAGCAGTTTTATTCTCCTGCAACAGCAACGAAAACAAAAATAAGTTTACAGTAACAGGCCAGCTTAAAAATGCTGCTGACCAGAAAGTTTACCTGGAAGAAGTATTCTTTAGTCAGAAAGATCCCGAAGTGCTGGATACAGCAGAAATGAAGAATGGCGCTTTTACACTAGCCGGCCTTTCGGCCGAAGAAGGCATTTACCGCATCCGCCTGGAAAAAATGAACCGTGGTTTTCTTTTTATCAATGATGAAAAGAACATTCATTTTACAGCAGATTTAGATGATGTTAGCCTTACGGGCCCTACGTTTGCGTCACCCGCAAACAGCTCGTTAAAAAATTTTATTGGCGTTAATGACAGTCTTATTTCCAAATTGAACAGGTGTATTACTGCGCTTAAAAACTTTGAGAAAAATGGAGCAAGCCCTCAGGACAGTATTGTTGTTGCCACACAAACTGATTTTAATATGGCAAAAGAAGCTGCAGCAAAATTCTGTTTGCAGTATGGCGACAGTGCCAAAAGCCCGGCATTGGCATTGTTTACCACTACGGCTGCCCCCGTTACATTGGAGCAATTGCAAACACCCATGCAAAAATTAGCACAACGCTTCCCCAACCATAATGCCATTATAGCTTTTACCAATTATGCAAAAACACAATTGGCAATGCAAAAACAGCAACAACAGGCACAACAGGGAAAAATTGCAATTGGCAGTATGGCGCCGGATATTACAATGAATGATGTAAACGATAAACCGTTTTCATTAAGTCAGTTAAAAGGTAAATATGTATTAGTTGATTTTTGGGCCAGCTGGTGTGGGCCCTGCCGCGGCGAAAATCCCAATGTTGTTGCAGCCTACAACCAGTTTAAAGACAAAAACTTTACTGTATTAGGTGTGTCACTGGATAAAGACAAAGCATCCTGGTTAAAAGCCATTAAAGATGATGGTTTAACCTGGCAGCACATAAGCGACCTGCAATACTGGAACAGCGCTGCCGTTCCTCTATACGGCTTCAATGGTATTCCTTATAATGTATTAATTGATCCGCAGGGAAAAGTAATTGCTACAGAATTAAGAGGCGGCGCCTTAACAGCTAAACTGGCTGAAGTACTAAAATAGATTACAATGTTATCTCTCTTAAAAAGTGTAATAACAATAATAAAAAATCCCGGAATGTTATTCCGGGATTTTTTATTTCGTTCATTATCTTAAACTGCTTCGCTGCTCATTTGCTTTTGTGCTTTTTTGCGGTCTTCTTCATTCAGTATTACTTTACGCATACGGATGAAGTTAGGTGTAACTTCAATGCACTCATCCTGCTCAATGTATTCCATGCATTCTTCCAGCGTCATCAGCGTTTTAGGAGCAATACGGGTAGCATCGTCACTGCCGCTGGCACGGTGGTTGGTTAATTTCTTTCCTTCTGTTGCGTTCACCACTAAATCGCCTGGTTTAATATGCTCCGCAATAATTTGCCCTGCATAAACATCTTCACCCGGGTCAACAAAAAATGTTCCCCTGTCCTGCAATTTATCAATAGAATAACCGGTTGTTTTTTCCTGGTTTTTGCTAAGTAATACACCATTGTTTCTTCCGGGTATTGGCCCTTTCCATGGCTTGTATTCACTAAAGCGGTGTGCCATTACAGCTTCACCAGTGGTGGCAGTAAGCATTTGAGTACGCAAGCCAATCAATCCACGGCTGGGAATATCAAATTCCAAATGCTGCATTTCGCCTTTGGTTTCCATTATCTGCATCTCCCCTTTGCGGCGGCTTACCAAATCAATTACTTTACTGGCAAACTCCTGCGGCACGTCCACTACTAAATTTTCGTATGGCTCACATTTAACACCATTGATGGTTTTAACAATTACCTGCGGTTGTCCAACGGTTAACTCATATCCTTCACGGCGCATGGTTTCAATTAAAATACCTAAGTGCAAAATACCACGGCCATATACCACAAACGCTTCACCACCTTCGCTGTCTTCCACACGTAAAGCAAGGTTTTTTTCTGTTTCTTTCATTAATCTGTCACGCAGGTGGCGGCTGGTAACAAACTTGCCATCTTTACCATAAAATGGTGAGTTGTTAATACTGAACAGCATGTTCATGGTCGGCTCATCCACACTAATAATGGGTAATGCTTCCGGGTTTTCAAAATCGGCGATTGTATCACCAATGTTAAAATCTTCAATACCCACAACTGCACATAAATCACCAGCCAGTACTTCACTTACTTTTTTCTTACCCATTCCTTCAAATACATACAATTCTTTCACTCTGGATTTTTTCTGAGTGCCATCTGTTTGCATTAAAGTAAACGGCATTCCCTCTTTAATTAAACCACGGGCCACTTTACCAATGGCAATACGGCCAAGGAAAGATGAATAATCAAGAGAAGTAATCTGCATTTGCAAATTACCTTCACTTATTTTTGGCTCGGGTACATATTGAATGATACCATCCAGTAACGGGTTGATATTATCAATTTGAGTTAATGAATTATTGAACCATCCGTTTTTGCCACTGCCATAAAAGGTTGGAAAATCCAATTGCTCTTCTGTAGCATCTAAATTGAAGAATAATTCAAATACTGCATCATGTACTTCATCGGGGCGGCAGTTAGGTTTATCAACCTTATTGATTACAACAATGGGTTTTAAACCAAGTGCCAGTGCCTTTTGCAGCACAAAACGTGTTTGTGGCATGGGGCCTTCAAATGCATCCACTAAAAGAATTACACCATCAGCCATTTTTAATACACGTTCCACTTCACCGCCAAAGTCGGCGTGACCCGGTGTATCAATTACATTAATTTTTACATCCTTGTAAGTTACAGATGCGTTTTTACTGAAGATGGTAATGCCACGCTCTCTTTCTAGGTCATTGCTGTCCATGATGAGTTCACCAGTTTCCTGGTTTTCACGAAATACCTTGGTGGCATGCAAAATTTTGTCTACCAGGGTAGTTTTACCGTGGTCAACGTGTGCTATAATAGCTATATTACGAATGTTCATAGTTCTGTTTCAGGCTGTTGTAAATAACATTTACTCAGCAATTTTTTCAAGCCGCAAAGGTACGGCTTTTATGCCGGCTTTTGGCATTATTAAACCATGAAATTGAAAGCTGATGTAAGGTGCTCGGCAAAATTATTTTTTTAATGAGAGGTATAATATACTTTTCCTCGAAAAGTTATTCATAAAAATCCGCTTTTGTTCAATTAATTTTATCCACTCGCAAAAAGATAAAATTGGAGTTAGCATACTTTTTATAACTATAAGAAGAGGTGAAATTGGATAACATAATAAGAAGAAATTGGAGATATGCTTCAAAGCCTTATCTTTTATTATGTAATGAACAATATTAACTTTTGTTTTTCCTGGAAATATACAGCACCGCTATATTTTTGAAAGAAGTTAAATTTTAAAACTATTAATGACAAATCAATACTAATGAAAAAGAGCCGAAAACTACCTGGCACCAAACGAATTGCGCTTGTTGCACACGACCATAAAAAGAAAGACCTGATTGAATGGGCTGAACACAACAAGATTACCCTTAGTAAACATGAATTAGTTGCAACCGGTACTACAGGAAAAATGCTGGAAGAAAAACTAGGCAGGCCTGTAAAAAAATTATTAAGTGGTCCCTTAGGGGGCGACCAGCAAATTGGCTCCATGATAGCAGAGGGAAAACTGGATGTATTAATATTTTTTTGGGACCCAATGGAAGCACAGCCTCATGACAGTGATGTAAAAGCGTTACTACGTCTTGGAGTGGCATGGAATATCCTGCTCGCTTGCGACAGGTCGACTGCTGATTTTATACTCACCTCCCCGTTAATGAACAGCGATTATGAAACACAGGTGCCCGATTACGACAGCTACTTAAAAAGAAAAGTAGTGTAGTGTTATACCCGGATATAGATTTTTCTTTTATCAAGCACATAACCTGTAAGCCAGCATAGCATCATAAAGCAAACGGCAAATAATAAAGAGCCTGTATAATCACCAGCCAGGCTGAATATATTTGTGTATATCCATTGGTATAAAGTGGTTCTTTCATCTGCTCTGAAAAAATAGAGCAATGTGGCTCCTAATTCCGACAACAGGTAAATAAATAAAGGGTTGCGGCCCATCACTTCAAAAAAATAAGTAAAGCCGGTTTTGTTTTTAATGCCAATGATATAAACAAGGGCTGCAAGAATTATGCAATCCAGCCCAACAGTAAGTACTACAAATGAACTGGTCCATAATTTTTTATTTACAGGAAAAATATTATTCCAGCTGTAGGCAAGGAATAACAATACTGCACCAGTAAGCAGCAGCTTGGTAACCCCTTCGTAACTGTTACCTTTTTGTTGTATGTATTTACCAACTGTATAGCCGGCAATAACATTCACCACTGCAGGCATTGTGCTTAGCAACCCTTCGGGATCAAATGCCACACCCTCGCCGTGATACATATGTTTTTCTCCAACAAGCCATTTATCTATATAAAACCCGGTATTGGTTTGCATACCCAGGGGATCATCGCCATAATTAAACACATAAAGTATTATCCAATACAGCAACAATAAAACAATACTTAAAATAACAGCAGTTTTAGGTTTAAGATAATAAACTATCAGCGCTGCAATACCATAACACAATGCAATGCGCTGCAATACGCCAAATATTCTTGTTTCACTAAATGGAAATACAATGAAGCTTCCAGTTGCATCCCTTTTTAAAAAAGGAAACCAGTACATTAAATACCCAAGTAAAAAAATGATGAGAGTGCGCTTAAAAATTTTCCATAGTACCTGCTGCTGCGAAAGTGCATCCCATTTTTTCATTACAAAACTCATGGCATTACCCACCGCAAATAAAAAAGAAGGAAACACCAAATCAGTGGGTGTAAAGCCATTCCAGCGTGCATGTTGTAAAGGAGAAAATGTAGTGGCTCCGTTACCCGGTGTGTTTACAATAATCATAAAACAAACCGTCATGCCGCGGAAAACGTCGAGGGCGGTAAATCGTGGTGTGGCAACCGTCATAAGCAATAATTGAGGTTTACAAAGTAATCATTTTTTGTTTCCGCAACGCAAACATTTGTAACTTTAAGCTTCATCATTTATTTTAAATTTCTTGCTATGTCAAAATCATGGAACCGTCGTGATGCCATCAGGGCGCTTGGTTTATCATTAAGCAGCGCTGCACTTCCTTTTTCTTCCTGGGCAATGGATGAAAATAAACAGCGCATCCTGTTACCGAATAAAAAAATACAACTGGATAAACCGATTACTGCCATTACCTGTGGTGCTGGTAACAGGGGCAATGTGTATGGCGGCTATTCATTGCAATATCCTGACCAGCTGGATATTGTTGGTGTTGCAGAACCAATACCCATCCGTAACGAACGGTATGCACAAAAGCATAACATAAAAGATGAAAACCGCTTTAACACGTGGGAAGATGTTTTTAAAAGGCCCAAGTTTGCTGATGCTATCATCATCACAACGCCAGATAATTTACATTACGGCCCCTGTATGAAGGCGTTGGAACTTGGGTACGATGTATTGCTGGAAAAGCCCATTTCACCCAGTGAAAAAGAGTGCCGTGACATTTTGAAACTGGCCAAAAAAACAGGAAGAATTGTTGCTGTTTGCCATGTGCTCCGCTATGCACCTTATTTTGTAAAACTAAAAGAGATTATGCAAAGCGGTGTGTTGGGAGAAATTGTGAGCATACAGCATATGGAGCCGGTTGAGCATATACACATGAGCCACTCCTATGTACGCGGCAACTGGCACAACAGCAAAGAAACAACGCCAATTATTCTTGCCAAATCATGCCATGACCTGGATATTTTAAAATGGCTGCTGGAAAAAAATTGCACCAATATACAGGCATTTGGAAACCTTAAATGGTTTACAGGCAAAAATGCGCCTGAAGGAAGTACAGACCGTTGTACAGATGGTTGCAAGGTGGAAGGCAAATGCCCTTACTCCGCACTGGATATTTATTACCGTAAACGCCAGCGCAATTATGTTTTTGATTTACCCGATGATAAGGATAAACAGGCCGCTTATGTTTTGGAACAATTAAAAACAACCAACTATGGCCGCTGTGTGTATAAAATGGATAACGACCAGCCCGACCATTACACCACCAATATTTTATTCCAGGATGGTGTAACGGCTGCTTTCTCCATGGAAGCGTTTACTTCGTACGAAGGAAGAAGGACAAGAGTAATGGGAAGTTTAGGCGATGTAGTGGGTGATATGACTTCCTTTACAATGACCGATTTTTTAACAGGTAAAAAAACAGAATGGAAGCAGGATACTGACGGGCATGGCGGCGGTGACTGGCGTTTGGTTACTGATTGGATCAATGCCATTTCTAAAAGAGACCCTTCGCTGCTTACATCCACCATTGATGCTTCTATTGAAAGCCATGTAATGGGTTTTATGGCAGAAGAAAGCAGGAAGACAAAAAAAGTAATGGAGGTGAAGCTGTAGTCTTTGCCAATTCAGGTTTGCTGCATATTTTGCGCAGGTGAAACTCATCTATAATTTATTTTATAAACTGCTGCCCGTTAAAAAGGTGAATACTGACGGGCAGCTTTTTTTATTAACCGATGATGAAATAAAAAACATCCGCCGTAAAGAAACCATTGCTGTTTGGCTGGCGGCATTTTTTGGTGCGATGGGCGTGGTGCTTTTGTATGTGCCGCAGTATTCATTGCCACATTTATTTCCAGATACATCTGTTACATTGTTTGGAAAAACATTTGCCGTACCCGTAACCATGCTGGTATACAGTTTTATATTGGTAGTAATAGAAATTATGCTGCTTACCTTTTTAAATATTTGGTGTGCGCATGAAATTGCAGTGGCAACGGGTTTTCTTAATTATCAAACCAAAAAAGAAAAAGACAAACGCAGCCTGCTTATAAACATCGGGCTAGAGAAGAAAAACAAAGAAGTGTTGAAGTACGGCATTGACCCGTTACAAGGCATTAATAAAAAAGCATTGTTTGTGTGGAACTTCTTTTTCATTTTAAAAGCCACGTTAAGCAACATGCTTTTTAAAGTTTTAATACAGCGTTTGCTGGGGCGATACGCCATTAAAGCTGTACAGGATTTTGCCGGCATACCTATCTTCGCTCTGTGGAATGGTTACGGTACAAAAGTTATTTTAAAAGAGGCGAGGGTAATTATTATGGGTCAAAACCTGGTGGAAACCGTATCAGCTGCCATTAAAAAAGACCAACCTGTAACAGATGGCTTTAAAAGTTTGTTGTATGACACACTGCAATACATTGCTGTAAGCAAACGTGATTTTCATCAAAACCATTACATACTTACTAAAAACCTTTTTGACATTTACGGTATAGCGCCGAAAGAAAACCACTGGCTGGAAAAAGGCTATTACGCAAAACTGCATGAAGCCGGAAAAGAAGAAAAAGAAGTATGCCAGTTACTTATCTGCATTGGTTTTATTTTAGATGGTAAGCTTTCGCTCAATGAACATTTACAAATAAAAGAACTGCAGCAGGAAGGTTTAATTGATTTGTCCGCCAAAGAAATAAAAAATTATCAGTGTGATTTTTTAAACGGAAAAGGGATTGAAGGGCTGATTAAAAAGTATATTAACTAAGCATTAGGATACAAAATGACAGCCTTGTGCAACTGGCAGCAAAATTGATGCTACTGTACAAAAAAGTACAGCATGAACAACAAACCTGTTTTTGTACCCAACTTTGCCCTCTGCATTGTGTTAGATGCAATTGGTATGGCCACTTATTTAATTCCTGCGTTAGGAGAGTTTGGAGATATTATCTGGGCACCCATTTCTGGTTTTATATTTTATAAACTATTTGGCGGCCGCTTTGGTGTAATTGGCGGTGTGCTTAATTTCCTGGAAGAAATTATTCCTTATACCGATATTATTCCTTCATTTACCATCGCCTGGTTTATCCGTAAGAATGAAGCAGATAAAATGCAGGCGCTTAGAAAGGTGAATTAAGTAAATTTGTTTTCCAGTAAAAAAATATCATGGCATTTCAGTTACATGCACCATACGCACCCAATGGCGATCAGCCACAGGCAATACAACAATTGACCGAAGGTTTGCTGAATGGAGAACGTTACCAAACCTTACTGGGCGTAACCGGCAGTGGTAAAACGTTTACCATGGCCAACGTTATACAAAATGTGCAGCGGCCAACACTGGTATTAACACACAACAAAACTTTAGTGGCACAATTATATGGTGAGTTTAAACAGTTTTTTCCTGAAAACGCCGTGGGATATTTTGTAAGTTATTACGATTACTACCAGCCGGAAGCTTACATACCCACCAGCAATACTTACATTGAAAAGGACTTAAGTATTAATGATGAGCTGGATAAATTAAGATTGCAGGCCACTGCACAATTACTTAGTGGCAGAAGAGACATCATCATTGTTGCCAGTGTGAGTTGTATTTATGGTATGGGCAATCCTACTGATTATGAAAATGGGATTGTGCGTATTCAGCAAGGGCAGGCTATTTCTCGGCAAGGGTTTTTACATTCATTAGTTAATTCGTTGTACAACCGCAGCGAAGGCGATTTTACAAGAGGCACATTCCGTGTTAAAGGAGACACCATTGATATTAACTTACCGTATGTTGATTTTGGTTACCGCATTACTTTTTTTGGAGACGAAATTGAAAGTATTGAAACGCTGGAATTAAAAACGGGCAAACGCATCAGTGCGGTGGAACATGCTGCTATCTTTCCTGCCAATTTGTATGTAGCACCAAAAGATATGCTGCACCAGGTAATAAATGAAATACAGGATGAGTGCCATGCACAAACAGAGTATTTTAAAAACAGCGGTAAATACATAGAAGCACAGCGCATTGGCGAACGGGTGAATTACGATTTGGAAATGATACGGGAGCTGGGTTATTGCAACGGCATTGAAAACTACAGCCGTTTTTTCGACAGGCGCCAGCCCGGCACAAGGCCATTCTGTTTACTGGACTATTTCCCTAAAGACTTTATAATAATGATTGATGAAAGTCACCAGACGGTGCCGCAGGTAAGTGGTATGTATGGCGGCGACAGAAGCCGGAAATTAATTTTAGTGGATTATGGTTTTCGTTTGCCAAGTGCATTAGATAACCGTCCGTTAAACTTTCATGAGTTTGAAGCACTGACGGGGCAAACCATTTATGTAAGTGCCACACCGGGTGATTATGAACTGGAGAAATGCGGTGGCGTGGTGGTGGAACAAGTGGTGAGGCCAACGGGTTTGTTAGACCCGCCGATTGAAGTACGTCCATCCATCAATCAAATTGATGATTTGCTGGATGAAATTGATAAACGTATTACTAAAGGAGACCGTGTGCTGGTAACCACATTGACCAAACGCATGGCAGAAGAAATGACGAAATATTTAGAACGTATCAATATAAAATGTAAATACATTCACAGCGAAGTGGATGCATTGGAACGGGTGGAAATTTTAAGAGAATTAAGATTGGGTGTTATTGATGTTTTAGTGGGCGTTAATTTATTACGTGAAGGCCTGGATTTACCTGAAGTAAGTTTAGTGGCGGTTTTAGATGCAGATAAAGAAGGCTACCTGCGTAATGAAAAAAGCTTAACCCAAACGGCAGGCCGTGCCGCAAGAAATGTGGATGGGCTGGTAATTTTTTATGCCGATAAAATTACCGAGAGCATGCAGAAGACAATGGATGAAACCACCCGCCGCCGTGAAAAGCAAATTGCATACAATATTGAGCACGGCATTATTCCTGCCACCGTTAAAAAAAGTACCGAGCAAATTATGGCGCAGGGCAGTGTGCTGGATGTAAAAGGTTACGACCCTGCCAACCCTTACTCCATTAAGCCGGACGAAGACATTATTACCATTGCTGCCGAGGATGAAGCGGAATACAAAACTATTCCGCAGATGGAAAAAGCCATTGCTAAAACTAAAAAGCAAATGGAAAAAGCAGCCAGGGACCTGGATTTTATGGAAGCAGCTCGGCTAAGGGATGAAATGTTTAGAATGCAGAAAGAGCTGGAGGGAATGAAAAACTAAAATATTCTTATTCCTCAATCGTCTGCCTGTAAGTATATAAACAACCATCTTCTTTTATTATGCTTACAGCGCTTATTATAATTGCAGTTATCATTCTTGCTATTTATCTTTTTATGCAGCAGCCCATGTTTGGACGCAAACCCATTGGCGAAAGATTGCAGAAAATTCAGGAGGCTTCTAATTACAGCAATAATGCTTTTCAAAATAAAAGTGTTACACCCACTTTTACAAACGGCGGCACTTTCTGGTCTGTATCTAAAATGTTTTTCTTTACTAAAAGAGAGCGAAACAAACCTTCCGTTCCACTGCCATCTGTAAAAACTAATTTAAAACAGCTTAATAAAGTTGAAAACGTACTGGTGTGGATGGGCCATTCATCTTACTTTATGCAAATAGATGGGAAAACGTTTTTGGTTGACCCTGTGTTAAGCGGCCATGCATCACCTTTTAGTTTTACCACCAACAGTTTTGCAGGAAGTGATATTTATACACCGGATGATTTCCCTGAAATTGATTTTCTCTTCATCAGTCATGATCATTGGGATCATTTAGATTATAAAACCGTTACGCAGTTAAAACCCAAAGTAAAAACAATTATAACCGGCCTTGGTACAGCACAGCATTTGGAGCGGTGGGGTTTTGATAAAAAAATCATCATTGAAAAAAACTGGAACGAACATGCTGACCTTGGCGAAGGATTTAATGTAACCGTTTTACCTGCCCGTCATTTTTCCGGCAGAACGTTTACACGTAACAAAGCAGTATGGGCATCGTTTGCTTTGCAAACACCCACACAAAAAATTTATATCGGCGGCGATAGTGGCTACGACGATCATTTTAAAGAAATTGGCAACACTTACGGCCCTTTTGATTTAGCCATTTTAGAGTGTGGACAGTACAATCAATATTGGAGCAACATACACATGATGCCCGAAGAAACTGTACAGGCGGCACAAGATTTAAAAGCAGCAAAGCTTTTGCCGGTACATTGGGGCAAATTTGCATTAAGCCTGCATAGTTGGGATGAGCCCATTAACCGGGCAACAAAAGCAGCAGCAGAAAAAAATTTCCCGCTGCTGACTCCAATGATTGGCGAGAAAGTAACTCTTTCTATAACCAACAGCTTTAGCAGGTGGTGGCAGCAGGTTAATTAATTTTCTATCTTTTTGCAAACTGGATTGTACTTTTTTTAAGCGAAGCCATATTGGTAACTTCAAGAAAATACACCCCTTGAGCTATCTGAGAAATGAGCAGCGATTTTGTGGTAAGTCCTGCGGGAAATGCCGTTGTTTGTTGCAACACCACCCTTCCGGCAGCGTCGTAAATTTTAATACCAGCGCTCATTTTTTTAGCTGTATAGTAACTGAAGGAAAGATTATCTCCTGCTGGGTTAGGGAAAACCGAAAGGTTTTGTGATAAAAGATTACCTGCTGAAAGTTTGATAATATTACTGGCTGAACTTCTTCCATCATTATCTACCTGGATAAGCCTGTAAAAATTAAGGCCGGACAAAGGCCTTGTGTCTGTAAAACTATACTGGCCGCCTCCGGCATTTACGGTACCTATATCATAAAAATCATTCCCATTTGCAGATCGCTGCACCCTGAAAAGTTTATTATTTATTTCTGCACCGGTTACCCAGTTTAATACGGTGGTGTTGTTTTGTTGTACTGCAGAAAAGCTTATAAAATACACTGGTAACACACATGATACATTAACAGTAGCGTTGAGTGTTATCACATTACAGGTGCCGTTACTTAATACCACACTCACTGCTTTTGAACCTGTTGTACTCCAGGTAACACCTGTTGGCGCAGGTAATGCCGATGAGGCGGGTGTGGCGCCGGCAAAACTCCAGCTGTAAACAACCCCGGAGCCTCCGGTGGTATTATTGACAGACCAGTTAGTCGCCTGGCCAGTGCAGGCTGTTGAAGGGCCAGCAATGGTTAAAGCTGAAGACGGCGAAAATGATACATTATCCAATATAACACCGCAGGTGGTGGTGTTATTAAATACTGAAAAACGAATCACCACCTGTTTATCTGTTGCACCCGCCGTGAACGTATAGCTTTGGGTGGTAAAAGCAAAGGTGGTGTTGGAGTAGTTATTGCTTGCATTCACATAATTGGTTCCTGAGGTTACCCCGGTAACTAAAATATTCATACCAACTGTTGCGGGGGTACAACCACCGGCGGTTCTGCGGCTTGCATCAAATTGCAATGTATACGTCAGCCCAGGTATTAAACATATTGTTTGCTGGCCACAACTGGCCTGGTCAATTTCTGCAATGGCATCAGAGCCGCTGCCACCATATACTGAAACAGGCCCCGTTTCCAGGGTGCAGCCGCCATTACTCCAGGAGCTGCTTCCCCCCGAAAAATCGCCATTAACAACAAGGTTTTGCGAAAAAATACTGGTGCTGCACAGTAATAGTGCACCAATAATAGATGTTCTCATGCTCTTAGTTTATTTTTAATAGTCTTAAAAAAGCCCTTTCCAGTTGTATTATGTAGTAAAAAAACTACGAATTAATAGTATAACAGTCATAAATAGGCTTTTGCTTTAAAGTGTCAGCCCTTTTTTTAGGTATTATTTTGTTATCTTTCTAATCTTAAATTTTATTGAGTATGACAACGATAGCATTGTACAATTTGAAAGGTGGCGTGGGCAAAACGGCCAGTTGCGTAAACTTTGCTTACCTGGCTGCAGCGGATGGCTTTAAAACTTTGTTATGGGATATCGATCCCCAGGGATCTTCTTCATTTTATTATAAGGTGAAACCTAAAATCCATCCTGGCATTAAAAAACTTATTACAAAAGATGCTGACCTGGAGAATGCCATTATGAGCAGCGATTTTGAGCTGCTGGATGTACTACCCGCCGATAACAGCCACAAAAGCTTTGACATTATGCTGGAAGAAATGAAAGGCAATAAGAACAGGCTGAAAATGGTGCTGAAACAATTAGACAAGGACTATGATTTTGTTTTTATTGATTGCCCGCCCGGCTTTAGTGTGTTGAGTGAAAATATTTTTAACGCTGCAGATATTGTGCTGATGCCGGTAATTCCCACCACTCTCTCTATCCGTACCTATCATATGGTAAAGGATTATTTTAAAGAAAAAGACCTTGATATCAGCAAGATGATGTGCTTCTTTACCATGGCAGACCTGCGCAAAAACCTGCACAACGAAATAATGGAAGAGTTGTATAAAGACAAGCGTTTCTTCCAAAACTATATCCCTTATTTATCCGATGTTGAAAAGATGGGCATACACAAAGCACCTGTTATGGAGTTTGCTAACAGCAGCTATGCAGCACAATGCTACAGGGAATTGTGGACCGAGATAAAGGAAGGCGTTTTATAAAATTTTTTATTCTTTTTTTTTACTGTTGTAGCTCTATTTGTATAACATCTTTGCGCATCTTTGTGCAACAATCATTATAAAATGAAAAGAGAAATTACCAGCTGGTACAGCCCTTCATTAGATAAAGAAATGCCCATAGTAACCTATGGAGATTATGGATTTGCCCTATTATTAGTGCCAACAGCAGCGGCTGATTACCTGGAGTATGAACGTTTTCAGCTGATGAACGACCTGGAACCTTTTATTAATGCAGGCAAGGTAAAAGTGTTTTCTGTAAACAGTATTAACACGGAAAGCTGGCTTAACAAACAAATGCAGGGTGAGCACAAGGGCATTCGCCACAACCAGTTTAACCAGTATATTTATAACGAAGTAATTCCCTTTATCAGAAACAGCACATCATGGGAAACTCCCATTATTGTCAGCGGCGCTTCTTTTGGAGCCCTGCACAGTATGAACTTGTTTTTAAAACGTCCTGATTTAATCAATGGTGTTATTGCCATGAGCGGTGTTTACAACCTGATGGAATATACCGATGGTTTTTATGATGAGCAGGTATACTTTAACTCCCCGGCACATTACATGCCCAACTTAACCGATCATGGCGTACTGGAGCAGATAAGGCGCAGTAACCATATTCACATTCTTACCGGAAGCGGTGCTTATGAAGCACCTGAAGCAGCCCGTGATTTTGCAGGCATTTTATATAACAAGGGTATAACATACGAACTGGATGACTGGGGACCAGACTGGAAACATGACTGGCCGACATGGCGGGCCATGTTACCTCATTACCTCAATACCCGGTTTTGAGTATTTTAATGTGAATGCAATAAAAAGAAGCCTTTTTCTGTTATAAAAACAGAAGTTCATAAATCCTGACACATGAAGAAACCAGCACTACTGTTTGCCCTAAAATGTACTGCGATTATTTACTTTGCAGCCTGTTCCGGGTTCGATTCGTTCACCAAAGCCAAGTCGGTAACTCCGGTAGTTACAAAAGGTAACTGGAAGGTAAATTGCTTTGGCAACAATGCTGCAGACAATACCTGTATTTTTGAAGGTTACACATTTACATTTGAACCAACCGGTAAGGTAATAGCAGCAAAGGGAAATACCCGTTACGAGGGTAGCTGGATTGAAAATGACATTCAAAAAAAAATAACCATCAGTTTTAAAAATTCCGGAACAGCACTTGATGAGCTGAGCAACTACTGGAACATTGCCTCCATACACAATGGTGAAATAAGTTTTGAAAAGAAAGAAGGAAACGGCACGGATAAACTTTACATTACTGCTTTATAAAGTAACCACCTCATTACAAAAAAGCCGCCTCAGCAGAAGCGGCTTTAATTTTTTATACCTGTTGCTGTTTATGCTGGTACGTTCATTTTACTCAATACTTGTTTAACCACAGCTACAATCTTTTCACCTTTTTCTTTTAGTTGCGCCTCTGTCCATGTAAGGCTGATTAAAGTTGAAATGCAGCGGCTCATAACAGCGTCGCTGGCACTAAAATTTTTATTGGCATGATGCATCACTTTTTCTTTCAGTTCCGGGCTTAGTGTATTTAAAGTAACGGCATTTTTTAAATGATCCCATTTGCGGATGTAATGCCAGTTGTTATTGTACCAGTAAAAATTGCCCGCTAAAATTCCTTGTGCTTTTAATTCATCCACCACGGCCTGTGTAATTTCTGCCGAAGGCAGGAACCAGCTTAAAAAAGTACAGCTGTCACCATCTTCATCTGGTATCCGCCTGAAGCTGATTCCCGGTATTTGAGAAAGTATATTTTTTAAAGCGGCGTGATTTTTCTTTTGTATGGCAAGGAATTCATCCAGCCTTGAAATTTGTGCCAGCCCAACAGCAGCATGCAGCTCACTAATGCGGAAATTATAGCCAATAAAGGGGTGCAAATCTGCGCCACGGTCTGCACCTAAATGATCATGACCGTGATCGCTGTAACCATCGCTGTTAATGAACACATCTTCCCTGTTGGTCATCACCACACCGCCTTCGCCGCAGGTCATGGTTTTTACATAATCAAAACTAAAGGTGCCGGCATCACCAATGGTGCCTAATTTTTTTCCTTTGTAAGTAGCGCCAATTGCCTGGCAGGCATCTTCCAGCAAAATCAAATTATGTTCCTTACAAATTGCCTGCAGTGCATCTAAATCTGCCATGCTGCCGCACATATGCACGGGCATAATACATTTTGTTTTAGGGGTGATGGCTGCTTTTACTGCAGCAGGGTCTAATGTTAATGTGTCGTCCACATCAACCAAAACGGGTACAGCACCTACACTTAATATTGCTTCAAAGCTTGCCACGAACGTAAAAGACGGGCAAATAATTTCGTCACCATAGCCAATACCCAGCGCACTCATTGCAGTAGTTAATGCAGCTGTACCACTGCTTACCAGTTGTGAATATTTACAACCGTAGTAATTATTAATAGCAGCTTCCAGCTCTTTAGCTTTCCAGTGGCCGTTACGGTTGCCATCAAAACCATAGCGCATTAACACACCAGTTTGCACCACATCATTTAAATGTTTGCGTTCAATATCGCTCCATAATTCAAAACCGGGCATAAAAATGAATAATTAATAATGAATAATGAGTAATTAACAGGGCAAAGGTAGAGAATAAGCCATATTATTTCCCAGTTTACAGGTATCAATAGAAAAAAACAGGATGGGCTTGCCATGAGTATTCCGGCCCGCGGAAAATAGTAGCTTTAAGGCATAATAATACAAGCGCAGCCAGTGTGAAAACAAAAAGTAAGCCCTGCAAAGATGTTTTCTCCTTCATACTTATGATAGAAAACCATGTGACAGAAATAAAGAAAGCTATAACCGATAAAATCACATAAATGGCATCGCCTGTTCCATGCCCAAATACGAGTTTGCCCTTTAGTACTCCAAATTCAAAAAATGCCAGTAAGATCAGTAATATAATATTCGCCTTTTTCATCTGCTTTATTTTATTACGGGTGTTGTCACCGGTATTGCAAAATAATTTGTTCGCAAACTGTCGTTCCAGCCGTTGGGGTTAGTATTAAAGCTTTTGCTGCTGAAAAAAATCATGCCATTCATATTGGGGGTATTACGGATGAGTTCAATCTGCCTTGGCAGTTGTGTTTTATCTTTCCATGCATCATTACTGCCGGCACGGTAAATACCCAACCCTATGTAACAGTTTTTGCCATAAGTATGTTTGCTCCACCAGTCTACGAGTACTTCAAACGGTGCTGCTTTATGGCCAAACTCCCAATATAATTGTGGCGCTACATAATCTAGCCATCCTTTTTTCAGCCACAGTAAAATATCTGCATACAGGTCGTCGTAATTAGTTTGCCCCGCATGGGTGTTGCTTCCATCGGGGTCTTTATCACTATTGCGCCATACACCAAACGGCGAAACACCAAACTGGCATTTGCTGTTGGTTTGCTTAATGGCATTGTACAGCTTTACAATAATTGAGTCTACATTGCTTCTTCGCCAGTCATCTTTGTTCATTCCATTGCCATAACGCTGGTAATTTTCATCATCCGGAAACTCTTTACCGGCAATGCGGTAAGGATAAAAGTAATCGTCAAAATGTACTGCATCCACATTGTAGCGGCTCACCACATCTTTTACCACGGCGGTCACGTATTGCAATACTTCCTTGTTACCGGGGTCAAAGTACCGTGTATCACCATAGGTTAAAAACCAATCGGGGTGCAGGCGTGTAATATGCGTTGCAGAAACAGAAGAAGTATTGATGTTGAATGTTGCCCTGTACGGGTTCATCCATGCATGAAACTCCATACCTCGTTTATGGGTTTCATCAATCATAAACTTTAACGGATCGTAATAAGGCGAAGGTGGCTGGCCTTGTTTTCCTGTAAGCCACTGGCTCCACGGTTCGTACTGCGATGGATAAAATGCATCGGTAGCCGGCCGTACTTGTGCCACAATTGCATTCATGCCATTGGCTTTGTGAATGTCCAGCAGTTTAATAAATTCTGCACGCTGTGAATCTGGATTATTATTTCCTGCAGAGGGCCAGTCGATATTGCTTACTGTTGCCACCCATACGGCACGCAGCTCTGGTTTGTTTTGTGCTGATACATCAAAAGCAAAAAGGCAAAGAGCTAAAAAAGAAATTGCAAATAGTTTCATTTGTCTTAATTAGACTTGCGGATTTTATCTAAAAGTTCGTTTAATTGCTTTGCTTCTGTTTCGGATAAATTACCAACTACCTTATCCATCTCGTCCTGGTGTTCATCCAGCTTTGAAAGCAGTTTTTTTCCTTTATCAGTAATAGTAACATCCACCAGGCGTTTATCTGTTTTACAAATGGTTTTTTTAACCAGTCCTTTTATAATAAGCCGGTCAACAATACGGCTGGTATCGCTCATTTTATCCAGCATACGCTGGCGTATTTGCAAAGTAGATAAAGGTTGCCCGGCGCCACGAAGTATACGCAGAATATTAAACTGCTGCGATGTAAGCTCATGCTCCTCAAACAGGCTGCGCATTTTTTCATTCATCCAGTTAAAAGTGAAAATAATATTGATGCCTGCCTTTTGATATTCGTTACGGAATTTCTGCTGGTTGATATCTTCTTCAAGAGACATAAAAAAGGATTTTAAGTATTTTCTGCTGCAGGTTTTGCAGCGCCAAATTCGTTGATGTAAATTTTTACCAGGATGATAAAATAGCTGATGAATAACGGCCCAAAGATAACACCCCAAAAACCAAAAAGCCCAATTCCCACAATAACGCCAAATATGGTAATGAGGGGGTGTACATTAATCAGCCTTTTTAAAATTGTAAGCCTTGCCACATAATCTACATTAGTGATAAGGACAACGGCATATAAAAGCAGGCCCAAGGCATTGCCGCTTTTATTAATAGCGTAAAGGTATAATACCAGCGGCACCCAGATAATGGCAGTACCCACCACCGGTATCATGGAACATATACCTGTTAAAAAGCCCCACAATGCAAAATCCTTTACACCAAATATCCAGTAGCCTGCTGTTGCTACAATACCTTGTATAATTGCCAGTACCGGTATGCCAATTGCATTGGCTTTTATCATATTTTTTGTTTCGTTACCAAGCAAATCAATATTTTCTTCTTTTAGCGGAATAAACCTGTCCAGGAACCGTTCTGTTTCCCTGCCGTTAATAAGCAGGAAGTACAATAAAAAAAACATGACTGCAAAATTGCTGAGTATATTGGCTGAGCTGTTTAAAATGGAAGGTACAATGGTGGTTGCTTTTTTCTGAAATGCCAGCAGGTTTTCATCAGACAGCAGCTCAACTTTTGTTACATCATATATTTTCTTGCTTACAATTTTTGCATCAATTATTAAATCCACGGGGTTACTGAGAATGCCGCTTATTTTATCGGTAAGCAGTGTAATGGAAAAATACAAGGGCAATGCAATGGCAATAAGGCTGGCGAAAATAAAAAGTAATGCAGTAACTGTTTTGTTCCACTTTTTTTTAATGGTAAGGCGGTAATAACTTTCCCTGAAAAGAATATAGAGCGTAATGGCACCCAAAAAACCAGGAAGGAAAACGTATAACTGTTTCAGCAAAACAATAGCCAGCAAAACAATAACAAGCAGTAAAACTATTTGCCGCAGGCGGTTATTAAATATTGATGGCATACTGCAAAATTAAGCAAAACCTGCCGCTTAATCCTGCCATACACTTACGCCTTCGCTGCAGTTGGCGCATATATCAATATTGCGCCGGCTTTGCATCAGTTCTGCCCGAAACTGTTTGTAATTATCGTTATGCCAAACTTCTTTAAATGACTGTGTTTTTAAATTACCCAGCTGGTGCAGGGCATCTTTATCAAAACAGCAGGGCACCACCAGCCCATCCCAGGTAATTACATTAGCATGATGCAGTTTCCAGCAGCGGTTGGCTAATTTGTTTTTGGCGCTGTAAGTACCATCCGTATTTTTTTTATAACGGCTGAATTTATCAATGGTGGGAATTAATTGGTTTGGGTCTGTTTCGTAATCGTACACCTGTGCTGTTTTAAAACGCACTTCATCTACTCCTACTTCTTTAGCCAGCCGTTTAATATCTTCAATTTGATGTTCGTTGGGTTTAACAACTAAAAACTGGAAAAAAACAAACGGCGTTTTACTGTTCAGTTCTTTTTTCCATTTCACAATATTTTTTGCACCCTCAATTACCTTATCCAGATGGCCACCCACCCGGTACTGCCTGTACACATCCTGTGTAGTGCCGTCAATAGAAATGATCAGCCTGTCTAACCCGCTCTCAACAGTACGTTTTGCATTTTCATCCGTAAGATAATGTGCATTGGTACTGGTGGCAGTGTATATTTTTTTACCGGCTGCATATTTCACCATATCCAAAAAATCAGGATTGAGATAAGGCTCCCCCTGGAAATAAAAAATAAGATAGAGCAACTCTTTGTGTATATCATCTATTGTTTGCCGGAAAAAATCTTTTTGCAGCATACCTGTTGGCCTTGTAAACTGGCGCAAGCCACTGGGACATTCCGGGCAGCGTAAATTGCAACTGGTGGTAGGTTCAAAAGAAATAGAAACCGGGTAACCCCATTGTACTGGTTTGTTCAGAATACGGCTGATATAAAAACTGCTGAGTACTTTAATGCCGTTCCATAACCTGCGGAAGGTAAGTTTGCTCAATAGGTTGGTACTGTCTGCAAAGTTGAACTGCGGCATGCAGCAAAGGTAACATTGATGATGCTACTTATTTATTACGAACCCGGTAATATTTTCTTTTTTCACGAAACCGCAAAAACGGCTGTCCATGGCGTTGTGCCTGTTATCTCCAAGTAAAAAATATTTATTTGGGGGGATTATTAGGGGGCCAAAATTATCCATATTCCATTTGCTGTTTTTATCAAACCAGTCAAAGCTGTCGCCGGAAGTTGATGTATCATTATTCAAGTAAGGAGTAAGCTTAGTTAAGGAAGCATATTTTTTATAAAGTAGATCGTCTAAAGTTATTATTACAGAATCTCCAATTTGTATGAACTGGTATGTATCATCTATTGAAATATCAGCCGCATCAAATAAAGTAACATCCTTTTTAGATATTATAAATTGCCTTTTTAGATTTAACAATTCATCAAAATTCTTATTGTTAACAAACAGAATACCGCCTTTCATTTCAAGAATATCACCCGGCACACCACATATTCTGTAAATATATTTTGAATGTTGTTTATAATTTTCATCAAAGGATGTCATTACAGAATCATGATATTGACTGGTAATAACCGCAAACTTATATGGAGCTGGGTTCCCGCTACTGCTTACAAATATTATTTCGCCTTGCTTTATTGCTGGTTCGTTTGTTGGTGTGGGCATTTTGTATACTTGTAATAACCCAGTAATACTTCCAATCAAAGCAAGTAATACAACAAATATCACAATGCCTAAAAATATCCGAAGATTTTTTTTCATACTGTAATATATTAAATAAAAAAAGACCAGTGCAAAAGAACCGGTCTGTGTGAAATTATACGAAATGCTTAATCCTAGAATTCGTTGATAGCGGCAGATGCTGCTGCACCGGCGCCATTTTCAATATCGTCTGCTTTTACTTTAATGGGTTTAAAGTTCAGGCTGTTGTTTAAAAATTTATCGTAGTTATTGAAGATAACATTCAGGGCAATAAAGTTCATAACGTAGCTCCTTGTTTCTGCGGGCAGGTAATTTTTTACATCCCAAAAATCCGGGTTAGATAAACCCGTTTTTTTCATGGCTTCCCAAACATTACCCACACCACAGTTATAGCTGGCCACTACCAGTAACGGGTCGTTATCCAAATTCCTGCTGCGGTCTTTTAAATATCTTGCCGCTGCATAAGTTGACTTAAGGAAGTTTTTCCTTTCGTCTTTTACAACTACTTTTTTAAATTTTTTTGCCCCCCTTTTATGGGCCTTTTTTTCTTCTGCAGCCAGCTTTCTTTTTTCTGCGGCGCTTATTTTGGGGGCATACTTCAGCCCATACTCTCTTGCCACTTCATCCATTATTTGCCAGTAACCCACAGCACCTGCCTTAGACACTGCATTTCCGTTAAAAGCACTTTCCAAAGCCAGCAGCACTTTGTACTCCTGTGGCAACTGATGCTTTTGCAAAATGGCCGCTGCTTTAGGGAAAAATGCTTTCCCCTTTTTATACATCCTTACCAGGTATTCCCTGCGGTTTACAGAAAATTTTTCAACATAGTCCGTTGAATTATCTGCTGCATCGCTCAGTAAATCCGGGTAAACTACGTTTGCTTCTTTTATTACAACCGGTTCCTCATTTTTTCCTGCTTTTGCCAGCAGCAATTTTTTTGTGCTGTCTTTTACAGGGTGTACCTGGGCAACGGCAAAAACCGGTAAAGCAATCATCAATGCACAACCGATTGAAAGTAGTACGGAGGGATTTCTTTTAGTCATAGTTAATGAAATAATTATGGCCGGATTTCGTTTTTTAAAAGGGACAGGAAATATATAAACGACACAGTTTTTTCCTTATTGCCTGTTCACAAAATTTTAAGAACTTTAATATGCATTTATTTTAATGCCTTAATTAATTGAATATGCGACTGATTTTTTCCTTGCTTTTATTTATTGCATTACAAGCGGCAGCACAGCAGCCGCAACAATTTTGCAAACAGGTAAATGAAATTGCTGATATGGAAAGGGCTGCTCATGCAAGGCTTTCTCCGTCATCTCCATCAGGTACAGAAGGGATATCTGCTGCATCTGCCAATTTTGATGTAAAGTATTACCGCTGTGAATGGGAAGTGGATCCTTCAGTTAGATATATTACTGGTAAGGTTACTGTTTATTATGTCATCACTAATACTTCAGGAGATATTACGCTGGATTTAATGAACACCCTGGTAACTGATAGTGTTAAACAAAGAAACACACTGCTTACAAAGCAACATGCCAACAACGCACTCCAGGTCTTCTTTCCTGGAAGTGTAAGTGCGGGCACACTTGATTCAATAAGCATTTATTACAAAGGCGTGCCGGCTGCAACAGGCTTTGGGTCATTTATACAGGACCAGCATTCCGGCACACCGGTAATTTGGAGCCTGAGTGAACCTTATGGCTCACGTGACTGGTGGCCCTGTAAAAACAATAATGATGACAAAGCTGATTCAATTGATGTAATTATTACTGCTCCTGCACAATACAAAGCAGCCTCTAACGGAATGCTGCAAACAGAAACATTAATAAACGGGGGCACCAAAAAAGTTACCTGGTGGAAACACCGTTACCCCATTGCCAGTTACCTGGTTTGTTTTGCAGTTACAAACTATTCCGTTTTTAACCGCAGCGTTCAGCTGGGTAACATAACATTGCCCATGGTTACTTATTGCTATCCTGAATACTTAACGCTTTTTCAAAACGGTACACAAAATGTGCTGGACCAATTACAGTTTTATCATAACACTTTTGGTGATTATCCTTTTATAAATGAAAAATATGGCCACGTGCAGTTTGGATGGGGCGGTGGTATGGAACACCAAACCTCCACTTTTGTTATTTCGCCAGATGAAGGCCTGATTGCACACGAATTGGCGCACCAGTGGTTTGGCGACAAAGTAACCTGCGGCTCCTGGGAAGATATTTGGCTGAACGAAGGCTTTGCCACCCATATTGCCAGCATTTGGCAGGAAAGAAAATACCCGCAAAACACACTTACTAACCGCAGAAATGAGATTAACAATATTACTTCCGTTGCCGGTGGTTCCGTTAAAGTGGATGATACCACCAACCCCTACCGCGTTTTTGATGGCCGGCTGAGTTACAACAAAGGATCTCATCTTTTATACATGCTGCGGCTTAAACTGGGCGACACCGTATTTTTTAATGCACTGAGAAATTATCAGAAAGACCCTAAAATCATTTACGGCTTTGCACGCACTGCCGACTTAAAAAGGCATTTGGAGCAAGCAAGCGGCAAAAACCTCACTGAGTTTTTTAACGACTGGTACACCGGGCAGGGTTATCCAACATACAACGTAGAATGGACTCCCATTGGCAGTGGCCACGTAAAAATTAAAATCAACCAAACCACATCGCATCCATCGGTCAGCTTTTTTGAATTGCCCGTGCCCATTAAATTTAAAAATGCCACACAGCAAAAAACAGTGGTGCTGGATAATACATCCAACGGACAGGTATTTTTAGAAAATATTGGTTTTGTGCCAGACAGTATTTTTGTAGACCCTGAGTTGTGGCTGATAAGTAAGAATAATACCACCACAAAGGTGGCCGATAACAACAATACTCCCAACAGCATTACTATTTACCCCAATCCCATACAAAACCAGTTTAGTGTTTGGCTGCGTAATTTTTCAACTCCTTCGGCCGATTTAATGTTGTACAATGCAGCCGGGCAGTTACTCATTAAGCAAAAAATTACATTGGTGAACGGTTCAGAATTTACAGATATTGCCTGTGCTAATTTGCCTAAGGGAACTTACCTGCTGCACATTACTGCCGGTAATTTTAAATACACCAAAAAACTGCTTAAGTAGTTTTATAAAAACTTTATAAAAGCCATTTGTTTTCTTTAGTGCAAATTTGCACCTGCACGCTCTTTGTGCATTTAACCTGTGGCTAAAAAGAAGAAAGGCGTTTTAAAACCCATTGCAATTATTTTTATTTACCTGGTTGCAGCCATTGCTGCTGTTTATTTAATTACCTGGTACGTTAACCGGCCAAAATTTGTTCGTTATCCCGCTTTTGGTATTCCGCTGCCTGTAAATTATTCCATACATGGTATTGATGTAAGCCATTACCAGTCTGCAATTGATTGGAATGATGTGCGCAACATGCAGGACCGTAATATTAAAATTGGTTTTTCTTTTATTAAAGCCACCGAAGGGTTGAACGATATGGATAATGCCTTTCGCCGTAATTGGGTAAAAACGAAAGAGGCCGGCATGACAAGGGGCGCTTATCATTTTTTTGTACCCAGCAAAAGCGGAAAAGCACAGGCGGAAAATTTTATTAATAATGTAGTGCTGGAAAAAGGAGATTTGCCGCCAGTGCTGGATATTGAACGGACTTACGGAGCTTCACAGGAGCAAATTCAGCAGCGTGCCAAAGACTGGTTGCAAATGATTGAAAAGCGGTATAAAGTAAAACCCATCATTTATACCAACGTAGATTTTTACGAAAATTTTTTAGCCGGTCCCTTTGATGATTACCCGCTATGGGTGGCGCATTACCTGGTACAGGACAAACCCCGGGTTAAACGCAACTGGCTTTTTTGGCAGCACAATGAAACGGGTCATGTAAATGGCATTGATGCATACGTAGACTTTAATGTATTTAACGGCGACAGCACCGGTTTTAAAAATTTACTCATCAAATAATACCAATCTGAATAAGGGATATGATGAGTTGCCAATTTACAAATAACCTAAGCGTATTATACCGCCAGGTATAATACTATAAACTGAAAATATTTTAAAGCGGTATAAAATTGTTGCCGAACTTTACCCAATGGGAATGGAAGATGAAACAAGACAGTTTTTGGTAAAAATAGCCAACACCATCGCCATTGTTTTATTATGGATGATGCTGAATGTATTTTTCGGAATTTATAAGGAACTGGGAATTGTAGAGGGCAGCTTTACCTGGAAGAATGGCCTGTATTATTTTCTTGCCATCGCAACTTTGGTGCTGCTGATTTTGCATATCAAACGCAAATGGAATTTATAATCAACTGCTGTGATCAGCTACAATTACCCATTTGTTTTTTATCTTTTTAAACAGCAGTGTAAAATGCCCTTCCACATCGCCAATGCTACGGGTTAAATGCCATTTACCCACCACAAAAAAATACATAACCGAAAGACGTTTTACTTCCAGTATATTAAAAATAAGTTTGCCCATGGCTGCCGTATCAGGGTAACCTTTTTTATAATTATCAAGTGTTTGTTGCCAGCCGTATGTAACGCCGCTTTTGCCAATAAACATCAGCGAATCGTTTTTCCAGTAGCCCTCCATAAATTTTTCCACGTTGCCTTCGTTCCATGCCAGGCGTTGTGTTTCCAGCACATTACGTACAATAGTTTCATCTTTTGATTGTGCTTTAATGCCTGTTAAAGCAAAGCTTATTGTAATTAATAAAATAAGTTTACGCATTCTTGTATTTTAAGAACAACAAGATAATAAAATCCCGGGCATTAATGCGAATGATGCGGAGAGGCACACTTGCTGCGGTGGCAAAGCTGGTAGTTGTAATAATGTGCAGTAATAATCAACAACACTGCAATGGCGAGGAAGAGGTATTCGTACTGTTTAAAAAACTGTTTCAGTATCAAAAAGCAAAAGCCGGTGGCAAAAATATAAACCGGTAAGTAGTTATGATGATGCTTAATAAAACCATGATACAGGGAATACACACCCACAAAAAAAGCCAGGGTTATCATACCCCATTCAAAAAAAGCATTGTCCACTATGTTAATTCCAAACACAGGCAGGGTTGCTGTAAGCGCCGGCAGCAATGCACAGTGAATGGCACATATTACAGATGTGGCAATCCCCATTTTGTCCCAGTTCAGTTTCAACTTCATTTTTTTGCAGAGGGCAAATATACGATATTTGCAATGTTGTTGCAAAATATAAAAACAATTTTATTCCATAAAGGAGTTTGCAGCAGCTTAATTTTGCAAAAATTTTACGCATGAAGCGGAAGCTGTGGATATACATTGTGTTTTTTGCCGCCCTGCTGGGCTTCTTTTATATTCTTGTTTTCAGGGATTATGATTTTAGCAAGAGCAACCTGCCCATAATAAATGAGAATGTACAGGACTTTGCCTTTACTGACCAAAACGGCAAACCATTTACACAGCGCAATGTGGAGGACAAGGTTTATGTGGCCGAATATTTTTTTACTACCTGCCGCGGCATTTGCCCAAAAATGAATGCCAACATGCGCCGGGTGTATGATGCCGTTAAAGATGAGCCCGGTGTTTTAATTCTGTCGCATACCTGTATGCCTGAAGTGGATTCTGTTCCGTTGATGAAAAAATATGAGCAACGAATGCTTAGCGGAACTGTAGCAAAAAACGCTGATGGCTCTTACCGGCTGGATGAAGACAGCAATGCCGTTAAAAAAGGCGGTTTAAATGCCAGCAACTGGTTTTTTGTTACGGGTGATAAAGCGGCCCTTTACAAAATGGCAAGGCAGAGTTATATGATTGATAACAACAAGCCCGACAGCAACCAGTTAATAAAAGACCAGTTTATACACACACAGTTTTTTGCTTTGGTAGATAAACAGCGCCGCCTTCGGGGCATTTACGATGGTTTGCAAAATGATGAAATTGAAAAACTGAAACGGGATATTAAAGACCTGCTGAAAGAAAAAATAACGTCCAAGCGGTTTATGAATGGTTTTAGCAATAACCCAAATTAGTAACTTTACAGCATGGCTGAATTACTTGACATACTGAAAAAAAACCAGCTGAGTGTAACTGACAGCCGTAAAAAAATACTGGAGCTTTTTTTAAAAAGCCCGGGTGCACTGGCACATGCTGATATTGAAAAAAACACCGGTGAAAGTTTTGACCGGGTGACTGTTTACCGCACCCTGCAAACCTTTACAGAAAAAGGCATCATCCATAACATACCCACTACCGACAATTCTATTTTATACGCTCTTTGCAAACATGATTGCGAGGCAGGGCACCACCACGATAACCACGTGCATTTTATTTGCACCCAATGCGGCAAAACCATTTGCCTGGATGATGTAACAGTACCGGAAGTAAAACTCCCCAAAGGCTTTAGGCCCGAAGTGGCTGAGATGGTAGTGAAGGGGGTTTGTGATGATTGTAAGTAAATACGTTCCTTATTTTTTGATTTCTTTTGTAATACCAACTGGTCAGCAAACCAGACAGGATGTTTGATACTGCAAGCTGCTTTATATTTAAGGTGAGAAAACTGGAACACCCAAGGCGTCGAGGACTAACATAATCGAAATACTATAAAATAAAAATTATGTATTACATTAAAAAGCTTTTAAAAAAAATATGTTATCAATTTGTAGGGCAATCATCAATTAAATTTTTTGATGGAAAAAATGAATATTTTATTGGATCAAATAATTATGTAAAAAATGCAAATAGTAAAGATGGGTATGCTGTGACTTTATTCGAACAAGAGGTTTTACTACAAAACCAATTAGATGACATCGATAATAATATTAAAAAGCAAATACTTTACAGTTTAAAAAAAATGCTTGAAGATGATAAGATAATTGTGACGATTGACAAATGAAAAGTTTGCTTATAACAAAATAATTTTTTCCCAAGCAACGTCTCTTCCAAAGCCCTGTGCGTAGGCTAATAGCGCTGCAGTTGGCACAAAATCAACCTCTCCTATTTCCCTAAAATTAGCTATTGAAAAAATAACTTGTTTATATTGGTAATCTCTCCACAAAAAAAACTCAATTTATTTTATCCGTATCATTCATATGTTGGCGCAGATATGGATGCCAAAAAAGGAAGTGAATTACTCCATCTTTTTCTCATTTTTCAGCATTTTGATAGAGAAAACAAGTGAATCAGTTATTATATTAGTGTCACCCTTTTGTAAAACATTATAAACATAAATACTATCCCCCTTACAACGATATGAGTAACCGCCATCTGAGTTATCATAAACACCGATAAAAATTCGAAAATTTACTGAATCAGTTAAGTACTGAGACTTTCGATCGCCACCATATGCACCACCCTTGGTTATTATGAATGATTCAACATATAAATGTTGATCACACATTGGATACGTGTGATAATGTTCTGCCTTACTTCTATCACTTCGGCAACTATTGCATGCAAGGAAAATAATTAAACCAATTATAATTTTCCTTAAGCTCTTTATTGTTTACACATTATTCATTTTCAATGTCTTTTTGCAACTATTTTTTTCCTATCAATGTCCCTCCCGCAGCCTTATGTGTAAGCTGAGGACGTTGCAACTGGTACAAAAATCCACCTCTTTGCCTTCGTTGGTGTTCTCCGCTACTGTCTCCGCCATCGTTGTGTCTTATTGACCAACGATGTATAGCCGCACTTTATTCATTACAAGGTGTAAGCATTAAATTCGCTGTTGGTGTATAACACACAACAGCGGCGGAGAGGGGTGCGGCGAACAAAGCGGAACACCAACGGAGGCGAGGAAACTAAAAGCATGGTTTTATGCAGGTTCGGGTAAATTCCTGGTTTTACAATAATCAATAACGTATTTAAAATGGCCAGTCGGCTTTCTTTTGGGGCATTTTCAATTGCCGTTCCTACTAATATAATTAATCTCAAAAATCCACCTCCCTTTCAAGGATTGCGAGGGGTAGAAGATGAATTTAACTTTCTCTAAATTCGACTACTCCTTTTATGTTGCGTAGTACTAACCGGTGTTATTTACTATTGGGCATTTCATTAATGTCTCTACTACAGAATTCAAAATAATCAACGATATTAAATGTTTCACTTTAATGTGAAAGATTAATTGTGTCTCTATAATTCATTGTCTCTTTTAAATTCAATTTACCAAATAGATTTGATGCAGTTGTGTTGATAAACATTCGGGTTTCATTTTTAATAGCAACTGTAGCTTGATACAGATATGGCATTAGGCTACTTTTTTGCAAAGAAAGTGTTGAATAAACACTATCATCAAAAGAGTATGACGCACTTAACTTATTGCGAGGGAATGATGAAAACAAAATCGTAATGTTTGCAAGTTTAGACGAATCAATAAAAAAATCTACTAAGGGACTACCCTCCTCATAATACTTATTTGTTTGAAAATTATAGTATACATTATAACTATTTCCATCAGTAAGATTAAATGAATATTTTGTGAGCATTCCTATCGAATTGACAGGCGGAATTTCTTTGAAAACATTAAAACGAAAATCATGTCCATAAACCTTATTTAATAGATTACCTTCTATTTCATGCAAATTGTTAAACGTGTCATAAATAAAATTAGACTTAAAACTGTCTGTAGTAACTTCTGATTTCCATTTTTGATATTCCGAATATATTTTTTCATTATCGTTTGAATGGTCACAACCAATTAAGACAAAAATTATCATTAAAAAAAAGATACAATTCCTCATATTATTCTGATTTAGGTTTTGCTTTGGGACTTTTTGATCTTTCATGCACTTCAACTGTATCTGCTGCAGATTTTGTTGATTTAACCCAAGTTATATTGCCATCTTTATCTTTTTCAAAATTTCCCTTACATGCTTTACAATAAACAGTATTAGGATCTTTTATATCTTCTTTCATATGTTCAATTAGTTCTCCCTCTCTTGCGCAGATATACAGTTTGGTATTGAAGCTCAGCGTATCTGTGCCTCTTATTTCCCTAAAATTAGCTACAGAATAAATAACTTGTTTATATTGGTAATCTCTCCACAAAAAAAGCTCAATTTATTTTATCCATATCATTCCCCGCTTTATCTTAGCGGAATTACCCCCTCAGCAAAAACATAACCGTAACCCTTCATAACTGCCATGCTTTGCCTATAAGCTTTATTAAAAATTGATATGATGCTGTTTAAAAAAATTGTTTTAGCAGGTGCCCTGCTGATAAGTGTTGCTGCCCATGCGCAAAAAATAAAAAACCAGGCAACGTTCCGTACGTTAAAAACCGCCTCTTCCCTGCTGGAAGCACAGCAGTTTGAAGCAGCAGAAGAGTTCTTCCGCAGGGGGCTGCAAAGCGCCAAACAACAGCAGGATTTTTACTGCCAGGCTGTTGCCTGCGAGGGGCTGGGTAATTATTTTTCTAAAACAGAACAGCCGGATTCTGCAGCCGCCTACTATAAAAAAGCCATTGCCCTTTACAAAGCGCAAAACCTTTCTATGAGTGCTTTAATTACCGAAAGCCTTTTAAAAAGCGTGCAGGGCATTGGGGATTTATATGCCGGCATTGAAGTAGGTGCCAAAGGCATTAAACTGAGTGTAATTGAAGTAAAGCTGAACAAGGACCGGCAGTTTGATTATACATTGAAAACAGATACATCCATTAACACCGATGCCGCTTCCCTCTCTTACCAAAGTGAAAAAGAAAGCAGGGATGCCATTGCCATACTGATGAATATTGCCGTTAGCCGTTTTAATATAATTCCTAAACGCACTTATATAGTAGTGAGCAGCGGCTTAAAGCAGGAGCTGGATAAATATGAAAAGGTGGATTATTTCACACAGGTCATCCGGCCAAAAAATTTAGATACTGCCATACACATCAGTTATATAACACCGGAACAGGAAAGTGAACTGAGCTTTATGGGCGTGGTGCCGCAAAAAAACAGGTTTACCAATAACCAGCTGGATGTGGGCAGCGGCAATACCAAGGGTGGTTATTTTTCCAATGAACGCCGTTTTGTACCGGTAAATTTACCGCTGGGTACAAAATCATTTCAACGGCTGATAGAAGGAAAAACGAATGGCGGCATGGATGCATTTGCAAAAACAGCCGACCAGCTTTTCCGGGACAGCCTGAACAAAGTTATTATTGATGAGCTGGTAAATAAAGCAGATTTTAAATCAAGGGACGTAATATATCTTTCTGGCGGTATTGTGTGGTGCTTAACTACGTTATTGCATCCGCAAAGTGCAGCTATTAATAATTACACTGAAGTAAGCAGTGCCGATATCAGCGAATTCCGCCGCCGGGTGGCAACCGATTACAACAGCCTTATTAAACCCGATTTGTCTTTTATAAGAAGTTATGAAGACCTGGTGGTGATTGAAAAAAACCTGAACCGTGCCATTAATACCTACGATCAAAAAGCCATGCAGGCAGGCAGTATTTGGTTAGATGAACTGGTAAAGCAGATCAACACCATTAACCCGGGCAAAAAATTTGTTTTTCCCAAGTATGCCTATGTAGGCTGGATAAGCGGCTACATTATTAAAAAAGTAAACCAGCAGTTTACGAGTGCGGCGAGGTAGGTAAATCAGAGTCCCATCTTTTTACGAATCTTACCGGGTATTGCTTTTTTATTTACAATGATAGCAACTGTACGTATTTTAAAATAGTCTTGCCGCATGTATAAAAAACCGTTGAGCTGGTTGGATGTATTGCCCCAGGAGTTTTTAATGTAATACCAGGTATCTTCCTTGCTATGTGTGCGGCCTGTTATGTGCATCATATGGTCAAGCAGGGTGGTTTGGTCTTCAAATGCCTGTTGTCTTGCCTGCTGATAATCGGTTATAGGCCGGGGCATATAAGCCAGCCCTTCGTTATAGTCAAAATAATCGTCCTCTGCATCACCATCCCAGCCCACAGTATAACCACTGTCCAATGCCGCATTGGTAATAGTTTCAAAGTCGCTTAGAGGCACATTATAATAAGCATCCCCTGTCCAGTTGTATTTATCTTCCAGTATAAACTTTGTGTAAAAAGGATGGTGGGTATAAGAAGTTATTTCCGCATAATCATCAGGCTTTATACCGAGATATTGTGACAGGTAAGTTTTAGGAGTATATTTTTTTCCTTTGTAGATAAACTTTGCAGGAAGTTTACCGTAATAATGATCCAGTATACTGTCAATATATTTTTGCTGAGTATTGCTTAATGCTGTTATGCCTTTGCTGATGCAGTTTTTCACAAAATGGTTCAGCAGTGTATCCATTTCACTATGGTTATGGTTTGTCTCCCCCCGGCCTTTTCCAGAATATATTTCTTCGGGCATCATGCCATAATGCTTCATTACCCATACCACATCATGAAACTGGCCGCCGGGGGTGAAAAAATTACCTCCTTTCAATGCAAGATGGCGTTCAATTTTACGCTGCATGGAATGACGGGCTATAAACATTTCACTAATATCTGCCTTGCCCTTACTCATTTTTATCAATTCACTTTCCAGCAGCGATGCACTGGCAAAGCTCCAGCAGGTAGAAGAAAGGTATTGGTTTTTTACCGGCGTACAGGGTATTTTATCTGCGTTTAGGTGAAGGTTACTAAATCTTAAATGCTGTGCATTGCAAAACACGGTTGCAGTAAGCAGGCAATAAACTGTTAACACAAGTTTTGAAAACATACCCTAAGTTAAAAAGTAAACGCAGCATATGTGTACCCTTGAGAGGGTATATTAAAAAGGATAATTTCAGCAAGAGAATTGCTTTTATTGTGGATAGCTTTCAGCGTGTTTTTATTTTAGCTGTTACTTATAAACTATTCACAAAAGTTAAAGTTCACCTGAGCTATAAAATTGAACGGAACTTAACCAACATAAAAAGAAGGTTAAATAATTTTATCCATTTCTGTCTTCACAAATGCCATCAGTGCTTTTATTTTCTCCGGACTAAAGTCGAACTCCAATCCTGCAGCAGCAAACAATTGTGGTAATGTTTTAGTGCCGCCAAGGCTTAATGCATTGCAATAATTATCCAGTGCCTGTTGTGGGTTTTGTTTGTATTGCATCCACATACCAATAGCGCCCAACTGTGCAATACCGTATTCAATATAATAAAACGGCACTTCAAACAAATGCAGCTGGCGTTGCCATGCATTGCTGCGGTATGTTTCCAGTCCGCTGTAATCAATTACATCATCCTGAAATTCTTTTAAAATACTTACCCATGCGGCAGTGCGTTCTTCGTTGGTATGTGTTGGGTGGCTGTATATCCAGTGCTGGAATTTATCTATCACAGCAATCCACGGAAAAATAGTGATCACTCTCTCCAGCTGATGTTCTTTAGCCCTTTGTAAATCTTCAGCACTATCAAAAAATGTTTGCCAGTAATCCATGCTGAACAGTTCCATGCTCATGCTGGCCACTTCTGCAATTTCCATGGGATATTCTTTAAAACCACTCAATTCTAAATTATGCGCTAAAAAAGAATGTACAGCATGGCCGCCTTCATGCACCATGGTGGTTACATCATGCATTTGCCCGGCAGCATTCATAAAAATAAACGGTGCGCCGCTTTCTGCCAGCGGGCAGTTATAGCCACCCGGGGCCTTGCCCTTCCTGCTTTCCAGGTCAAGGTGTTTCAGCTGGTTCATTTTAGTGAGGCAATCGCCAAAAAACGGGCGCAGCTCCGTAAAACATGCAATGGATTTTTGCAGCAGCTCATCTCCTGTTTTAAATGGCCGCAAAGGTTGTGTGCCTTCCGGTTCTGCATCAACATCCCATGGGCGTAACGTGTCTAACCCCAATTTTGCTTTTTTCTTTTTATAAATTTCATTTACAAGCGGCAATACGTGTTGCTTAACGGCTTCATGAAAAAGAAAGCAGTCTTTTTCAGTATAATCAAAACGCCCCAGTTCTTTAAACCGGAAATCCGTATAACTTTTAAAGCCGGCATTGTTTGCCACTTCATTTCTTTTAGCCACCAGCTGGTTAAATAAATCATTCAGCACTTCTTTATCCTGCAGGCGGCGTTCCTGGATTTTACGGTAAACTTCTTCCCTCTTGTTACGGTCATGACTTTCTAAAAATTTAGCGGCCTGCTGCAGGGTGTATTCTTTGTCATCCACCGTTACCGTCATTTTTCCGGTAGTAACACCGTATTGCTGCTGCAATACCGCCATCTCTGCCTGCAATGGAATATTTTCTTCTTTAAATAATTCAATACTCTTTTTTACACTGCGCAGATAAGTAAAATATTTATCTCCATCCAGATCTTTTAATAAAGGATGATTTACCAGTTTTTTATTCAGCGCATCTGCATACGGCTGAATTTTGGGCTGAATCTCCATTACAAAAAAATTGAAAGCCTCTTCCAGTGCTTTGTTTTCCGTATCGCATGTCATGCGTATCTGGCGCCAGCAGGCATCTTCATTTACAACAGCTTCCAGTTCGCTTTGGTCTTTCAGCCATTGTTCCAGCTGTTCTTTGGTATCAATGGGCCGTTCCAGCAATTCTTTAAAATAAGGTTCCAGCGTTTCCCAGTTGGTAACGGTAAAATCCGCAGGTAAAAAGTGGCGGGGCAATTTTTGTATGTTGGCAGAGTACATTTTTTAGATGTGAGTAGTGGGTTATAAAATTTAATATCCTGCTGAAGCGATAGTTGCAGCAGGATATCAGTTATTAATTTGTGTTCGTCAGCCGGGTCAGTATGATCCGTGATTCCATCTTATGCCATTTTCCGCGGCGTATTTATTTTTTTTGCAGGCGCATTTTTTACTGCAGCTGCTTTTTGTTCGGTTGGCTTTGCTTTAACAGCAGCAGTTTCAGTTTCTTCCTGCGCCGGCAGCTCTGATAATTTTATTTCAACCTTATTTTTATCCAGCACTTCATACCACTTTATCATTTTTTTCATATCGCTGGAGTACACCCTTTCAAAATCCATATCAGGAACTACCTTTTCAAAATACTTTTTAACCGCTTTTGCATCGCCTGCTGCCGGCAGTTTTTCTTTACTTGCCTGCATGGCAAGAAACACATCTACCAGGTTTACATTGTCTTTTGTGGTATATACTTCAATACTTTCCAGGTGAGAAAAGTTATGAATACGGCTGCTTATAAACTTTGTGCTGTTATCTTCCAATGAACGCACCACAGCGCCATCTGACTTTGAAGAAAGCAATTCAAACAATCCACTTAACCCGGTTACGGAAACTAATTTATTATACTCCATTCTGTAAAATTTAGGGCTGCAATTTACTGGTAAAAAGCATACCTGCCAATATTACAAGAAAGCCGACAGGTTTTTAACAGTATATCGTCTAACCAATATGCAAACAAAATCAGCCTTAATAAAAGCGTTTTTCTCTTTATTGTTAATCTTTTTAACGGCAGGCATTTATGCCCAAACTGTTACTTTAAAGGGAAAGGTTGCCGATGCATCCGACAAGAGTGTTCTTAACGGGGCAACTGTAAAACTTTCATCCCAGCGGGATTCTGCTTTTTTGAAACAAACTGTTAGTGACGCTAAAGGGAACTTTCAGTTTACAGGCTTAAACCCGGGAGCATATGTAGTAACCATCAGTAACAGTGGTTATGAAAAAGTACAGCAAAAAATAAATTTACTTGCAAGCAATAAAGATGCGATTCCGTTTGCATTAACCAAAGTAGCTACCGAATTGCAGGGAGTTACTGTAGTTTCTAAAACTCCCCCGGTAAAGCAAAAAGGCGACACTTCTGAATTTAGCGCCAGCCAGTTTAAAGTAAACCCGGATGCAACAGCCGAGGACCTGGTAAAAAAACTGCCGGGTATTACCGTTGCAAAAGATGGTACTGTAACTGCCATGGGCGAGCAGGTTAAAAAAGTAACGGTTGATGGCCGGGACTTTTTTGGTGATGATGCAACAGCTGCATTAAAAAATTTACCTGCCGATGTTATTGATAAAATCCAGGTATTTGATAAACTGAGCGACCAGGCACAGCTAACCGGTTTTGATGACGGCAACTCCGTGAAAACAGTAAATATTGTTACCAAGGGCGGTATACGTAATGGCCAGTTTGGGCGTGTTTACGCCGGAGCTGGTACAGATGGCCGCTATACAGGCGGTGGTAATATGAGTTTTTTTGAAGGCAACAGGCGTATATCATTAATTGGCAACTTTAATAATATTAACCAGCAAAATTTTGGCAGCCAGGACTTGCTGGGTGTTACCAGTAGTGGCGGCGGTGGTGGATTTCGTGGTGGTGGCCGTGGAGGTGGTGATAATTTCAATGTAGGTCAGTCAAGCGGTATTAGTAAAACCAATGCGGCTGGTATTAACTTTAGTAACCAATATGGTACGAAACTTACTGTTAGCGGCAGCTACTTTTTCAACAACAGTAAAAACACCAACGAAAACCTAACCAATACAGAAACATTTTTTAATCCCAAGAACCAGTTCAGCCTTCAAAAAAGTAACTCTGCAAGTACCAATAATAATCATCGCTTAAATATGCGGCTGGAGTACAAGATTGACTCTGCAAATTCAATTTTTATCATCCCTAATTTAAGCTTTCAAAATAATAAGTCCACATCCATTTCTTCTGCACAAAACTTTTATGGCTTAAATGATTCCATCAGTACTTCCAACAGTACCAGCGAATCAAACAGGAATGGTTATAACCTGCGCAACACCATAATGTACCGTCATGCTTTTGCAAAACGTGGCCGCACATTTTCTATAAGCCTTAATACAGGGTGGAACAAAAACGATGGCGAAACCACTACCAACGCAGCCTATAAGTTTTATAACAATGGCCTGGCAACGGATTCATTGCAAAACAGGTTTAGCATTAATAACACTAATGGAAGCAGCTACAGTGCCAATTTTGCATATACCGAGCCAATTGGCAAAAGCGGTCAGTTGCAGATTGATTACACGCCATCAATACAAAAAAATAAAGCGGACCAGCAAACTTATAATTACGATGGTGCCAAATATTCCGTGTTTGATACAACGTTATCCAACTTGTTCGATAATACCATCACCACGCACAATGCAGGTATTAACTACCGCCTGGGCCGCAGCAGGGATGAACAGCTTTCGTTTGGCCTGAACTTTCAGCAATCTAAATTAGAAAGCCAGCGCATTTATCCAACTACAACATCTGTAAATCAAACATTCGCCAATGTATTACCAAATGTGATGTATCGTAAAAAAATTGGCATGTACAGCAACATAAGGGTGTTTTACAGGGCCTCTGTTAATTTTCCGTCTGTATCGCAATTACAGGATGTGGTTAATTTAAGCAACCCTTTACGTGTAAGTAGCGGCAACCCGGATTTAAAACAATCTTATACGCATTTTGTGGCAGGCCGTTATTCTTACACCAATTCAAAAACAAGTAATGCGTTCTTTGCAAATATTATGCTGCAAACAGCTGCAGATTATATTTCATCAGGAACATATGTTGCTACACAGGATTCCATAATACAAAAAGGCATTGTATTAAAAAGAGGTTCCCAGCTTACCAAACCTGTTAATCTTGATGGATATAAAAGTCTGCGTACATTTTTAACTTACAGCGTACCGCTTAAGTTTATTAAAACAAATATTAACCTTAACGCTGGTTTCAGTTATTCAAAACTACCCGGTTACATTAATAATATTAACACCCTTACCAATAGTTATACCTATAATACGGGTATTGTGTTTGCAAGTAATGTTAGTGAGTTTGTTGATTTTAATATTTCTTACTCGGCCAATTTTAGTAACTCCAACACTACTAACACCAGCAATTCAAGCACCAAATATGTAAACCAGGTTGCAGGCCTTCAGTTAAACCTGTTAAATAAGAAAGGATGGTTTTTACAAAATGATGTTTCAGGAAATACCTACAGCGGCCTGTCGAGCGGATTTAACCAGAGTTTTTGGTTGTGGAATGCAGCTTTAGGTAAAAAAATATTGAAGAAGCAGGCTGGTGAATTAAAGCTATCGGTATTTGACCTTTTGAAACAAAACCAAAGCCTGGTAAGAACGGTTACAGGTACTTACATTGAAGATGCTCAAACTCAGGTTTTACAACAATACTTTATGCTTACATTTACTTATAAGCTTAAAAATTTTGGCAGTGGCCCCGCAAGGCAAAATGGTGGTAACAGAGATGGTCAGTTTAACCGCCCGATGGGTGGGTGGGGAGGTTCTCCTGGCGGGGGTGGCAGGCCCGGCGGCTTTTAGTATTTTTGGAATGGCTTTATAACACCTTTGTCTTGAATCAACCGGAATTAATTGTACAACTGCAGCAGGGTAATGAATCGGCTTTTAAAAAGCTGGTGGATGAATGGCAGGACATGGTATATAACACAGCAGCAGGTATAGTGCAAAATGAAGATGATGCAGATGATATAACCCAGGAAGTTTTTATACAGGTATACCAGTCGGTAAGTTCTTTTAAAGGCGAATCAAAATTCAGTACATGGCTGTACCGGATAACAGTGACAAAATCGCTGGATCATTTAAAAAGAAAAAAAACAAAAAAACGTTTTGCATTTGTTCAGCGGTTGTTTGGCAATAGCGGCGAAGAACAGATACACCCGGAAGATTTTAACCATCCCGGGGTATTGATGGAGCAAAAGGAAAAAGCAGCTACATTATTTAAAGCGTTGGAGCAGTTGCCCGATAACCAACGCATTGTTTTTACGCTGCATAAACTGGAAGGGTTAAAACACCAGGATATTGGGGAAATTATGAACTTGTCTGTGACTGCTGTAGAGTCACTCATTGCGAGGGCAAAAGCAAACCTGAGAAAAATTTTAAAAGACTATTATAATAAAAACATTGCTTAAGACTATGAACAACGAACAATTAAACAAGCTGGTTGATGAAACGCTGAAGAGCCTTGATGGTATGCGGCGTGCCAACCCAAAGCCTTATTTGTTTACAAGGCTTACTGCAAAAATGCAGCATAAAGAAAGCAGTAATTGGGACAATGCCCTGCGTTTTCTTTCCCGCCCGGCTGTTGCTATTGCCAGTGTATTGTTAGTAATAGCGGTTAATGCTATGGTGTTTACTATGCACCAAAAAAACGGCAATACCAGTACCACTACCACTACCACCACCACCGATGACCCGCAGTATGCAGCCATTGATGGTTACAATGGATCGTTATCAATTTTAAGAGATATTGAAAATATAGAACCATAAAATGAGCACACAAACCAAAAGCAAACTCTTTTTACTTATAATAGCAATATTGCTGCTTACTAATGTTGCTATGTTGTATTTCCTGTTTAGTAAAGACGGAGGCGTTAAGCCGCCGGCTAAAAATAGCCGGGATGCAGCAGCCAAAGAGTTTTTGCAAAAAGAAATTGGCTTTACAGCTGAACAAATGCAGCAGTATGATACACTTGCCAGGCAGCACCGTGAAAAAATGAAAGTCACATTTGACGATATGCGTAATTCAAAAGAGCAGCAGTTCAAAGATATAGGCCGGAACAGCTTCAGCGATTCTTCTATTGCAGAGGCTATTACCCTGTCTTCAGGAAAACAAAAAATGATGGAGATGCAGTTTTATAATCATATGCTGGAGGTGAGAAGAATATGCACTGCAGAACAGCTTCCAAAATTTGACTCGCTGTTTTATAAAATGTGGAGCCGCAAGCCACCTAAAAAAGAAGAAAAAAAATAAAAAAAACGACAGGTTTAAAAAAGTTCATCGTCTTATAATAACACGATTGTTAAAACCCAAATAGTAATAAAATGAAAAAACAGTTTTTTTTAATAGCCGCAGCAACAGTTTTCGGCCTTACCGCAATGGCACAGGGCGGGGGAAATTTTCAGCGCCGTTCACCTGAAGAAAGATTAAAGCCCATTCATGAAAAAATTGACAGTGCTTTCAAGTTAGAAGCAGCTAAAATGGCGCAGGTTGACAGTATTTTCCTGCAATCATTCAGAGAGTCGGATAAAAAAATGGAAGAATTACGTGCTGGTGGCGGGCAAATAGACAGGGATGCAATGATGGCAGCCCGTCAGCAAATGATGGATGAAAGGGATAAAAAACTGAAGGCAGTACTTACTGAAGAACAAATGAAAATATGGAAAGAACAAATTGAACCAACCACAAGGCCACAAAGAGGTGGCGGCGGTGGAAGGGGATAACGATAGTACAAAGGTGAATACGAATAGCAGGAAGCTCCTCCGATTCTTCGGAGGGCTTTTTTTATGTGCAATATTGTAAGCTGCTTCCGCATGAACGAGATATAACCAGTATTCTTTCTTTAAGACCTTCATCATAGCAGCTAAATATTTAATTTCGCATTTAAAGGTTTAAAAATTGATAGAAAAAAAACAACTTTTTAATAAAGAAGAATACGCAGTTCTGGTGGGGCTGGTACATAAAGAGCAAACTGAAACACAGGTTAACGAATACCTGGATGAGCTGGCTTTTTTGGCAGAAACAGCCGGAGCAAAAGCAGTTAAACGGTTCACACAAAAACTGCCGCACCCAGACAGCCGCACATTTGTTGGTAAAGGCAAACTGGAAGAGATAAAACAGTTTATTCTTTTTAAAGGCAATATTAATGTAGTAATTTTTGATGATGAACTTACGGGGTCTCAAATTCAAAATATAGAAAAAGAGTTACAGGTTAAAACCATTGACCGAAGCGACTTAATACTGGACATTTTTGCCAGCCGTGCCAAAACTGCGCAGGCAAAAGCACAAGTTGAGCTGGCACAATACCAATACATTCTTCCAAGATTAAGAGGTATGTGGAAGCATTTGGAGCGCCAAGGTGGAGGTGTTGGTACAAGAGGCCCGGGTGAAACAGAAATTGAAACAGACCGCCGTATTGTAAGAGATAAAATATCATTACTAAAAAAAAGGCTTGCAGAAATAGATAAGCAGGCTTTTACACAACGTAAAGACAGGGGTGAATTTATACGTGTAGCCCTGGTCGGCTATACCAATGTGGGCAAATCCACATTAATGACCCTGCTGAGTAAAAGCGAAGTATTTGCAGAAAATAAATTATTCGCCACATTAGATACCACTACACGTAAAGTGGTATTTGAACAAACCCCTTTTTTATTAAGTGATACCGTAGGTTTTATACGAAAACTGCCACATCATTTGGTGGAAAGTTTTAAAAGTACACTGGACGAAGTAAGAGAAGCAGACGTACTGCTCCATGTAGTGGACATTTCACACCCACATTACGAGGATCAGCTAACAGTTGTAAATACAACACTTGCCGAACTGGGCGCAGCAGATAAGCCAGTGATTACTATTTTTAATAAAATGGATAAATACGAGGCAGACACTTTTGATGAGTGGCTGGAAGAGTCAGTAAAAAAAGAAATTCTGGCCGACCTTAAACAGCGTTGGCAAACTGAAACAAATGGCAACTGTGTTTTTGTATCTGCTGCTGCAAAAACAAACATTGATATTTTAAGGCAAACAATATTGAATGCCGTACGGGACGCTTACCGAATTCGCTATCCATATAAAGCGGAATTTTTTTATTAGTAATTAATGTCCGACAAAAAATATACCTGGCATAAAATTGCTGATGCAGTAACAGAAATACCTTTTTCTGCCAACCACCTTGCAGAAGTGGAGGTAAAAGGTAAAAAAATCTGTATTGGGGTTTATAACAATAATCTTTTTGCCTGTACTCATAAATGCCCTCATGCCGGAGGCCCCATGTCGCAAGGCTATATTGATGTACTGGGGAATATCGTTTGCCCGCTGCACCGGTATAAATTTAGCCTGCAAACAGGCCGAAATACCAGTGGAGAGGGTTATTATTTAAAAACATTTCCCATAGAAATAAGGGAAGATGGTGTGTATGCAGGTTTCGCAGAATCAGGCTTTTGGGAATGGCTGAAATAGTTTGCTGATTTTTTTTTACTAAAGGTAAAATGCCTTACTTTTGCCACCCCTAAACGGGAAATTCCTCCTTAGCTCAGTTGGTTAGAGCATCTGACTGTTAATCAGAGGGTCGCTGGTTCAAGTCCAGCAGGGGGAGCAGGAATAAAACAAAAGGGTTATACTTTGAAGTATGACCCTTTTCGTTTTAATACTTTTATTTTGTCAGTTCCAGAACCACCGCTTTGTATGACCCAATATTCAATTCAGATAAATTACCAGTGCTATTTGTAATTACATCTTTGTATCCGCTAAATCCATTTGTACGCTCTGCAAATTTTGAAAACGGTATTTTCTTTTCTTCTTTACTTGTATTCAAAACAATCATTACTGTTTGTTTATCGGTATAACGGAAATATACATACACCCCATCATACGGAACAAACTGCATAAACCTGCCATACATTAACGCCGGAGATGTTTTACGATAATTAGCCAGCGTAGCAAGATATTGCCATATTTCCTGATCTTTTGCAGTGCGGTCTTTAATCGTAAACTTGTCTATATTATCTGTGGGCCAGCCACCGGGGAAATCAAGCCTTACATGTCCATCATTTGGCCATGTAATACCAGAAGTAGCCAGTTCATCACCATAATATATTTGCGGAATACCGCGGCATGTTAACAGCCACGCCAGGCCGCATTTATATTTATCTGTGTTTTCATTCACAACAGAATAAAAACGGGCCATGTCATGATTATCTAAAAATATCACCTGCCGGGTGGGGTCTTTATAAACAAAATCCTGGGCAAGCGTTGTGTATAGCCTGCTCACACCATCATCCCATCCAAAGTCTCTTGTTAAAGCATCGGTAATACCCCATAATGTTTGAAAATCGCAGGTGGCCTGCAGGTTACTTTTGAAAGGAATGCTGTAATTGTTTTGTGCAAAATAAGACTGGTTGGGTACTCCGTGCACCCAGGTTTCTCCAAACATGGTTATTTGAGGAAAGTCATCTGTTAGTGCTTTGTTACAGCGATTCATAAATTCTCCATCGTTATAAGGATAGGTATCAATACGCCATCCATCAATTCCAAACTCTTCCACGGTCCATATAGCATGCTGAATAAGATAATTGGCAACGTATGGATTGTTCTGATTGAGGTCGGGCATTTGAGTGGTAAACCATCCATCCAGCATTTTCTTTTTTTCAAAGGAGCTTGCATAAGGATCAAACACCGTTTGGTCTTTATAACTGGTTTGTGTAAAAGAAGGCCACTGATGCAGCCAGTCTTTCATGGGTGCATCCTGCACCGTAAAATGATAAAGGCCTACGTGATTATATACCGCATCCTGTATCATTTTCATTCCTTTGGCATGCATGGCATCAATCAATTCCTGGTAGGCTTTTTCACCACCAATTCTCGGATCAATTTTGTAATGATTGGTAAAAGCATAGCCATGTTCTGTACGTTCAGGCATGTCATTTTCTATAACAGGGTTCAGCCATAATGTGGTTACTCCCAAACTGCTTAAGTAATCAAGATGATTTTGGATGCCTTTTAAATCACCGCCATGGCGGTTAAATACTGTATCCCTGTTCAATGACTGGTCTTTCATTCCGGCAACCTTATCATTGGAGGGGTCGCCATTACTGAACCTGTCGGGCATTATGAGATAAATAAAATCTTTTTGTGTTACGCCCTGTGCATACGCACTGCCATTACCTTTACGGTGTGCCTTAATTTCAAAGTTGATATTAAAAGCAGAAGATGAAATTTTTGCAACTCCCGGTTTAACAGCAGAAGCCAGTTCAATATCTAAAAACAGGTAATTACTGTTTTCAACTTTGTTTATTTTTTTAAGTTTAATTCCAGGGTATGTTACAGCAATGTTTTGTGCAGCAGCAATATTTTTTCCGTGGAGCATCAGTTGAACTTTATTCCACTTCATACCCGTAAACCAGTTAGCCGGATAACATTCTGTTTGCTGGCCTGCCGATGTGATTGCAGAAAATATCAGCAACGCTAAAAAAAATTTTTTCATACAGATGAATTTTTAATCGGGGTAAAATAAAACATAAAAAGGGCTGACCATACAGCCAACCCTTTAAAGTTACACGTTGAACAAATTAGTTAATCTTCATTGTTTGAGTATATTCATTCAATGTAATGGTGTAAGTGCCTGCGGTGGTTGGTGTTTTAAAGTTATTGCCACCTTCCCACTTAATAGGTTTATCAACACCGGTAGCCTGGCTCTGGTTGCTGTTATCTTCATAGTCAAATGCACCCCATGCATTACCAGCAAGGAATTTAATATCCTTGTTTGCTTTTAAAGCAATAGTAATTGTCCAAACACCATTGCCGCTGTAAGTCATTTGCGGAGATGTTGGCGGATCCCAGTCATTAACACCAGCCTGGTTAATACCATCACCCACCAAACGCATTTCGGTTGCAGGGCTAATGAAATATTTAATATTGTTTACATCACGTCCATCCCAAATTACCCTGTTACTTACCGCACTGGTAATATTGGGGAAATTAGCGCCATTTACTTCCATTGTGCTTCCATCACCACCAGTAGAGCCATAGCTTCTTGTTTCATCCACTGCATTGCTGCCATTATTCCATGAATCATTGTCAATCATTTTCCATCCACCAGCTACAAAATTGCTGATGCCTACAAACAGGTTTGTTCCGGCAGCACCCATTGCAGTTGTTGGGAAAACATTAGGAGGATTCCAGCCTGCTGCTGTCGCATCACCTACAAATCCCATTCTTCCTGCACGAATGTCATACTTCATTGTATTAATATCAATACTCACCCTGTAATAACCTGCATTGGTTACAGAGAAGTTGGCACCGTTTTGTGACAGTACTCCGCCTGTTCCACCGTAGTTAACATCCCAGCTGCGGCCAACAGTTGCTTTAAACTGTGCGCCTGCAGGCAGGTAAATGTAGATGTAGTACATATTATTGAAAACAGGTGCACGCAGGTCACGTATTAATTCTGGTGCAGTACCAGGATCCCAGTCGTTACCATTACCAGTTGCAGCCTGGTAACCGCCGGGTAAATACATGCGCCGTATGGGCAGGTAACTTTGTATGGTTACACTAACAACATTTGAATAAACGATTGCTCCCAGCGCAGTAACAGCTTTTATACGATATTCTACTTTACCCAAATTACCGCCTGGTACGCCACAGCTAAGGGCTGTACTGTTCATTTCGCCTTGCGTAAGCCCTTTGGTAAGAATGGAAGCACCTACAGCAATATCCTTTGGATTGGCAAAGTTTTTACCAGAAGAGTCGTACTGCAATGTGTAAGTAACTGCATCAGGATAGGCGGTAAAAGAGCCGGTCCAAGAAAATGTATTGGAGGCCACGGCTGCATTTACCAGGCTTAATGTTACAGATGTATTTTGCGTGGTAAGAACAGAAGGATCTGCAAATGGCGTTACAGTAACTTTTACAACATTACTCATGTAGCGCTCATTATTATTACCGTAAGAAGAAATTACACGTACATCAACAGATTGTGCCACTCCAAGTTTAAATCCTAACTGAAGCAAATATGCATTCAGGTCTCTTCCTGTTAATGAAGTGTTTAATACACCGGTTACAATTTTAGTACGTTCGTTGGCGAAGTTTTTACCGGTGGTGTCAATTTCCAGTATGTACTTGTACAAAGATGAATCCTGTGCATATTTAGGATTGGTCCAGTTAAAAGTAATAACGGTGCGGCTTGTATCCGCCAGCGTTGGAGCCACAGTTGTGGTGGATGTACTTAATACAGGTGACACCCCCAAAAGGTACATGGGTAAGGGCTCCGCCTTATCCAGTTTTTCACATGCAGTCATAATACCCGAAACTGCAATTACTGTAAAAAGTATTTTGAAAATATTTTTCATTTGTTTAGTATTTGAATTTTCAGATATTATTGCTTGGTTAAAGTGTATTTACCTGTTTGGAAGTTTACCTCAATTTTATAAAGACCAGCTCCAGGCGATGGGAATTGAGGATCGGAATCTTTCTTTTCAAAATTTCCAGATAATGCACTTGCAGGAGCTAAAGCATGATATTGTGAAGACCAAACGCCTTGTTCCTGTATCATTTTATATCCTCCGCTTGCATTAAAAGTGACTAATAGTTCATAATGCAATACATCAATTTTTGTAAACTTCTGGCTGGTGGCATAAGGAGAAGGCAATGGATTTGACCATCCTGAAGCGAATGCATCACCTACAACCCAAAGATTGCCATCATTATAGTTTGCTGCAGCTGTGCCCGGGGGCTCCACTGCATAATCAAGATATGGAGTGATTTTTATTTTAAGCACATTTGAGTAAAGGGGTGCGCTTCCATTCATTAATGTTGCTTTTATTCTCATTTCAACATTATACTCCACTCCCGCCTTCAGTTCCATTTTGGATAAGAACCCGTTAAGCTCCTTTACTGTAAGAGATTTTGAAAGCTCTTTTGCTATGGCACTTTCCTGCAAGTTGCTGCTGGTAAAATTTTTACCTGCTGTATCCACTTGTATGGTGTAAGTCACATCCTGTGAGCTTACACCGGTTGTGAACATATAATTCGGGTTGGTCCAGTTTAAAATAAGGGCAATATTATCCTTGTTTTCCTTTTTTAAAACTTGCGCTGCCGTTGAAGATGCTGTCAGCACAGGAGGCGTTCCTCCCTGGTAGTAAATCCTGTTTTCAACTTTTTTACATGATGAAAAAAAGATTACTGCTGAAGCAAGCATCAAGAATATTCTTTGCATTATTTTTTTCATACGAAATAATTTTAGTGTTATAATTAATAACCGGGGTTTTGCACGAGATTGGTGTTTGCTGCAAGATCGTCTGCCGGTATTGGATAGAGGTTATATTTACTGTCTACTGCTGTTCCTGACTGCACACATCCTTTCCATGCCCATAAATAGGCTCCTGTGGTAAACTGGCCATAACGGATAAGATCTGTACGGCGATGCCCCTCCCACATTAATTCACGGCCACGTTCTGCTAAAATATAAGGCAACGTAAGTGAGGGATAGTTTGCTGCCCCCGGATCCGAAGGTCTCCCTCTTACTGCCAGCTGCTTCAAATAACCTAATGCTGTAGTATTTGATCCACCAGTACCGCCTCTTACAACAGCTTCAGCATAAATCAGGTAAATTTCTGCCAGCCTGAATATTGGCATGTCAATACTTGAAAATGTTTTGCCATTATCTATGTTTGGTGCAATAAGTCCTGCCCTTGTTTTATTTCTGAATTTAGTGGATGAATATCCGTCAGTAGCAACATCCAGCAGTTGTGTCATAATTTTATTCTGACCATTGGTATAGAATTGCCCCCGGATATCAGCAGCATCAAATAAATCAACAAACTGCTGTGTAACTCTTATACATCCCCAGGTACCGCTGCAGCCTGAGCTGTCGCCCGGTACTCCGGCAGGGCCATGTATCAGGAAAGTAGTACCGCCGTAGGTCTGGGTTGCGATACCATCGTAAGGAGCTGTCCATATAAATTCATCTGTATTCAGGTGATTATCGGCCAGCATCAGCTCTTTATAAACAGGATGTAAAGTGTACCCTGCTGCTATAACCTTATTGCAATACGTAATAGCATCTGTATATCTTGGTGTACCAGTGTATGTTTCTGCATTCAGGTACATGCGTGCAAGTAAAGACCATGCTGCTGCCTGGTCTGCTCTTCCATATTCATTGCCTTTAGGTGCTGGTAATGTTGCAGCAAGATCTTTTAACTCACTTTCAATAAAATTAAAAATCTCTTTACGGCCAACTTGTTTAGGAAAACTTTTTGACCCAATCGGAATTGCTTCTGTAACCAGCGGCGGGTTTCCAAAAAGATCCATCAGTACCCAGTAATGATAAGCCCTTATAAATCTTGCCTCCCGGGTATATTCTTTTATATCATCTGCATCTTTGCCGGAAATACCTCTTTTTGCAAGTTTATCATCAGCAGATTCTGTAATAAAGTTATTGGCAAGCGTTATAGCATAAAACGATCTGTAATAGCTGCACTTTACTGAAAAGTTTACAGCGCTCCAGTTCATTTGGTGAATACCGATTGGATCGGTATTATTATGATAAGTCCAGCCTGCTTCATCAGTACTTAAACACTCGAGATACCATAGGTTACGGAAAAAATCAGAGTTCCCTGCATCACTTATAATTTGTGATGGAAGGTCTCCACTGCCTGCACCCTGGCTTCCGGTTGTAAGCATTACACCATACACTTTTGCCAATGCCTCTTTATAACCCTGGGGCGTGGCAAACACCTTATCGCTTGTAAGGTCGTTTGTAGGCAACAAATCGAGTTTGTCGGTACAGCCTGTAAAAAAAACTACTGTTGCAAATACAGACAGCAATTTTAATTTGAAAGATTTATTTTTCATATAATTATTTCTGTTTAGTAATTAAAAGTCAAGGTTAGCGCCTATAGAGATTATTCTCGGGCGGGGGTAAATGTTGTTATCAATACCACCGTTTACTTCTGGGTCAAGTCCATTGTATTTCGTAATCACAAACACATTTTGAACGTTTGCGCTTAATCTTAATACACTCTTTGTATGTTTCAACATACCAAAATTGTAACCCACAGACAGGTTATCCATTCGTAAAAAAGAAGCGTTTTCCAGGTAATAATCACTAAATCCCTGAATATCTGTTTTACCGGTAAACCGGGTATCAAGGTAATTTACAGACCCGTTATGAATTGAATAAGCATCCAGTATCTGTGTTAATTTGCCCAGGTTACTGTAAATGTTATTGTATATATAGTTGTTGAAGTTGGCTCTTAATACAAAACCTGCCACCCATTTTTTATAGTTCACGTTTGTACTGAAACCAAAATACAAATTAGCATCGGGCGCTTTGCTGAAATATTTATCTTTTTCATTTAATATGCCATCCCTGTTTACATCCTCAAATAAACCCTCAATCGGTTTGCCATTCACATCATAAATCTGGTGATAAAGGAAGAAGGTATTTTTTGCATAGCCTACCTGGCTTAACTGAATGGGGCCATTAACACCGGCAGCACCACCGCCTGGTGCTCCCGGATAGTTAAGATCATGCGGCACCACGGTTAAGTTTGTAATGGTGTTTTTATTGTAGGTGGCGTTAAATGCCACATCCCAGTTAAGGTCTGATTTTTTTACAGGTGTTGCACTAATTGTAAACTCCACACCTTTATTTTCCATATTGCCCACATTTGCCAGTACATATGCGGAGAAGTTAGTTCCTGCAGGCTGTGATACACTGTTCAGCAGGTCTTTGGTTTTTTTAATATAAAAATCAACGCTACCGGTTATCCTGTTATTCAGGAAGCCGTAGTCAATACCTGCATTGTAGCCTTCTGTCTGCTCCCATTTAAGATCAGGATAAAAACCACTTGGCGCTAATGTATAATAATAGCTGTTGCCAAATTGGGTAAGTGAATTAGAGCCGCTGCGGCTGTAAGTAGACAGGAAGGCGTAGTTACCAATTCCATCCTGCTGTCCGGTAATACCATAACCCAGCCTCAGTTTAAGGTCAGAAATAAATTTATTGTTTTTAAGGAACGCTTCATTTTTAAGTTTCCATGAAGCAGCAACAGAACGGAAGGTTGCATACATATAACCTTCTCCAAAACGTGATGAACAAACTCTGCGCAATGTGGCAGTAAGGTAATATTTCTCATTCATTATATAGTTAACCCTTCCAAATATGCCGATAACAGTGTTCTCTGGTTTATTAAATGGATAAAGGGGTGCAGTAGTTCCCGCAATGGTATCTCCCTTTGCGTTATACCCCCTGAAGTTGTAATAAGTAGCCAGGTAATTATTGTAGGTATAACCCACCGTTGCGTCTACCCTGCTTTTAATAGAAGGAATATCCTTTACATAGTTGAAGTAAAAATCAACTACCGTATTTTGTTTTTTTGATTCCGATTTGCTGGAAGAGCCTCCGATACCCGGCTTGCCAATAACATAGGCCTGCTCCGCACTGTCGTTCACAAAATAAGTACCGGCACTTTTGCTCACATCATAACCCAGGTTCAGGTTAGCGTGCAATCCTTTTACAAAAGGTATTGCATAATCAAACTGAATGTTCCCAATACTTCTTTTGGGCGATTGTTTGTCGAACGTAGAATTCAGGATACCAACAGGGTTGTTGGGCCTGTTCAGCATCAGTTCCCCATTTGCTTCAGTCCATTCAAAATAGCCGTTATAGCGGGAGCTGTTAGAGTAAATATTTTGTGTAGGGTCAAACTGAACGGCACCTCCGATGGCACCCTGGTTTGCAAACCTTGTTTTTTCCATACTTCCTTTCAGGTTAATATCAACTTTTAAGGTGTTATGGAAAAAGGTGGGGTTAAGCACCAAAGCTAATGAGGTTTTTTGCAGGTGGTCTGTTTTTAAAATACCATTAAGGTAAGAGTAACCAAGCGAAACACGATAAGGCAGGTTTTTAACACCTCCGCTGATACTGATGTTATTATCAGTTGAAACAGCTGTTTGATAAATTGCATCCTGCCAGTTGGTGTTTGCCGTACCAACCTGTGCTTTTTGTTTGGCATTGCCGAGTGTTTTAACGATATCACGAACCTGGTCCCCGGTTAATACATCCACTTCGCCTGTTTTATTGGCAAAAGATGTAACGGTATTAAAATTAACCTTAAGGCCACCGGCTTTACCCTTTTTAGTTGTAATTATTATAACACCATTGGCTGCTCTTGTACCATAAATCGCTGCAGCTGATGCGTCTTTCAATACGGTAAAACTTTCAACATCATTCGGGTTAATAAAGCTCAGCTGGTTGCTGGCGCCAGCCACTCCGCTGTTATCAAGCGGTACCCCGTCAATAACAATTAGCGGGTCGTTACTTGCATTTAAAGAAGAGCCTCCGCGGATACGGATAGTACTTCCTGATCCGGGCTGCCCACCGTTAGATGTAATGGCTACGCCAGGCACTTTTCCTGCAATCATCTGTTCAGGAGTGGTAATATTTCCTTTTTGGAAATCTTTTGCAGTAATGACATTTACAGAACCTGTAAGGTCTTTTTTACGTGCAGTACCATAAGCCACTACCACCACTTCATTCAGTTGCTGGTTGGCCTGAACAAAACTTACATCAATTACATTTTTACCGGCTACTGCTACCTGTTGTGTAACAAAACCAACAGATGTAAATACTAACGTGGCATTACCGGCAACATTGATTTTATAAGTACCGTCTGTTGCAGTTTGTGTGGCTGCTGTGGTACCTTTCACGGATACGGTTACACCTCCTACAGGAGAACCGTCTTTTGCATCTGTTACCTTACCGGTAACAGCGTTTTGCGCTAATGAAGCTATGCTCAGCAACATTGACGAAAACATCACCAAAAAAATTCGGGGAACTTTTCTCATAATAACAAGCATTTCAGTTAAAAAATAAATCAGTTAATCGTAACGTGTATTTTTTACACAAAGTAAAATGTGTAAAACTTACACAAAGTACAGCATTTTTTTATTCGCCCAAAGTTTTGTTCAATAATTTTTTTGACCGAAAAAGACAATTTTTTTCCCTCTATGCTATCGTTTGCACAAACGGTTGCGAAAAAGAGAGGAAAAGAAGGGGTGCGCCGATGGTTCTATTTTGGAGAAGGGTTCATTTAAAAGTCGATTCCCCCCGATTTTTTCTTGCGTTTTTCATACTTATCGTAGTTAAAACGGTAAAGCTTGCCAGGGCGATGGGGCACATCCTGCTCCATTTCATCAAGGTCAATCAGGAAATCCATGGAGAAGAATTTTTTACGGAAGTTGCGGCGGTCCAGTTTTATACCCAGTATAGCTTCATATAAATTCTGCAAATCCCTTAAGGAGAATTTTTTGGGAAGTAAGTTAAACCCCAGCGGATGTTCCTGCACTCTTTTTTGCAGGCGCTTATAACAGGTATCAAATATTTCCTGGTGATCGAAAGCAAGGTCTGTTACATTTTTAACATCGTGCCAGTGCAACTCATTTTCCAGTATCTTAAGCTTGTGGTGCTGTACATTAATTAAAGAGCAATATGCCACAGTAACCACACGCCCGGCAGGGTGCCGGTTAACTTTTCCAAATGTGTGCACCTGTTCCAGGTAAACATCATCCAGCCCGGTACGTTGTTTTAATATGCGGTATGCAGCTGCATCCAAATCTTCCGAGGGCCTTACCAGGTCACCTAACAACGACCATCTGTCCTGATACTTCTTCAGGTCACTCCGTATGAGCATCACCTTCAGCTTGTTTTCATCAAAACCAAAAATCACACAGTCAACTGACAATGCTATACGGTTAGTGCTTTGAACATCCGACTGCAGGGTATGCAGCGTTTTTACGGGCTTCATAGTTTCATTTTCCGCAGGTGTAGTCATTTCAGAATAGCAGTTTTAAAATGATGTCACTTAATTTTTTAAAAACTGTGTATAATTACCTTTCCCGTTTTGCTGCACATAAAGGAAATAAACTCCCTTACTTAACCTGGTTAACTGGTTGCTTAATGTGTATTGATACTGGCCTGCACTTTGGGTGCCTTCATATATCAAAGCAACATTTCGTCCAACAGCGTCTTTAACGGTAATGGTTACAGTTCCGTTACCGGGTACAATATAATCAATAATTGACGGCCCGTTTACCGGGTTGGGCGAAATCTTTATACCCAAACCATCTTTACTATTTTTAATAGTACTGTTATGATTAACGGTATTGAATTGTGCCGTTGCATAATTATTAATTACAGTGGTGTTGCAGTTTACAGTAACCCTCCAGTCGTAAGTGGTGGATGCAGAAAGATTGTTTAATATAACTGTACCGGTTGTAATATTTGTGGCAGCATTAATCCAGGTGGCAGAAGTGCTGGCTTTATAATCCACGCTATAATAAAATCCTGGCAACGCTGTCCAATTTAAAACTGCTTCGTTCATTGTGACACCAGTAGTGCTTAATCCTGTTGCTACGGGTGGTGCTGTAGTGCATGGCACACTAACATAAATGTGGTATTCGCCAGGCTGTAATGTTACTGATTGTGCCGCAGCGGTAATATTAAAGTTTACACCTGTTGCTCCGTTCAGGCCTGTTCCGCCAGCGTTGCTTATGAAGTTCGTCCAGTTACCAGCTTGCTGAAAAGTAACTGTTTTTGTTTGTGCAGTTACATCCATATTGCTTACAATAGTTACTTTAAGCCCTGTTGCAGCCGGGTCTGCCACTTGCAATACCTTAACAAGGCCACTGTTAAAATCATACGTAAAACTGGTATTGTTGAATATGGCAGGATTTGCCAGCCTGAATTTTATAATTTTTGAGTACGCATCATACAATGCTTTGCGGGCAGGGTCGTTCATATAATGCCATAACGGTGGCTTATTGGCAAGCCGTCCACCATTAGCATTAATGGAACTGTCGTAGCCTCTTTCCTGGAACTGCCATAACATTTTTGGACCCGGAATAGTAAAAATAACTGATGCAGCCGCTTCTTCCTGGCGTAATGCTGTTGCAAGTGTTTTTACATTGTAACTGCTGGAAGTATTACCAAACAGCAGGTTCTTATACATGGTTCTTTCTTCATCATGGCTTTCGCTGTAGCCAATCACCGCAGGATTATTAAAACCTCTTGCCGGGCTGCTGTATACCATGGGAGTAATATCTGAACTGGCCACATAACCCATGGTGCACTGGTTGTAAGCATAATTGCTGTTGCCCCACAACATAAAACCGTAAGCGGCATATTCCTGTTCTTCCTGTGCAGGTGTAGTACCTAAAAATTCTATGATGGAATAAGCGCCGGGCGTATTTTGAGCCACAGTATCATAATACCGTTTAAGATTAGCTACACGGCTGGCATCATAATTTTCTACCGTTGTGGTATTAGTTACTGTTTGTGTAAAGCCTTTACCTAAGTCAAACCGGAAGCCATCTACTTTATATTCTGACAGCCAAAAGCCCAGTGAACTTTTTACTAATTTTTGTGTGGCAGCACTGGTATGATTAAAGTCGTTAAACACACTGTATGGATGCGGTGCTGTTTGATTGAGCCATGGGTTATTGGCTGCCGGACGATTGTTAGCTGCATCCCAATACAGTTGCGCCTGTGGCGCTTTGTCGGCACATTGGTTATACACCACATCCAGTATTACTGCAATATTGTTTTTATGGCAGGTATCAATAAACTCTTTCAGTTTATTTTTTGTGCCGTAATATTTATCCGGCGCAAAATAAAATGTTGGGTTATAGCCCCAGCTTTCGTTTCCGTCAAACTCATTTATAGGCATTAATTCAATTGCATTGATACCAAGGTTACGGAAGTACTTCATAGAATCAATCAATGCCTGGTAACTGTGTTGCGTTGTAAAATCACGAACGAGTAATTCATAAATAATTAAATTCTTTTTATCGGGCCTGGTAAAATTGGTTACCTGCCAGTTGTATTGTGGTGCATTTGTTTGCAGCACACTAACCAGCCCGGTTGTTAAACCAGTTGGATATGCTTTAAGATTGGGATAGGTTATTGCAGAAATATACTGGTCGTTATCCGGATCCAGTATTTTTTCAGTGTATGGGTCAGCAATTTTAATGCTGTTATCCACCAAATACTGGTAGCCATATTCTGTACCCGGCGTTAAACCATTTATAGTTATCCAGTAATAATTACCATCGGGGGTACGGTTCATTTGGTTACTGCATAGTGTGGCCCAGTTAGAAAAATCTCCAATTGCAATTACGCTGGTTTTATTGGGTGCATATAATACCAGTGTTACAGATGTGTTGTTAGGATCATAATTAACACCTTCTTTAGCACCCGCAGGTAAAGCTGCAATGGTTGGCGCTGGTGTAATGTAAAAACTGAAAGAATCTTTTTTAATAGTGCTGCCATCATTTGCTTCCAGCATTATTTTATGTTCGCAGGCGGTAGTAATGGTTGGACTGGCTGTGATAGATGTTGAAGCTGCTGCTGTACTAATTACTGTACCATCCAGTTTTATGGTTAAAGCTGACGAAGCAGATGAAACGCCTGCAATATTTACTGTATTACCAACAGAAACAGATAATGGCTCCGGCCATGGGTTATACCTTGGTTCAAACGGAGGCAGGTTAAGTCTTGCAGCAAATGCACCTGCTGCATAAACGGGCATATACATATCGCTGCCATCAGAGTTTACTTGTTTTAAACTGCCTGAAGCATTACGGAAAATAATGGTTACCCTTAAAATGGTTTCGCCAGCGGGAACGCCAAAAAAGCTGCGGATGTTGCTGATGGTGTATTGATATTTATTGCTGCCCAGCGGGGTGGCTTTTGCAGCCGGATCAGTACTTCCCCAGGTAAATTTTACATATTTCCAGTCGGTTGGGCCCGTACTAAGGTTGGTGATTACGCCCACATGCACATAAACATTAGATGAGTTTCCTCCTTCAAAATTCAGCAGGCCCTGATTCCCTTTATTGCAATCTACCGTAGCTACTAATGTTGAGTTATCTGTGGGGAATTCCGGAGTCCAGCTCAATAAACGTTGTGCACTTGCTGTAGCAACAGTAAACAATACTGTGGCCAGTAACAGAACTTTCTTCATACCGCAATCGTTTTAATGTGTAAAATTAACACATTATTTGAAACGGCAAAATTTTGTGGATAATACTAAAAAGGGCCAGCAAATGCCAGCCCTTTCCCGAACATCACTTTTGTTAGTGAATCCGAATAGCTATTTCCATCCTCCACCCAATGCCCGGTAAATTTCTGTTATGTTGTTAAACTGTTTCAGCCGGGTTTCAATCAACTCCAATTTGGAATCCAGCGCATCCCTTTGTGTCAGCAATACTTCCAAATAATCGGCTCGGGCTGATTTAAACAATTCATTCGCTATTTCAACAGAAGCAGTAAGTGTATCTGCTTCCTTTGCTTTTAGCTCATACATTTTTGCATAGTTATCGTTATTAGCCAGCCCGGTAGCCACTTCAATATATGCATTCAGCACGCTGCGTTCATAATTATATAAAGCCTGTATCTGCCTTGCATTGGCATTAAAATATTCTGCCTTAATTGCATTTTTATTTATCAGCGGGCCTGCTAAATCTCCTGCCAGCGAAAACAAAACAGATTCCGGCAGTTTAACAAGATAAGCAGGGTTGAATGCCTGGAAACCCAGCGAGCCTGACATATTGAACGAAGGATAAAACTCTGCCTTTGCCACAGCTACATCTAATTTTGAAGCAGCCAGCTCCAGTTCGGCCTGTTTAATATCCGGCCTGTTTTGCAGGAGTTGTGAGGGTAACCCTGCAGATACACCGGCTGGCGTTAAACTCAAAAACAACGAGGTATCTCTTTTTATTGGCTGCGGATATCTTCCTAATAATAAATTAACCGCATTCTCTTTCTCTTTTATTTTTTGCAGAATATCATACTCCAGGTTTTGTGAGCTTAGTACCTCTGCCTGGAATTTTTTAACCGCCAGCTCAGTTGCCTCAGCAGCCTCTTTTTGCACCTTAACTATACTTAGTGCGTTTTGCTGCAGGCGGATAGTTTGATGTACAATATCCAACTGGTTATCCAGTGCCAGCAATTCGTAATAAGAATTAGCAATTTCGGCAACAAGATTTGTTATTACAAAGTTTCTTGCTTCGGCAGTAGCTAAATAACGGTCAACTGCAGCCTGTTTGGAGTTACGCAGTTTTTTCCAAATATCCACTTCCCAGCTGGCTGTTGCACCCAGCCTTAAATCCGGCAGCCATTCCGGTACTTCTTTACCTGGTGTTATTTCTGTTGATGCATCACCGGCACCCTGGCTTGTGTAACGACCCACTTTTTCAATACCAACACCACCACCGGCTTCTACTGTTGGCAACAGGCGGCCCTGCCGCATGCGTATTTCGTTACGTGCTATTTCAATTTCCTGCAGGATGATGGCCAGCTCCTGGTTATTCACCAATGCAGTATCAATTAAATCCTGCAGGTATTTATCTGTAAAAAAATTGCGCCATTGTGCTGTTGCACTGCTGGTAGTATCTGCAACACCCGTAAACACAGCGGGTGAGGTTTTTGCCTGTGGCACCTGCACCAACGCAGGTGTTTTACAGCCCGTGTATAACAGGCCAAGGCAAACAATACTAAGGGTTGTATATAATTTAAACGGGTTCAACATTGTGATCTATTTCTTCTGTTAAAGGATTTTCTTCTTCGTTTACAACTAAAATATTTTTCTCGGAAATTTTAGCGAACAGGTAATACAGCCCTGGTATTACCAGTACACCGAATACAGTACCAAACAGCATACCTCCTGCTGCTGCACTACCAATAGTTCGGTTACCAATTTTGCCAGGGCCAGTGGCCATCATCAGTGGTATCAAACCAGCGACAAAAGCAAAGGAAGTCATTAAGATCGGGCGGAACCTCACAGCTGCACCTTCCACTGCTGCTTTAAATACTGTGGCACCGGAGCGGTGTTTTTGCACGGCAAATTCCACAATCAATACGGCGTTTTTACCCAGCAAACCAATCAGCATTACCATGGCCACCTGTGCGTAAATATTGTTTTCCAGTCCGAATATTTTAATGAAAGTAAAGGCACCGAATATACCTGCCGGTAAAGAGAGCACTACTGCCAGCGGCAGTACAAAACTTTCGTACTGTGCTGAAAGAATGAGGTAAACAAATCCTAAACAAATAAGGAAGATGTAAACCGCTTCATTACCCCTCGATGATTCATCCTTGGAAACACCCGCCCAATCGATTGCAAAACCACGTGGCAATGTTTTTTCTGCTGTTTCGGTAATGGCCTGCAATGCCTGGCCGCTACTGTAACCCGTTGCCGCACCGCCGCTAATTTCAGAAGCGGTGTACATATTATGCCTGGTTATTTCTGAAAGACCGTAAACTTTTTCCATACTCATAAAGGCAGAAAA
>JBGAHV010000089.1:0-7212 GCA_044225995.1 Ferruginibacter sp. | reverse complement strand
GTGGGGCTGGAAGCTTGTATTGAAGACATTTGCAGAAATATGCAGCAATTTGGCGCCATAGAGGTAATTACCGATATTCAATCCGAAGCTGTTGCCTGTCTTTCGCAGGAGCAGCAACTCGTAATATTCCGTATAGTACAGGAGCAAAGCAGTAATATTATTAAATATGCACAGGCATCAACCGTAAATATCACCCTTACTGACCACCATACCCATTGCACACTTGCAATAAGCGATGACGGTATTGGCTTTGACAAAACAAAACAAAAAGCCAATGGCATTGGCTTTATAAATATTTTTAACCGTGTAGATGCCTACAATGGTAAAGTTGAAATAAATACCTTCCCCGGTAATGGCTGTACACTGAGTGTGACAATGCCATACCTCGTTTAGAGTTTAACTAACACCTGCACCGCTGTTAATAACATTTTCCGGGCTTACAAAATGCAGTTTACCTGCTGCATCTTCGGCCATCAGGATCATTCCATTACTTTCAATACCCCTCATTTTTCTTGGGGCAAGGTTGGCAACCACCACTACTTGTTTACCAACAATAGCTTCTGGTTGGTAATGCAGGGCAATACCACTTACGATAGTTCTTGTTTCAAAGCCCAAATCAATTTGCAGCTTCAGCAGTTTATCTGCTTTCTCCACTTTTTCGGCAGCAACAATAGTTCCCACTTTCAAATCAATCTTGGCAAAATCATCGTATTGTATAGTTGACTTAGCTACGGGTTGAGTGGTTGATAAAGGTTCTTGCACAGCAGGCGCTTCTGTTTTAACTAAGCCCATTTTCAATTTTTCAACTTGTAAACTAATTTCTGCATCATCAATTTTTCTGAACAATAGTTGCGGCTCCCGTAAAGAATAGCCAACACTCAGTAATTTTATTTTTCCCGCATTTTCCCAATCCAGCATCTTATCCACCACCTTCATCATGTACAGCATCTTCCTGGCTGTGGCGGGTAAAAAAGGATTTACAAGTACGGCCAAATTAGCTGTTAACTGCAAACACAAATGCATACAGTTATCAATCGATTTCTGTGCTTCAGGATTTTCTGCAAGTTGTTTCGCCACAATCCAGGGTTCTTTTTCCTGCATGTACTTATTGCCTGCCCTGCTTAAATCTATCACCTCAAACAATGCATCCCTGAATTTATATTCCTCCAGTAAATTTTCAATTTTTGCTTTTGACTTTTGAATTTGCTCAACCAGTGCTTTGTCTTTTTCGTCCAAAATATCCTCGTGCAGTTTAGGTACTTTGCCACCGCAGAGTTTATGCATCAGTACCCATGTACGGTTTACAAAATTTCCAAAAATGCTTACCAGCTCGCTGTTCACCGCATCCTGAAAGCCTTTCCACATAAACTCACTGTCTTTTGTTTCAGGCGCTATTTGAGTAAGGTAATAACGCAGCATATCCACGCACTGTTCTCCCCCATTTTCCTGCTTTACAAAATCATTAATGTAATCTCTCATCTCCAGTTTCCAGTTACGGCTGGTGCTCATTTTATCACCTTCTAAATTCAAAAACTCATTAGCGGGTACATTTGCCGGTAAAATATTTCCGTGCAGTTTCAGCATTACCGGAAAAATAATACAATGAAAAACGATGTTATCCTTGCCAATAAAGTGCACCAGTTTTGTATCACCATCATACCAGTATGGCTGCCAGTCTTTATTATTATTTAAAGCCCATTGCCTTGTGGCGCTTATATAACCAATCGGTGCATCAAACCAAACATAAAGTACTTTGCCATCTGCACCCTGTACGGGCACTTTAATACCCCAGTCCAAATCTCTTGTAACGGCCCTGCTTTGTAAGCCTCCTTCAATCCAGCTTTTACATTGTCCCACCACCGTTGCCCGCCAATCTGCAGCATGTTCTTTTAAAATCCATTCCCGCAAAAAAGCTTCATGCTTACCCAATGGCAAATACCAATGGCTGGTTTTTTTCTTTATTGGAGTTTTACCGCTTACAGTACTTACCGGGTTAATTAATTCATCCGGACTTAATGTGCGGCCACAGTTTTCGCACTGATCTCCAAATGCACGGTCGCTGCCGCAATTGGGGCAAGTGCCTTTTATATAACGGTCGGCCAAAAAAGTATTGGCTTCTTCATCAAAAAACTGTTCGCTCTCTTTTATTTCCAGTTCACCTTTATCATTCAGGTTTTTAAAAAATTCCTGCGCCGTTTCATGATGCAGCGGATTACTGGTGCGGTCATAAATATCAAAGCTGATATTCAGGTCCTCAAAATCCTGTTTCATTGCTGCATGATACTTATCAATTATTGCCTGTGGTGTAGTTCCTTCTTTTGCAGCCTGCAACGGAATAGCAGTGCCATGTTCATCACTGCCGCAAACAAACACCACATCTCTTTTTTGTGCACGCAGGTAACGTACGTAAATATCTGCAGGAATATATGCACCCGCCAAATGGCCCACATGTTTTAAACCATTGGCATAAGGCAGTGCGCTTGTAATTAAATACCGTTTCGGTGTACTCATTTTTTTGGAATCAGCTTTTGTACTACTATTAATCATCGTTGTGTCACTCACTTGTACTAATACAGCAATATGCAACAAAACAACGGGATGCAAAAATACTTTAAATACGACCTTCTCCCAAAATACTAAAAAGCCATGTATTGCTACATGGCTTTCTTGTTTACTTTAAAGGCATATTATCACTGTGGCATCAGTTTCTTCTTCAGCCATGCCCTAACCGGTAAATCATACATTTTAATGGCAGCATATGCCATTAGCACAAATAACACAAACAAACCAGCAGCTACCCATAAAATATTGTTTGCTGACGGATGATTTTTGTAAACCCACGCTGTATAGATATAAATAAACGGATAATGAAGTATGTAAATGGGATAAGAGATATCGCCAAAAAATTTACAGAGCTTTAACCACGATCCGCTTATCGTACTTCCTGCACCTGTAGCTACAATAACAGGAAAGGCAATAATTATACAGGCAGCTTCATAAATACCGTTGAAAGAAAATGTGGGAAGGCAAAAAAGCACTGCCAGTGCTGCTGAACACCATAAAAAAGCCAGCGGTATATGAATCTTCTTGCCAGCACGAAACAATAATAGCCCGGCAAAAAAAGGAAACAGCATCCGCACCATTGCTATCCAAAATGTTTGATAACTCCAGCCGGTACCCACATCACCCCGCCATATTGCAACAGCAGCAAGTAATGCTCCGGCGGCTATTACAAAAATCCATAAAGCCTGCTTTGTCAGCCTTCTTACAAAAGCCGCGTATAAAATATTGGCAATGTATTCCTGCAGCAACGACCACGCAGGCCCATTAAGTGGATGGGTTTCGCTCCAGCCACGAATATCGGGGGCAGGCAACAACGTTAAACTTAGCAGCGTTACAGCAAGCAGTTTTAAAAAATTTGTATGCTGAATGCCGTTAGTAAAGGGATCGGCCAGAAAACCAATTACACCAATAATTACACCCAGGACAAGCAATGGATGCAGCCTTATTAAACGGATTTTAAAAAACTCCCAAATGGTCATTTTTTGCCAACGGTCATCATATGCATAACCCACCACAAAACCAGAAAGTAAAAAGAAAAAATCAACAGCAAGATAACCATGATGCAGTGGGTTGTTTACCGGCTCTGGATTAACCGCTTCACATAAATGAAAAATCACCACTAAAAGAGCAGCGACCCCTCTCAATCCATCCAAAATTAAATAATGGGGTTTGGCAGGCGCTGAATTCTCACTCATACTTTTTATAGTGATTAAGATTTAAGTAATTTATACACTTATTTTTTAAGCTCATTAATTGCAACCTGCGGCACCAAAACTTTATGGCATTTTTCTGTAACCACGCTTACAGGCAGTTTAAAGCCGGCGCTTTGTTTTATATTCAGGGATGATGCTCCGATTTTTACAGTATAAGTTCCGGCATCTGCAATCCATGAGCTGGCATCCGTGTTGTAAGAGGCCACATCAGCAGGGGTAATAGTAAAACTCACTTTTTCAGTTTGCCCCGGTTTTAACAAACTTGTTTTTGCAAAGGCTTTTAATTCTTCAGCAGGTTTATCTGTTTTACCATTGGGTGCCGAAATGTATAATTGCACCACTTCCCTGCCATTTGTTTTACCAGTATTGGTTACATCTAAAGTAACTGTGATGGCTTTATTCATTGTTGCTGCACTCAATTTAATATTGCTGTAAGTAAAATCCGTGTAGCTTAAACCATAACCAAACTCGTACGCAGGTTTTACATTAAACGTATTATAATAACGGTAGCCAACATAAATGCCTTCTTCGTAAGTAACTTCTGTTGGTATTGCCTTCATTCCAAACATACCTGTAACAGCTTTTTCAGGAAACTGTTTGCCGGGGAAATTTTTAGCAGTTATATCATCTTCATATTTTACAGGAAAAGTGGAAGCCAGTTTTCCGGAAGGGTTTATTTTGCCGCTCAATACATCGGTTACAGCATTACCTGCTTCCATACCCGGCTGCCATGCCAGCAGTATGGCATCTGCTTTATCTCTCCAGCTGGCTGTTTCAATAACACCACCGGCGTTAATTATAACCACCACTTTTTTATGCTGTGCATGAAAGGCATTACTTATCCTGTTAAGCAAATCCATTTCCGCAGTTTTTAAATTAAAATCGTTTTCTACTTTACGGTCGCTGCCTTCGCCTGCGTTACGGCCAATGGTGAAAACAGCAATATCCGCAGTGGCGGCTTTTTCATTTAGCAACACATCACTTATTTCCATTTCTGTAATACGTGGTGTGGGGTTCATAAATTCTTCAAAAAAATTCTTTTTAGGCTGTTTTGCTTTTTCAGCAGTAATGTAAGTAGTGTAATCCTTCGATAAGGTTTCATCAAGTTTATATCCTGCATTCAGCAATCCTTCCATTAACGATACTGTGTAAGCTTCGTTTACATCACCACTGCCTGTTCCACCACTTACAAAATCATAAGAAGTATTTCCAAACGCAGCAATGGTTTTAGTAGCTGCCGTAAATGGCAATGTACTGTTACTATTTTTCAACAGCACCATTCCATTGGCAGCAGCAGCACGGGCAATAGCCGCATGTGCCTTTAAATCGGGCTTGTTGCTAAAGGAATATTTTGCATACGCCGGTGAGCCCAAAATATAATCTGTAATTCTTGCTGCATTTTCGTCCAGCACTTTTACATCCAGCGTTTTATTATTAATTGCATCTGTAATTGCTTTTCGCTGTTCGGGAGTGCCGGGCATCAGCAAATCATTACCAGCTTTCATTTGCTCAACCGCATTTTTGCCACCAAACCAGTCAGTCATTACCAGCCCTTTAAACCCCCACTCTTTACGCAAAATGGTTGTAAGCAAATCATACGACTCCGATGTATATGTTCCATTAATGTAATTGTAAGAACTCATCACCGTCCACGGCTGCGATTCTTTTACGGCAATTTGAAAAGGTTTTAAATAAATTTCCCTGATGGCTCTTTCACTAACAATGGAGTTACTCGTCATACGGTTTGTCTCTGCATTATTAAATGCAAAATGTTTTATAGAAGTACCCACTCCATTGCTCTCAATACCATTTACCATTGCAGACGTCATTTTACCTGCAACAACAGGGTCTTCTGAATAGTATTCAAAATTTCTTCCGCCCAATGGATTGCGGTGAATGTTAAGGCCGGGGCCTAATAACACATCCACGCCATACTCTTTTACTTCGTTACCCATGGCTTTACCAACCTGCTCCACCATTTTTGTATCCCATGATGATGCCAGTAATGTTGCCACCGGCCATGCTGTTGCATAATACTTATTGTTATCATTTTTTCTTGTGGGGCTTATTCGTAAACCGGCAGGTCCATCAGCCACCACAGTATTGGGCAGGTTTAAATGAGCAATGGCAAATGTAGTTCCGGCGGCGCCTTCCACCTTATCCATTGTTTGGCCAACGGGTGCAGCTGCAGGAGCATTGCCAGGCATATTCATACCCATGCCCACAACGAGGTTTATTTTTTCCTCCAGTGTCATTTTACTCACCAGTTCTTTGGCTTTGTTTGATTGTGAAAATGCTGTGCCGGCAATAACCAGCATGCAGCAAAGTGCAGGTAATTTTTTCATTAGCAAATTTTCATTGTGTTATTATGACGCAATGATAAATATTATTTGCGGTTTTTAAAAATATTTTTTGTGTGGCTGCAGGCTGTTAATTTTACATATGAGTTTTAAAGAAGAATTGCTGGAGCATTTTAAAAACGGGCACAACCACTACTTAAGAAACATTTCTGTTGACTGCATCATATTCGGTTTTCATGATAATGAACTGAAAGTTTTGCTGCTGCAGGCCAGGTATGCAGGTGCCTGGGCCTTACCGGGAGGATTTATAAAACTGGAAGAACATATGGATGATGCGGCCAAACGCATTTTAAGGCACCGCACAGGACTGGATGATATTTACCTGCAGCAGTTTCATGTTTTCAGCGAACCGGAACGGAGTACAAAAAAAATGAACAAACAGTTTTTAAAAAACAGCGGGGTGGAACTGGAGGAGAGCTGGATGTTTGAACGGTTTATCACCGTTGCGTACAGCGCATTGGTGGATTTCAGCAAAGTGGCACCAGTGCCCGACAGTTTTTCAAGCGACTGCAAATGGTTTAACATTAACGAAATACCGGCCATGATACTGGATCACCGGAATATACTTGACAAAGCACTGGAGCATTTGCGCCTGCAGTTAAACTATCATCCGGTGGGATATAACTTATTAGCTGAAAAATTTACCATGCCGGAACTGCAGAAACTGTATGAAACTATTTTAGACCGTAAACTGGACCGCCGCAACTTTCAGCGAAAAATTAGCGGCACCGGAATTTTAAAAAGGTTGAATGAAACTAAAAAAGGGGTAGCGCATAAAGCTCCGTATTATTATAAATTTGATTTAAGAAAATACCAAAAAGCCCTGAAAGGGGGAATGGGATTTGAGTTGTAGCTTTAATTGCATGAACCGTAAAAACTTCATATCATCCATTTTACCGCTTGCAGCAGCAACGGCAGCAGGTAAGCCTTCATTACTTACAGATGACCCCGAAGCAGTAATAAAAATTCCGCCTTATTTAAAAAAGGGAGATGTTATTGGCATTACCTGCCCTGCTGGTTATATTACTGTTGATGATATAATGCCTGCCGCTGCAAAAATGCAGGAATGGGGTTTT
>JBGAHV010000021.1:0-65194 GCA_044225995.1 Ferruginibacter sp. | reverse complement strand
CTGTTATTGAACCATTACCGGATGCCTATGCGGTGGAATTTGTATGGAGCGGCAATATTTCATTTGCAGAACTGGTGGAACAGGCAGGAAATATCCCATTGCCACCATACATAAAAAGAAAAGCAGCAGGAGAAGACAAAGAACGCTACCAAACCATCTATGCACAGTACGATGGTTCGGTGGCAGCACCAACAGCAGGCCTGCATTTTACTGATGCCGTTTTTGCATCGCTTGCTGCAAAAAATATTTACAAAGATTTTGTTACGCTGCATGTGGGTGCCGGAACTTTTAAACCAGTAAAAGCGGCGGTAATGGAACAGCACGAAATGCATGCAGAATGGATTGATGTTAGTATCGATGCCATACAAAATATCATCAGCAACTTAAACAACACGGTTGTGGCAGTGGGCACCACTTCGCTGCGTACTTTAGAAAGTTTGTACTGGCTGGGAGTAAAAGCCCTGTTGCAACCACAGGCGGATGCATTGCAGTTAAACCAATGGGAAGTGTATGAAACGCTGGCGCAAACAAATTATACCGCAGCAGAAGCATTGCAGGGTTTAGTGCAATGGCTGCAAAAAAATAACCGTACCCAATTATTTACACAAACACAAATACTAATTGCGCCGGGCTACAAGTTTAAAATTGCAAAAGCCATTGTTACCAATTTTCACCAGCCACAAAGCACGCTGCTGTTATTGGTTGCTGCTGCCGTTGGTGAAAAATGGAAAGAGATTTATAATTATGCTTTAGAAAACGATTTTCGCTTTTTAAGTTATGGCGACGGGAGTTTGCTGTTTATTAATGCTGAATAAAGAAATTTTGCTCAAAGGCTGCCGGATTGCAGCGTAAATGAACGCAGTGAATTGCAGCGTAAAGCCGGAACAGCTGCTGAGAAAAAACTTACAGATTACAGCCCCAAAAAATTACTGCTGAATGGTAACCGGCGTCCCTACCGGTATATAACTGAAGAGGTCTTTCATTTCAGTGTACTTAACACTTACACAGCCGTCGGTCCAGTTGTAAAAATTATCAACGGTCCATTCTTCATCGGGCCGGGTGGCATGTATGGCAATACCATTACCAATTTTTGACGATTTAGGTATTTGCCCTTTGGCCATTCGCTCATTAAATTTTTTATAGCTGTCGGGGGTGGGATAATCCAGTAACAGCTCAGGCCCCCATTTGGGGTGATTTTTTTTAAGTATTACTTTAAACTTGCCATCGGGTGTGCGTTTGTCTCCTTCCTTCATTTTATCGCTCAAATCCTTGCTGCCAAAAACAATGGGGTAAGTGGCGTACCAGCCTTCGTCATCGTACACTTTCAGTTCGTAATCGCTTTTATCAATAATAATGTACCAGGGGTTTTCGGTACTGTCTCTCCTTCCTTCATTTTATCGCTCAAATCCTTGCTGCCAAAAACAATGGGGTAAGTGGCGTACCAGCCTTCGTCATCGTACACTTTCAGTTCGTAATCGCTTTTATCAATAATAATGTACCAGGGGTTTTCGGTACTGTCAGTGGTAGCCGCTTTTTTGGTAACAACCGCACGTGGTTTTGCGGCGGGTTTTTTCTTTTTTCCCTTGTCGGGGGTAAAAGAAACCATTGTAATTAAAGAACCCAGCAAAAAAAAGTAAGATAAACGGAGCGGAACCATACCCATAAAATTTGCTTTATTATTACGCAAACGCTGTGCCACGTAAAATTATTTTAAAGAAGCTTTCAACATTAACAAATTGTAGGCAATGTGGAAAAAATCAGCGGCTGCCGGCCACCCATTTTGCAATAATCGCTGATACTTCGCTGCCCGAAGTTTTGTATAAATGGTTGCCATCTACATACAGGTAATTATTGGGCAGCGTTTTAAAATTAAGAAAGGGTGTGTTCATTTGCCCGGCCAGCGATGTTACCTTGTTATCAAAGTCTGGCATCAGTTCGTCTTCAATTTCAAACATACCGGCATGTACCGGCAGCCTTACTAAAAACACTTTGCCATGCTGCTGTAAAAATTGAATGGTTTGCTGCAGGTAATTAAACCGTGTTTGTGAGAATTTATAAACCGGCAGGTAGTTTTTCCGGTAGTCGGCCATTTTATTTTCACGGCGCTTTACTACGGAAGTGCTGTCCATGCCTACGTCTATTTGCAGCCAGCCGTCGTTGTGTAAAAACATATCGGTACTGCTGCCCCATTTGCGGATGATATTTACATAAGGCTCTGCATAGGATTGAACGAGGTAAGGAATATTGGGGTTGAGGTTTACCTGTTTTGTTTTGCCAATAAAACTTTTTTCTTCCCGGAACTGCACGGTATCACCGGGTTTGTTTACAGCACCACAAAGGCTCCATGGGTCAACGGTAACAATAAAAATTCCGTCCTTCTCGGCAGGGTCCAGTTTGTTTTCAATGCTTTCCAGGTAAGCAGGGCCAAAAGGTGAGTCGGTAATGGTAAAGGCATAATTAAAAAAATGCTTCTGGCTGTTTTTATATAACAGTGAATCGAACACCGCAGGCTGCAAACCCTGCGCTGCCCGTGAAGTGCCAATTATTAATGAATGCTGCTTTGGTGTGGTAAAGCGAACATAGTATGCATCTGATTTGCCGTTTGCCAGCAAGAATATACCTGCAATGCTTGCCAGTACCAGCAATAAAAAAATGGTTACGTCTGTAATAAATTTTTTCATGTTCGTTTTTTACGGCCTGTTTAAAACTGGAAGTAAATAAACTGCTGTTCTTTTCCGGCAAATAAAAATATTGCCATGGCAATGCAGTAATACATCAACCATCTTACCGGTTTTGGCCATTTTAAACCCAGCGCCGCCAGTGCATACTGGTGCTCTCTGCCCAGCCATTCCACCAGTAAAAAAATAAAAACAAAACTGCTTATTAATAAAGGATGGTTTTGAGAGCCCACCAGGAATTTTATATCCGGCACACTGAACAGCGATTTTGAAAATATACCTGACAAATAATTGACAGCCGCATGCAGGTTATCGGCTCTGAAAAATATCCATGCAAACAACGTAAGGCAAAATGTAATGAGTATGGAAAAAAATTCTTTTAGCGAAGGCAGGTATTTACCCCTTGCCACAATATCCAGGTTATTACGGTTGGTGCTGAAAATAATGGATGGCATAATGAAAAGTGCATTCAGCAGCCCCCAAACAATAAACGTCCAGTTGGCGCCGTGCCAAAAACCACTCACTAAAAAAATGATAAACGTGTTGCGCACTTTGCCCCATGTGCCCATTTTACTTCCGCCCAGCGGTATATATAAATAATCCCTGAACCAGGTGGAGAGGGAAATGTGCCAGCGGCGCCAGAACTCTGCAATGTCACGTGAAAAATAAGGGAAGGCAAAATTGCGCAGCAAATCGATACCCAGTAAACGGGCACTGCCCAAAGCAATATCGGAGTAGCCGGAAAAATCGCCATAAATCTGGAAGGCAAAAAACAATGCACCCAGCACTAGCACACTGCCGGAGTGATGGCCGGCATTATTAAAAATGGCATTGGCATATTCTGCACAATTATCTGCAATTACAATTTTTTTAAACAGCCCCCATAAAATTTGCCGAAGGCCGTCAACCGCTTTGTGCAGATCAAAATGCCGTTCTGTTTTTATCTGTGGCAGCAAATGGGTGGCACGTTCAATAGGCCCTGCCACCAGCAAAGGGAAAAAACTTACAAAGAGGGAGTAGTCGACAAAATTCTTTTCTGCTTTTATTTTTCCGTTGTAAATATCTATTACGTACGACAGACCATGAAAAGTGTAAAAAGAAATTCCTACCGGCAGTATCACACTCAGCGTCCAGAAATTGGTTTTGATGCCTGCAGCAGAAAGTGCACCGGCGAGTGATTCAGCAAAAAAATTATAGTATTTGAATACGCCTAAAAAACCAAGGTTAATGATTACACTCAGCCAAAACCAGAAGCGCCTTTTTGTTTTGTCGGGTGCCGCTGCCATTTTTAAACCGGTAAAATAATCCAGGAAGGTGGAGAATATAAGAAGGAATAAAAAACGGTAATCCCAGCAGGCATAAAAAAAGTAACTGGCAACCAGCAGCAGAATATTTTGGTATAATAATTTTTTTTGTGTGGCAAACCAGTACAAGAAAAAAACAAGCGGCATAAACAAAGCAAAGCTCAGGGAGTTAAATAGCATAGAATAGTCTGGTTGGCTGTATTTTTTTGCCCGCAGGCGGTATGTACAAATGTAAATGAAAAGCCTGAAACGAGTTTGTTTCTCAATTGAAGCTGAATAAAATTATAATGGCACAAAATATTATTTAGCCATAAAACATTTTTGTTACTGGTTTAACTGTAATAAAAAACCTCCGGAAATAATCCGGAGGCTGTATTATAAAACCCATCCCCTTGCCTGTTTACACCCGGGGTTCAACAGGCCGGGGGTATGAGTGAGAGAGCAATTTTTACCAGTTGCTGAAACGCAGGCCAATGGTATAAGGGCGCATATCCAGGCTGTGTTCGTAAATTGATTTAGGGCTGTAAGATCCATAAAAATGAATACCACCAATACCCAGTTCGCCCACATAACTGAATTTAAAACGGTTTAAATCGTAATCACCTTTATTACGGTCTTTACCACGTTCATCACTTTTTTGCTTGTTACGCTGGCTGTATAAATAACCGGCGCTTACACCAGCACTAATGCTAAGCCCTTTCTTCTTACTTCCGGGGTTGGTGTTAAAATTCAGCATCATGGGTACCGTTAAATAATCTGCTGCCAGTTTGTTTTTAGAGAAGGAAATAGAATCCCTGAAAATAAACGGTGCATTGGTTTGAGTAGTGCTGTATGGCACTGCCCCGCCTTCCTTATAACTGATGCTTGATTTATAACGGTAGTTATTCAGCTCCAGGCCCAGGCCATATTTCAAATTAACGTAGCGTTTTGCCAAACTTAGTTTTTGCATAAAGAACCAGATGTTTACGTTCATGCTTTTGCCGGCACGTAATTTAAAATCGTCTTTGTTCAAGGCTGGATAGCCTGGGCGGTTTACCAGGTAGCTGCCGGTATTAGCATAATTTGTTTTATCATCGTAGTTAGCAAAGCCCAGATCCAGAATCCACCAGTTGGTACTTATGTTAGAATTACGTTTCTTTTTTTCATCAGTGCGGCCAAGAGTTACATTCACATCGCTGTTTTTATTTCCTGGTTTACCTTTTTTAATAATCACCATTCCTCCAATACGTATGGTATCTGATTTAGTGGCTTTGGTGCTGTCGCTTTGTGCGGTTGCTGCATTGCAAATAATTGCTGCGGCTAAAAGTGTAATTAGCTGTTTCATCGTTTCAAATTTTTAACTGATTATCTTATTTGTTTAGCGCTATATCGAAGCCGGCAACTTTTATTGCGTTGCCTGTTTTAACGTTGGCAGTACGTTCAACTATCCGTTTTACTTTGCGGATAAGGCCACCGAGTTTGGTGCGTTTGAGATTATCTCTTTCGTCACCTTCATCTTCCCCGGCATTGTTGCTGCCTTCTTCAAAACCGGCGTTAATAGCATACCCATTAACGGCTCCTGTATTTAGCTTAGATGAAGAAAGAATAGCGTTAGTAGTTCCGGATTTTACTGATGCAGTTACATCTTCATCTTGTACAGGTTGTACGTTTTGGGTTATGATTGGGTTACGTTTGTTGCTGTTAAAATTATTATAAAGGGGTTCAGGTAAATTATTATTTTCTTTTTTAACTACAGCATTATTGCTGTTATCATTTACTGCAGGTGTGCTTTGCTGCTTAACTACATTAGCATTATTTACTGGTAAATTATTTTTTTGTGGTGTATTTGTGGCGTTAGCTGTTTTAACAGCAGCTGTATTTGCAGTTGCTGTTGCCTCTGTCGCTGTTTGTTTTGTGCCAGCATCAGCAGTAACAGTGTTATTATTTGTTACTTCAGTTTGTGTTCCGGGTTTTGCAGGCGTACCATTTTTAGAAGAAGCAGTTTCTTCAACCTTTGCTGCAGGTTTTACTAAAGTAAATGCTCCCCATGTACCAAAGCCCAGCAATACTGCAGCGGCGGCAGCACGCCACCAGCCAATACGTACCACACGGCCTTCTTCTTTACGGTACAATTCTTTTTTATTGGCAAAAACAATGGCCGTATCAGGCTGCAGTTTTGTTTGCTGTAATAAAGTAAATTCTTTTGCGGTGGCAGCATCAGTGTTTATTAATTGCTGCACCTGTTGTTTTTCAGCAGCAGAAAGTTCATCATCAATATGCAGTAATAATTGTTCCTGCAGTGGTGTTACAGCCGGCTTCAATAATTGCTCCTTGTTTTCAAATACTACACTATCTATACTGCTTACAGTTTGCAACAGCAGTTGCAGTTCTTTCTTTAAATCAGGGTTTTCAGCCACAAAAATTTCAACAGCCTTGCGGTCTGCAGCGTTCAGTTCGTTATCTGCAAACAGCAGAAAGAACTCTTCGTAATTATGGCGGTTAATATTCATTTTTTATTGCACTAATTTTTACGAATTACACGAATTAGTGTAATTAGCTTAATTCGGGTCATCAAAGTACGTTTTCAACTTTTACAATATATTCCCTCAACAGCAGCCTTGCCCGGTGCAGGTACACTTTTACCTGGCTTTCGTTCAGCCCGGTAATTTGTCCAATTTCTTCGTAGCTGTAACCTTCATAATCTTTCAGCATTACCAGGCTGCGTTGTGTTTCGCTCAGTTTACCTAAAGCCTCATTCAAAATTCGTTTGGTATCATGCTTTGGCCCCACCGTTCCTCGTTCGTTCTCGTTAAATTCTTCTTTTAAACTAATCCGTTTATTCTTGCGAATGTGATCGATCATCTGGTTGTAAGCCACGGTAAACAAAAAACTTTTGCTCCGTTCATTATCCACCGTTTCCCTGTTCACCCACATTTTTTCAAATGCCACCTGCACCACATCACGGGCATCCTCTTCATGCCTCAGGTTCTTGAGGATGAAGCGGTATACATTGTCTGCATACAGGTTTACGCATTCATTATATTCTCTCTCCGTCATACAGGTTATTAGATAAATGGTCTTGATTATCAGTTATACGAAGGTCGGCAATAGAAAGTTACAGGAAAATCCGGATTTTTTTTGAATACCGGCTTTTGAGCCCTGATTGGACGGTTTTGGCGACGCTCCGTTCAGCTAAATGCAGCTATTAAACCTTTATCAAAGCGAGAATGGAACACAGATTAAACTGATTTGGCAGATGAACGCAGATAAAATCAGTGAAAATCTGTTTAATCTGTATCATCAGTGTTCCATACATTTGCCCTACAACTATTGCATATGAACCAAAACTTTGTTAACCGCATTGCCAGCGAATTAACTGAAATTGAAACTGCCGGGCTTTATAAAAAAGAACGCATTATTGCCAGCGAACAGGGCGCCGAAATTATTGTAGGGGGTAAAACCGTCTTAAACTTTTGTGCCAACAACTACCTTGGGCTTTCATCACACCCAAAAGTGCTGGCTGCTGCCAAAAAATATATTGATTTACGTGGTTATGGTATGAGCAGTGTACGCTTCATTTGCGGCACGCAGGACATTCATAAAGAACTGGAGAAAAAGATTGCTGATTTTTTAGGTACAGAAGACACTATTTTATATGCCGCCGCTTTTGATGCCAATGGTGGTGTGTTTGAACCATTGTTTAACGAGCAGGATGCCATCATCAGCGATGCATTAAACCATGCCAGCATTATTGATGGTGTTCGTTTGTGTAAAGCCCAGCGCTACCGCTACGAACATAATAATATGGATGACCTGGAAGCGAAGCTGAAAGAAACAGCTAACCTGCGCAGCCGTATTATTGTAACCGATGGCAGCTTTAGTATGGATGGCACTATTGCACAGTTAGATAAAATTTGCGACCTGGCTGATAAATACGATGCCATTGTAATGATTGACGAATGCCACTCATCCGGATTTTTAGGCAAAACGGGCCGTGGTACGCATGAGTACCGTGGTGTAATGGGCCGCATTGATATTATTACCGGCACGTTGGGTAAAGCATTGGGCGGCGCCAGCGGCGGTTTTACCAGTGGCAAAAAAGAAATCATAGAAATGCTGCGCCAGCGAAGCAGGCCATATTTATTCAGTAATACCGTAGCGCCAAGTATTGTGGGTGCCAGTATTGCAGTGCTGGACATGTTAAGCGAAACAACAGAATTAAGAGACAAACTGGAATACAACACCAAATACTTCCGTACAAAAATGACGGAGGCCGGTTTTGATATAAAGCCCGGTGACCACCCGATTGTACCTATAATGTTATATGACGCAGTGGTGGCGCAAACATTTGCAGCAAAATTATTAGAAGAAGGCATTTATGTTATCGGCTTTTTCTTTCCGGTGGTGGCAAAGGGGCAGGCACGTATACGGGTGCAATTAAGCGCCGGGCATGAGCAAATGCATTTAGATAAAGCGATTGCTGCTTTTACAAAAGTGGGTAAGGAGCTTGGCGTACTGAAATAAATTTTTATAACTCTAACATATCATTCAAATGAAAAAATTAATTATCGCTGTATTTATTTTTAGTATCCCGTTTCAGTCATCCGCATGGGGTTTGCTGGGCCACCGCATTATTGGCCAAATTGCAGACAGCTATTTAAGTAAAAAAGCAAAAAAAGAAATTGCAGCCATTTTAGGTAATGAATCAATTGCCATGTGCAGCAACTGGGCCGATTTTATCCGGTCAGATGCCTCGTATAATTATCTTTCCAGCTGGCACTACATAAATTTTAAAAGCGGTTTGTCGCAAACCGACTTCCAGGCATTTTTAGATGCTGATACTGCAACTGATGCCTACACAAAAATTAATTTTCTTACTGCAGAATTAAAAAAGAAAGATTTAGAACAGGACAAAAAAGTGCTGTACCTGCGCTTACTGGTGCATATAGTGGGAGATATACACCAACCGTTGCATGTTGGCCGGCCAGATGACCGTGGCGGCAACAGCATACGGGTGCTGTGGTTTAAAGACAGTGTAAACCTGCACCAGGTTTGGGACGACAGGCTGCTGAACTTTCAGCAGCTGAGCTATACTGAATATGCAACGGCTATTAACCATACCACTAAAGATTTGCTGAAGGCATGGCAAAGTGAATCGCTTGGCACATGGCTGTACCAAAGTTACCAGGTGGCTGAAAAAATATATTCTGATATAAAAAAGCCTTACCAAAAACTGGAGTACCGCTACAATTTTGATTATTTGGATATAATGAATACACAACTTTTAAAAGGCGGTGTGCATTTGGCAGGTTTGCTAAATGAAATTTTTGGGTAGCTAATTTTTTAAAAGAAATTATACAAATAGCCGCAATAAATGCGGCTATTTGTATTAGGGGGCGCTCATTTATTTTGAGCTTTAAGACCAAGGTTTACTATGGCCGCACCAATTACACAATTATTGGCCTGTAGTTGTGCAAACAATTTTTCGGTAAAGGCTTTTTTATCCTGTACGGTTTCTTTTTCATGCTTTTTATCAAACTGCTGCAGGCATACATACACCGGAGAGGTTTTGTCACCAACTGATTTGAGTTTTTCTGCAAATGCCGCTGCTTTTGCCGCATCCATTTTTTTTACAGCATTTTGCAGCACCTCCTGCGGATATGCTGCCACAGATACTTCTTTAAAAACAGTCATCTCTTCGGGAGTGGTGTTCTGCTTGATACTGTCGAAGCAACTGCACATTTCTTCCGCAAGCTCAGGCACTTTTTTATCTGCAGTACCTTTACATGCAGTTATAACTATGATTACTGAAAAAAGTAACGGTAAAACTTTCATTTGTTTGTTTTAAAGGTTTTATAATTCAGGGGCTAAATTATTTTTTTGAGTAACGGCAGCTGCATCTCATTTACACATGATGCAAAACAGTTTACCAAAGCGACTGCCGGGCTGATAAGTGAGTTTAAAAAACTGGTTTTTTAGCCATGGCTGCTGTAATAACGTCTATCTTTGCACCGATAAAAGATGATAGTGATTACCGCTGTTGAACGTAATGCGACGCCACTGCTGCTGAACAGTGCTGCAATAGCCGGTTTCAAAAAAACATAATCATGAGTGAAGCATCTCAAACATTTATTGCAAAAGCAAAAATTAAAGCGGCTGACCTGGAGCACCGCCGCAAAATAAGTTTCAATATTGGCAAGTATAACGAGAAGGTGCCGGAAGGTAAGCAACAGTTTACTGATGTACACCTTGCAAGGGAACGTGCCAAAAATGTAAAATGGCGTGCCATTGAAACACTGGACGTGCAACTGGAAGAGTTTGAACTAAATTTTACCAAACGTGGCGGCAAAGTGATTTGGGCCGAAAATGCGGACCAGGCCATTGCAGAAGTGCTGAACATTTGCACTGCAAAAAACTGCAAAACACTGGTGAAGAGCAAGAGTATGGTAACAGAAGAAATTCACCTGAACAAAGCACTGGAAGCTGCGGGCATTGAGAGTGTGGAAACAGATTTAGGTGAATACATTCAGCAATTAGATGGTGAACCTCCTTACCATATTGTAACACCGGCCATGCACAAGAACAAGGAAGATGTTGCAAAACTGTTTAATAAAAAACTGGGTACCCCAATTAACTATACTCCCGAACAGTTAACATTAAAAGCAAGGGAAGTACTGCGTGAAAAATATGTGCAGGCCGAAGTGGGTGTTACGGGTGCCAACTTCATTATTAGTGATATTGGCGGTATTGCTGTAACAGAAAATGAAGGCAACGCCAGGCTTAGCTGTGCATTTCCTAAAACTCATATTGTAATTGTTGGCATAGAAAAAATGATTCCCTCCATTACAGACCTTGGATTATTTTGGCCATTGCTCAGCACTTTTGGTACAGGGCAAAAAGTTACCGTGTACAATACCATTGTTACCGGCCCCAAACAAGCCAACGAAATTGACGGGCCTGAAGAGATGTATGTTATATTATTAGACAATGGGCGCACCAATATTTTGCAAAACCCCAAAACAAGGGAAAGCCTCTATTGCATCCGTTGCGGCGCCTGTTTAAATGCCTGCCCTATTTATAAAAATATTGGCGGCCATGCTTACGGCACCACGTACAGTGGCCCCATTGGTAGTGTAATATCGCCACACTTGCGTGGCATGGAAGAGTTTAAACACCTGAGTTATGCTTCTTCTTTATGTGGCAACTGTACAGAAGTTTGTGCGGTTAAAATAAACCTGCACGAAATTTTATTAGAGAACCGGAAAGAAAGTGTGGAGCAGGGCTTTGCCCCCTTCAGTGAAAAAATGGCCTGGAAGATTTGGAAGATTGCTTCGCTTAAACGGGGCATTATGAATATGGGTAATGGTAACCTGAAAAATAAAGTAGTGAACGGTATGTTCAAAGTATGGAAAGAAAACCGGAGCGACCTGCACTTTAGCCAAAAAACTTTTAACGAAATGTGGAAGGAACGGTATAAAAAATAATTGGATAAAGAGCTGCAGTTGGCGGCTCTTTTATTTTACATCAATTCTTTTTTTATCTTCTCTTATTTTATCCCAATATTTTTTTGCCACCCACAGCATGCCAAAACTTTCGCCATCCTCTTTTCCAATATGCTTGTGGTGCATTTTATGTGCCCAGCGTATGGTACGTACATAGGTGTTATTACTTCTTGTAAACCATTTAAACCGCTGGTGAATAATTACCTCGTGTACTAAGAAATAACCAAAACCATACAATGCAATACCAAAACCAATTGCTGCCACCCAGTAGTTTTTATTTTGGAGGCCCAGCATTATACACAACCAGCTGGGTACGGCAAATATTAAAAAGAAGGCATCATTTTTTTCAAATACATGTCCCTTTGGGTTGTGATGATCTTCGTGCAGGTACCATAAAAAACCATGCATGATGTAACGGTGCGTTAGCCAGGTCACCCCTTCCATTAAGAAAAAAGTGAGCAGCATTACAGGTATAAAAACAAGCCAGTTCATTATTGCGGTAAAAATGTGCGGAGTATTAAAAAAAACATTGCCTGAATCAATAACAAATGTACAGCGAATTTGTTTCGCTTACTGAATGTACCAAAATGAAACAACGCCAGCAGCACCATGCTTACACCCAGCCAGCATACATAATTATATAAAGGCACTTCTCCATCCTGCCATTGCCAGAAACCTAATTTTATGGCAACAGGTTCCATAATCCAGTCGAAAAAAACGGCCAGTGTGGCGCCATCTACAATTACCGAAAGCGCCCTGATGGATTTTTTGGGTGAAGCTGTTTCAACAGATAGTTTTTCTATTGCCTTTATCAACAGTGTATGTATACTTACACCACAACAGTAAATAATAATAAACCAGTTTATTCCAATTACCACCGGTACATTCTTTACTTTATAACCCAGCACACCACCGTATGTATATTCGCCAAACAAACGACCGGTGTTAACCCCAACCACTTCAACGGCAATACCAGCAGCTATTACAGTAGCTATAAAAACAAAAAAAGCCATGTTCTTTTCTTCCTGCGTCCAAATAACCAGGGCAAACATCAGCAACAGGTTATAAGGTGTGGATTGTATGATGAGATCGCTTTTAAAAAAAAGTATTCCGCTGAGTCCAATAACATGAAAAAGTATGGCAACAGCAGTGGCAATTTGTTGCTTTGTATAATTAGTGGTGATGTTCAAGAGGTTTGTTTTTAATCAGGTCACTCACTATTTGTGCGCTTTTAAAACAAAGTGGTATACCCCCGCCCGGATGCACACTGCCTCCGCAATAGTACAGGTTTTTGATAGTACCGGTAAAATTAGGGTGCCTTAAAAAGGCGGCCCATTTAGAGTTGGAGCTGGTGCCATACAAAGAGCCCTGGTACGAAGCTGTTTTTTCTTCAATTAATACGGGGTGCAGTATTTCTTCTGTTTCTATCAGCGGTTCAATATCTGTTTGTAAAAGCCTGTTTAGTTTTTGCAGTATGTTTTGTTTTGCCTGCTGAATAAAAGCATCCCAGTTTTGGCCTGTATTAGCGGGAGTGTTGATCATTACAAACCAGTTTTCTTTTCCCGCCGGCGCCAAACCTGCCTCCATTTTTGAAGTGATATTTATATAAACCGTAGGATCGGTATACAATGTTTTCTTATTAAAAAGGCAATTAAACTCCTCCTGGTAATTTTTAGTAAAGAAGATATTGTGCAGCCCTAACTGCGCAAACTCCTTTTTTATTCCCCAATAAAAAACCAGTGCACTGCTGCTGCGTTCCTGCTTTAATATTTTTTTTGCCTTATGTGTATTGCTTAAAAGGTTCAGGTAAGTAAAATAAACATCCATATTACTTACCACCAGTTCGCACATAATATTTTCATTATTCACCACCACGCCTCTTACCCTTCCTTCGTGCTGAATGATTTTTTGTACAGGGGTATTAAAATGAAACTGCACTCCTTTTTTTAATGCCAGCTGGTGCAATGCATTCGTAATGCTGATCATTCCCCCCATTGGATAAAATGACCCTTCATTATATTCCAAATGCGGAATTAAACCCAGCATGCCGGGAGCTTTGTATGGATTACTGCCATTGTAAGTGGCATAGCGGTTAAAAAGCTGTACTGCCTCTGCTGTTTTAAAATGCTTTTTATTATGCTGATGCAGGCTTTTAAAAATATAACCCGGCTTTGCTGCTGACAATGCAGGCAGTACTCTTTTGTTAAACCAGGTTTTGCGTTTATGTAAAGAGTGGTTTAAAAAAACCGTTCCTATTTTATTGTATATTTTTTCAGATTCCTTGAGATAACGCAGCAATGCATTTTTATCTTCGCCCAATTTATCGCTTAGTTCGGCTGCAAACAATTCCGGGTTGCTTTTAGACTGAAGTGTTTTGCCGTTTTCATAAAAGTAATTGCAGATGCTTTCCGTTTTAATGTAACTGAAATAGTCAGCCATATTTTCCCCGGCAAGTTCAAACAGCTCCTCAATATTTTGCGGTTGAGTAAACAGGGAAGGCCCGGCATCAAACTGATAGCCGTCTTTTTCAAAAGCAGACAATTTGCCACCCGGGTAATTATTTTTTTCAAACACATGCACCTCAAAACCCTGCACAGCCAACCGTATTGCTGCAGCCATGCCGGCAACACCACTGCCAATTACAATAACTTTTCGGGAACTCATACAAATCAGCTGTTAGAAGTAATTGCTGCAAGATAATCCTCCAGCTTTGGAAAAGCAATTTTAAACCATTCAGTGTATTTGTGCGGATGTGAATGGAGTGACTTTTTCAGTTCATCCATATTCATAAAACAAAAATCCATCACTTCATCTGCGTTGGGATTTATGGCGCCATCATAATTGGCTACAAATGCATGGTCGTATTCATATTCTGTAAGCCCGTTATCAAAAGGGGCTTTATAAATAAATTCAAAAGCTTTTGTAAGCGGCGTGGTAAAACCCATTTCTTCCTGCAATCTTTTTTGTGCCGCAAACAAAGTATCCTGGTTTTCGTAAGGATGGCTGCAACAGGCATTCGTCCATAAACCCCCGCTATGGTATTTTTTTAAGGCCCGCTGTTGTAACAGCATCTCTCCTTTACTATTAAAAATAAAAACACTAAAGGCCCGGTGCAGCAACGCTTTTTGATGTGCCTCCATTTTTTCTGCAGTACCAACCGGCACATCGTTTTCATCCACCAAAATCAGTTTATCCATTCCAAATTTTAAAGTGTCGAAGTTATAAAAGATTCAGCTGCGTACGCAGGCTGGCCTTGGCCAGTATAAATGCTTTGTAAAAATCAGGAATACGGATGCGCTGTTCCAGTATTTTATGCGCCTGTGCTTTTTGTATTTTTTTAAACAAAGACAGGTAATATTTATATGCCACATACACCCCAAACCTTGCTTTTGCCGGTAGTTGTAATATACCACTATATGCATGTGTAAAGTCTGCAGCTATATCTGCTTCAATTTGCTGCTTCATTGCTGGTGTAAAATTTCTGAAATCGGCATCAGGAAAATAAGTACGGTTCAATTCATTATAATCCGCCTTCAGATCCCGTAAAAAATTCACCTTTTGAAATGCGGCGCCTAATGCCTGTGCAGATGGTTTTAATTTTTCAAACAATTGTTTATTGCCTTCACAAAAAACATACAGGCACATGAGCCCCACCACTTCGGCACTGCCATAAATATATGCGGCATAACCGGCAGCATCATAACGGTGTTTACTCAGGTCCCATTCCATACTTTTAAAAAAAGCTTCCACCAGGTTTAAATCAATATTATACTCATTTACTGTTAGCTGAAAACTATGTAAAACCGGGTTAAGGCTTATCTTTCTTTCAATGGCGGTATAAGTATCCCTTTTAAATTCTTCCAGCAGTGCTGTTTTATCGTGTTCATGAAAAGTGTCCACTATCTCGTCAGCAAAGCGCACAAAACCATAAATATTATAAATGGGTGTGCGCAGGTCTTTATGCAGCAGTTTAATAGCACTGCTGAAAGAGGTGCTGTACAACTCAGTAGTTATTTTACTGCACTGCTGACTGGTGTTATGAAATAGATGCATCATAAACCGGATGATTTAATAGTTTCTATTTTTGTTTAAATTCTTTCATCACTTCTTTCGCCACCACTTCGCCACTGATGAGGCTGGGCGGAACACCTGGACCCGGCACCGTAAGCTGCCCTGTGTAAAACAAGTTGTTTACTTTTTTGCTTTTGCAGCGGGGGCGCAATACTGCGGTTTGCATCAGTGTATTTGCCAAACCGTAGGCATTCCCTTTAAAAGAGTTATAATCACTTACGAAATTACTTACCGAGTAAGATTTTTTGTAAATGATATGATCTTTCACAGGTTGGCCTGTCCGTTGTTCAAAGCGTTGCAATATATTATTCAAATATCTTTCCCTTAATGCTTCGTCATCATTTTCAAGCCCCGCAGCCACCGGAATTAAAAAAACCAGATTTTCACAACCAGCGGGGGCTACCGCATCATCAGTTACTGAAGATGCACTTACATAAAACAGGGGGTTACTCGGCCATTGTGGTTGTGTATAAATTTCATTCCCATGCACTTCAAAATCTGTATCAAAAAAAAGCGAATGATGCAGTACATTATTCAACCGTTTATTTATACCAATGTAATATAACAAACAAGCAGGCGCCATCACTCTTTTGTTCCAGTAATCATTGGTATAAGTTCTACAGTTTTCGGGCAGTAGTTTGGTTTCAATAAAATTATAGTCGGCTCCGCCTATCACTACATCAGCGGAATAGTTTGTCGTTTGTCGTTTGTCGTTCGTGGTCTTTTGAGCTATTACTGCATTTGCATTGCCTGATATTACTTCAATGGATGTTACATCACAATCAAATTCAAATTGCACGCCCAGCTCTGTTGCAAGGCTGTACATAGCTTCCACCACTTTGTACATACCGCCTTTTGGATACCAGGTACCCAGTTTAATATCTGCATAATTCATTAAACTATATAAAGCAGGTATGCTTTTAGGAAGTGCGCCTAAAAACAAAACAGGGAATTCCATCATTTGCCGCAATTGCGGATGTTTGAAATGTTTAGCAACATGGCTTTGCATATTAGCAAAAACATCCAGCCGAAATACCCCTTTTATTACTTCCCAGTCTAAAAATTCAGCAATACTTCTGCCGGGTTTATGCACCAGTTTATGAATGCCCACCCTGTACTTGTACTCTGCTTCAGCCATAAAACTGTCCAGCTTTGCACCACTCCCCGGTTCCATTTGTTCAAATAAACTTTTCAGTTCATTATAATTTGCCGGCACATCCATCGTTCCTTCTTTCCAATAAATACGATAAGACGGGTCAAGCCTTTCTAACTGGTAATAGTCTGAAACTTTTTTCCCAAATTGTTCGAAAAAGCGTTCAAACACTTCGGGCATCCAGTACCAGCTTGGGCCCATGTCAAATGTAAACCCCTCTTCTTTCAACTGCCGGGCACGGCCGCCCGGTACGGATTGTTTTTCCAGTACGGTTACCGAATATCCTGCTTTTGCCAGGTAACATGCGGCCGAAAGACCGGCAAATCCGCTTCCTATTACTACTGTTTTCTTCAAATGCTTTATTACTGATATTGAAATTTAAAACGGGTAAAACCTGCTGATTAAAATCTGTCGAGCTGCTCCTTTAACAGCTTGCGGGCAAAATGTATCCTGCTTTTAATGGTGCCCAACGGTTCTTTCAGCATGTCTGCAATTTCATTGTATTTATACCCTTCAAAATACAACATAAAAGGGTTGCGGAATATATCAGGAAGATTGTAAACAGCCTGCTGAATTTCTTTAGCGTACAAATTACTCTCTGCTTTATTGGCAATAGCGTGCTGCTTGCTGTCCAGCAAAAAATCATTTATACCATTATCCAGCACCTTGGCTTGTTTAGCCCTGCGGCGGTAATCATTTATAAAAATATTGCGCATGATGGTGTACAGCCATGCCTTAATATTTGTACCCACATTGTATTTTTCCTTATTGGCCAATGCCCGGAACATAGTTTCCTGCAATAAATCCCTGGCCGTTTCCTGGTCACGGGTAAGTGTTACAGCAAAGGGCCTCAGGTATTCTGCATTGTTAACCACCATGTCGTTAAATTCGATGGAGGACATTTTGTTTAATTTTTAATAATTAAAGTTAAACAGAATTTTTAGAATGACAAAGGCTTTTTGTTTAATTTTCTTAAATAGTAAATTAAACAGGATAAAAGCAACCTCAGCTTTATGAACGGTGGAAGCCGGTAACAAATTCCATAACTCCTGCCAGCGACTTTATAAAGGTAAGCGGTGGATGTATCTTTTTTTGATAAGTATTAGTTAACTGGCCAGATACAACAACAGGAATGGAGGGGAAACGCTGTGATACGTTTGTAATGAATTTATCGAAATTGAAATTTTGACCAACAGTAGTGAGATGAACATATAAAAAGTCCGGCTTCTTTAGTTTTACCACATAATCAACATCTTTTAAAGGAATATTGGAGCCGAGATAGATGGTGGCAACCCCCCTGCTTTTTAAAAGATAGTTTACAAAAAGCAACCCCATTTCGTGGTATTCTCCTTCAGGCAAAAACAGCAATACTGTTTTATTTACTTTCAAAGAAGTACTGATGCTGTCAATACCGGTTATCAGTTTTTGCCTGATAATATTGCTTACCAGGTGCTCCTGGGCCGGGTTAATATGATTGGTAAGCCACAATATCCCTATTCGTTCCAGGAAGGGAAATATAATTTGTGTAATAGTTCTTTCAATTCCTTTGGTGGCGATGTGCTTGTCCAGCACCTGCTCCAGTTTTTCCATATCAATATCCACCATGCATTGTATCAGGTCGTTTACTATCCGTTCCTGCACGGCTTCTGCCTGGTTAAGGGCTAAAATTTTTTCCCTCATCTCCCCCTCCGCCATCTTATCTATATGCGATATTTTAAAACCATATTTATTAAGCAGGGCTACATTCAGTATCTTCTTAAGCTCCTCGTTGCTGTAATAACGAATATTGGTACCGGTACGCCCGGGCTTTATAAAAGAATAGCGTTGTTCCCAAATGCGTATGGTGTGCGCTTTAATGCCGCTTAAGTTTTCTAAATCTTTAATAGTAAAGGAATTCATCGAAACTGCCTTTTTGCTATTACAAACAGTTCCGCAATTTGTTTAAAAAATATGAAAAAAAGATAAACAGGTTAAAAACTTCTTTGGGGCAGGTCTTTAAAAACTTTATTAACCAGCTGATTTTTAGGAAAGACAATTGACCATGCAGTGAGAAAGATGATCATGAAATCAGTGTACAGCGAGGCATGCTGCTGGTACCACATTTCCAGTTCGCCTTTATAGGGATAGATTTTTGCGTACATGGCTTTGGGATCTTCTGCATCCGATATTATTTTTTCTTCATCCCGGAAAATGAGGGAGCCAATACCCGTCATCCCCGGTTTGCAGTTGTAAATTTTATTACGGATCTCTTCAGGGTACAACTTTACACTCACCTCCATTAATGGCCGTGGGCCTACAATACTCATATCGCCTTTAAACACATTGATGATTTGTGGCAGCTCGTTTATTTTAGTAATACGCAGCAGTTTGCCAAAGGATGTTACACGGGGATCGTTACGCAATGTTATTTCGCCGGTGCCAATATTAGGGCTGTTTTTAAGCATGGTGGCAAACTTCCATATACCAAATGGTTTGTTTTTGTAACCAATACGTTTTTGTTTGTAAAAAACTTCATGCTCTCCGGTAAAAAGCAAAATAATTATACTGGGAATTAAAACCGGGGATAAAAGTATTAGTGCAATACCTGCTATTAAAATATCGAAAACACGTTTAAAAAAAAGATACATACTGCGCTTGGGTAAAAGTTGATTAAAGGTATGTAGTATAAGTGAGTGACACAACGATGTTTGTTACTGAACAACGGCTCACTTAATAACAGGATTTAATTTTTTCGCACACGGCTTTCACCTGCTCATCTGTAATATATGTTGAACATGGTATGCTTAAGCAATGCTGGTATACAAAATTGGAGCGATCAGTTTTATTGTAATACAAATAATTTGTAAACATGCGCAGCTGGTTCATGGGCACCCAGAACGGGCGGCTTTGCATTTTATTTTCGTTCAGCACCTTCAGCACTTCCTTTTGCTTTATTGTTTTAATAGTGGGCATCCACCAGTTGGGGTTTACATCGGCGCTTACTTCCTGGAAGGTAATATCACCCACACCGCTTAATTCCTTTTTATACAGCGCTATGATTTCGTGTTTGCGTTTGATAAAACCCGGCAGCTGCTCCATTTGTGCCACACCCATGGCAGCAGCCACATTTACTAGGCGGTAGTTGTAACCAATTTCATCATGGATATATTCAAACGGGTCGCTCTTGGCCTGCGTGGTAAGATGTTTTGCTTTTTTTGCCAGCGTTTCATCATTAGTAACAATCATGCCGCCGCCGCCGGTGGTGATGATCTTATTTCCGTTGTAACTGAAAGTACCCATCAGCCCGAAACTGCCCGCATGTTTGCCTTTGTAATAACTGCCCAGCGCTTCGGTACTGTCTTCAATCACTGTTAAATTATGTTGTTTCGCCAACGCCAGCAGCCTGTCCATATCACAAATATTACCCAACACATGCACAGGCATTATGAGGGGAATTCTTCTGCCGGTTTTTATATGATAGCAAACGTTGTTGCGCTGTTCCGTTTCGTTGATTAGGAATTCTTCCAGCAAGTTCAGGTCCATCTGCCAGTTGTTTTCATCTGTATCAATCAAAATGGGATCGGCACCGGTATATTTAATGGAGTTGAGTGTGGCAATGAAAGTGATATTGGGAGCAATGATGAGATCATCCTGTTTTACATCCATCAGTATAAGACAAATATGCAATGCGGTGGTGCCACTGCTGGTGGCCACGGCATATTTTGTTCCGGCAAACTCAGCGCTCATTTTTTCAAATTGGTCAACATAGGCACCCACACTGCTTACCCAGCCGGTGGTAATGCATTCCGTTACATATTTCAATTCGTTACCGCCCATATTCGGGCCACTTAATAAAAGCATATAGGGGGTTTTAGGTTATTGATGATTACAAAGTTATTAAAACGGTTTTTATATACTGCTATTGCCGCAGTTTACGCAGGTATTTTATGGATGGCTTTTCCATTAACAGGTACAATGGAATGGTAAGCATCAGTGCAAACAATACTCCCGAGTAATAAGGAATACGGCTGAAGAACACCAACTGACCTGCATACAACGTTACCAACGAATAAAACAGCAGCAATAAAGGCAAGTGATTCAGGTAAAGGCTGTAGCTGATGTCGCCCAGCTTCATAAGTGCCTTGTTTTTGTTTTTAATAAAATAAATGACATAATCGAAAATGAAAAAAGCATATAACAATGTTACCACATCTGAAAATTTTTCAGACACAGCCCTGTTGGCCACATTTACCGCTACAAAAAAACCGGCAAGCACAACAGCATACAGCAGCTTATTTTTTATAACGGGCTTTTGTGAAGCGTGAAAAAAATAATCGTACAGTAAAAGACCAGCAAGAAAAAAGAGCTGGTAATAAAACACCGATAAGCCTGTTAGCAGGAATAAAGCAATGAATGCAATGGCAGGAAATAAAATTGTTTTACGGGTAAGTTTATTATAAAAGGGAAACAATAAATAAAAAATGAGTTCGTGCCCCAACGACCAGTAGGCATAATTGAAACCGGCAAACTCGCCTTTGTAAATAAAAAAAACGGTTTTGAACACCTGCTGTACAGAAAAGCCATCGTATGCTGCTGTGAGCCTTGTATTGTATTCACGCAAGGAAGTGGTGTACACCTGCGGGTTAATATATTTTACACAAACAAACAGCATGGCGATGGAAAAAAGCATGGACAACAGGAAGGGCCAGTAAATTCTTATCAGCCTTATTTTATAAAAATTCATCCAGCTGTAATGGTGGCTGGAAAAGGAATGCTTAATTACAAAGGCTGAGAGGATGAAGAAAATTACCACGCATTCTTTACCGCAGGAAGAAAGCATGTCGATACCAAAAAGCAGGTAATCCCATACTGAATGAAAGCCCATTTTTGCGGCATACACATTACCGCCTACCCAAAAAACAAATTTTGCATGAAATACAACCACCAGCAAAGCGGCCAGTCCACGAACAATATGCAGGTATTTAATATTGGGTAATATTAATTTGTTCATGGAGTTTAAAAGAAGGGCAGTTAAACACTGCCCTTTATACAATTGGTTTGCTTAATTAAATATTCCTGAACTTGGGGCCGTAAGCATCATCAATAATGCCGGTCTTCATCAGCGTGTAAATTTCTTTTACACCATCGGGTACTGTTTTGGTAATGGTAAAGCCCAGTTCATTTTTAATTTTATCAAAGTTAACCCTGTAATCACGGGGGTCTTCATTCATTTCAACATAATTCACTTTTACATTGGGCACTACTTTGCAAACTTCTTCAATGATCATGCCTTTGTTATAGTTTTCTTCGGTGCTGCCCACGTTGAACACATTTGACTTTACCTTTTCTTCGGGGCTTTCTATTACGAGGACCACAGCTCTTGCCAGGTCATCCACATGGCAGTAAGGCCTCCAGAACTGTGCACCCCATATTTCCTGCTCGCCTTTCAATGATGCATTACGTGTAAATTCATTCACTGTTAAATCAAAACGGATACGGGGAGAAAAACCATACACTGTACTGAAGCGTAACGCAGTGCTGCACATTTTTGTATCCTTGCGGTCGTGCATGATGTAGTTTTCAAACTTCACTTTCAGTTCTGCATATAAACTTACAGGGTTCAGTTCTGATGTTTCGGTAACAAAAGAATTTGGGTCGGGCATTTTGCCGTAGTTGCTGCACGTGCTGGCAAAAACAAAACGTTTTACCCCGGCTTTCTCCGCTTTTTCAAAAAGGTTTACGCTTCCTTCCCAGTTGGTTTCCTTTGCCTCATCGCTGAATTTTTTACAGGCCGGGTCGCCTACTATTGCTGCAAGATGCGCCACCGCATCAATGCCTTCCAGCGCCTTGTCAACATCTGCTGCATTACGCACATCTCCTTTCATAAATTCAAAATTGGGATGCTGCATTACGTCATACAATGCATCACCACCAAATTTTAAAGAATCAAATGCACGTACCTGGAAATTTTTATTCAACAGCTGGCGCACTAAAACTGAGCCAATATAACCGGCGCCGCCGGTAACTAATACTTTCATAAAATAATTGTTTTTTGCGCAGCAAAGGTATGAGAAAGACTTTGCAGTTAGCAGCAATTAAACGGTAAAAGAAGATGATTATTTTACAGCCGCCGGTATACCGACAACGGTGGTGCCGCCGGCCACATCTTTTACAACCACTGCGCCGGCGCCAATTATAGCATTGTTACCTATTGTGATTCCCTGACGCACTACCGCACCGGCCCCCACAAAACTGCAGTTACCTACTTTTACGTTACCGCATAATATAGTGCCGGGACCAATATGAGCAAAATCTCCCACTACGCATTCATGCTCTATAATGCTGCCTGTGTTACAAATAGCGCCGGCACCAATTTTTGCCAAAGGGTTAATTATTGCACCAGCAGCAATCATTACACCATTTGATTGAATAAAAGACGATGAATCAATAATGGCTGAAGGATGAATAACATTTGCCGGCAAAAGGTTCAATTGCGCCAGTTTGTTATAAACCTTTTCCCGTATGTTGTTATCTCCAATTGAAATAAAAAAATCATTTTGTTGAAACGCTGCTATAGCGGCGGCACTGTCTTCTTTACCAAAATAAACAAGCGAAAATGGGTTGTATTTTTTTTCTTCACTGTCGCAATAACCGGTAATGATTTTACCTGCTGCTTTTATAATGCCGCAAACAACAAAGCCATGACCTGAGTAACCTATAATTATCATACGGGTATTATTTGTTGTTTAAATTTAGTAATGAATTATAGGTTGCCAGAATATTTTGCCAGATATTTTCCCTTTGGTAATCATTGTACACATTTTTGTATAGTGTTGCCGCCATTTTTGTCATGAGCCCTGGTTCTTTAATGGCATATTCCAATTGTGTCAGCATCTGTACTTCATCACCCCTCTCAAATATCAACCCGGTTTCATTGTTTGTAACAATATCCACGTTACCAGCTATACGGCTGCAAACAATTGGTAACTGCATCGCTCCTGCCTGCAACAATACATTGGGGAAACCTTCCCGGTGGGATGGAAAGATAAAGTAATTGCATACCTGCATAAAATATTCCACCTGTTGCGTCCAGGTGATATGAATAACAGCCGGGTCGCTTTCAATCTGCCTGTGTACATCCTGCGGCAGTGGATCAAGTTCATCTTCAAAATCTCCTACAAGCACCAGTCTTAATTGCGAAAATTTTTGCTGCAGGTTGCCAAACACATGCATCAGCTCAACAATGCCTTTATCCGCTACCAGCCGCCCAATACATAATAAGTAAACACAATTTTCCGAAAATTGAATTTGTTTTTTTATTGCGGTGATGCCTTCGCTGGTTAAAGCCTCTTTATTAAAACGGGCAAGGTTAATACCATTTGTTGATCCCTTACTGATGATCTGCAGTTTTTTTGGAGTGGTGAGCCTGTGCTCAGTAATATAATTATATAAGGAGCCGCTGTTGGGCCAAACATGATTGGCTGCCCAATAAGTAAGCTTTTCAATAAATGTCAGCAACTTAAGCTTAAACCCTTTTTCCACCATCAGCGGCATACCGGCAACAGTATGAATGCGCACTTTAACGCCACAAAGTTTAGCAGCCAGCATACCCAGTAAACCTGCCTTGGGTGTATGTGTATGCACTATATCCGGTTTTTCCTTTTTAAAAACGCTGATAAGCTGAAACAGGCATTTCAAATCCTGCCAGGGGGTTATCTTCCTCGTCATTGGCACAATTACATGTCTGCAGCCCTCATTTTTTATTACATCGTTAAGCTCAGGACCGTCTGCGCTTATCATCAGCACATCAAAGCCGTGTTGCTGCATAAACTGCATTTGCCCGGGTAATAAATAACGCAAAGCCATTGGCACAGTGGTAATGCGTATTAGTTTTTTTAAAGGTGGCTGCTTCAAAAAATGATAATTGTTTATAGTTTTCAAAAATACCTTCATATTGTTGAAAGAAAAATCAGAAATTCAAATAATTTTGAGTTAATAGCATACAGCTGTACGGGCTGCACATTCATCAAAACAATTACATGGCGCTTTTTGAATTTTTATTGTTCCCGCTGTATGTGGCATTCTTCTTTTTTATATTCAGGGTACAACGCCGGGCACTTAAAGATCCTGTGCTGCAGTTTTATCATGCCTACGGCTTTTGGATAAAGTCGCTGATTGTACTGGCGTTTGCATTTTTTAACTGGAAGCTTTCTCCCGGGGATTCGTTCGTGCTATACCAGACAGAAGGTAAAAATCTTTATGATTTAATGCTGAAGGATTTTTCGAATGTTAAATGGATATTGCAAAAAGCTCCTTTGTTTGACGAATCGTTGCTGAGGAATTCATGGAATCGTGGCTACCTGCTGAATGAACCCAATTTTATGGTTGTACGGTTTGTGGCTGTAATATCTTTCTTTACTTTGGGTAAATACCTGCTCACCAACCTTGTATTTTCATTGTTGGCTTTTACTGGTGCCTGGAAACTTTTTTTGTTTTTTTACGAGCAATATCCGCACCTGCACCGCAAGTTTGCAATTGCAATTTTATACCTGCCCACATTTGTTTTCTGGAGTTCAGGCATTTTGAAAGACAGTATTTGTATAGCTGCTATTGGCTGGATAACCTACTCCATGTATCAAATATTTGTGAAGCACACCGGGCTTATTAAAAACACCATTTTCCTGCTTGTTTTTGGGTACTTTTTATGGGTAATTAAGCCTTATATACTTATTTCATACGTGCCTTTTTTTATATTATACCTCATTCTTAAAAATGTGGGGCTGGTTAATAACAGGGCAGTTAAACTGGTGCTGGCGCCACTGTTAATTGCAGGCTCTGTTTTTGCATTTACAAGAATTTTAGATAACCTGAAAGAAGAAATGGGGCAATATGCTGTTGAAAGCCTTACTAAAAATGTAAAAAACATGAATGAGGCTTATGAAAATCAGCAAAGAGATGATAATTCGAGTTCGATGTTTACTTATGGTTCTGATTTTGACGGAAGTATTACAGGGCTGATTAAAATGGCGCCCGTTTTTATTGGCACAACTTTTTTCCGTCCTTTTATATGGGAGTCTAAAAAGCCATCTACCATACTCTCATCGCTGGAAGGGATGACATTGATGTTTTTTACAATAATGGTTTTTTATAAGGCCGGGCTCAAAACCGCTTTTCAAACACTTAGCAGAAACCCGCTGGCGCTTTACTGTTTTTTGTTTTCGCTTTTGTTTGCACTTTTTGTAGGCGCCACCACACTTAATTTTGGAAGCCTGTGCCGTTACAAAATTCCCTGTATGCCCTTTTTTGTTATTTCTATTTTCCTGATACAGGACGCAGCCAAACAAAAAGGCTTGCTTAAAGAATTAAGCAAGCCTGTGTTGTAGTTTTCAGGGTATATGCTCTTATTGGGCCTGTATCTTTTTTGCCAGTGCAGACTGTGCAAATAACAGGGACCAGAATGTTTTAAAGGAGTTTGCAATATTTGTATTAAAGCTGTTTTCTGATTTTACTTTCAATCGTTCCAGTATTACTGCAGGTGTTGCAGTAAAATTGTTTACAAAAGCATCCATAGCAGGCCACAAAATAAAGTTGAGTTTTTTAAGCTTATTCGTTTTTTGAAAAAACACCACCACGCCTGCAACTGCAGCCAGGAAACAGAAATAGTTTAGCAAGGCCACAATTTTAAGATTGAATTTTGCCCGGTGAATAAAGAACCTGTTGCGGATATAGTAATACATTTTCCAGGCTGATTTATAATCCCAGTCCTGCTTAAATGAGAAAGTAGCAGCAGGATGGTAGTGAATACTGTTTGCAACTGTACAAACAGGAATTCCGTTTTGTTTTACTATGCGGTAGTAATATTCAGTTTCATCGCCCCATAAAAAGAATTTTGCTTTGGGTGTTCCTACACGCTCTACAATACGGCGGTTAATAAAGGTGCCGTTAAAGGGATGGCCAATACCTTCAATTAAATTTCCCGGTACTTCATCAAGTGATTTATGACCGCCGGTATTCCAAACAAAAGATTTTTTATCGTCTTTATTAATAACGGCACAATTAAACAATTTTAAATCGTTGCCGCTTACAGCCAGCAGATTCTCCAATGCGTCTTCTTTTGGCTGCCCATCATCATCCATACACCAAATCCACTCATAGCCTAAACGGTATCCTTTTTCAATAGCTGTATTAAACCCGCCTGCGCCACCGCAGTTTTCCTGGTTTACTGTAATAATGTCGGATTGTTGCTGCAGCCATTGTAGTGTATTATCAGTACTTCCATTATTTACAACAAGAATGGCATCTGGCTTGCGTGTTTGGGTACGTAAAGAATCAATACATTCACGTAGAAGGGAAAGGCGGTTGTATGTTACAACCACAGCTATAACCTTTTCCATAGGTTTGGAGTTTAGTTTTTAATAGATTTGGATATGGTTATAACGGGGGAGGTGCTCTTTTATTGTATTAAGCAGCAATAATTTATGAGCTAAATATTAAGGAAAAACTGGCAGTGCTGCACCACTGGTTTGTGCCTGCAAATAACTGGCTGAAAACTGAAGTGCCTCACCTATTACATGGTGCATATCCATATACCGGTAAGTAGCCAGCCTGCCAAGGAAAGAGATGCGGTTTTCTTTAAGAGCTTCTGCCTGGTATTTTTCAAATATTTGCATATCAGACGCCAGTCTTTTAGGATAATACGGTACATCCCCGGGAGCGGTTTCTTTACTATATTCTTTAAAATAAACTGTTTTTTCGTGCTGTTCCCATGGTGCAAAATGTTTGTGCTCATGCACACGTGTATAAGGCACTTCCGCATCGCAGTAATTAATTACTGCATTTCCCTGGTAGTCGCCATCAGCGGTATGCTTTTCGAAAGTTACTGTGCGGTAACTAAGCCTTCCGTGCATGTAGTTATAAAATGCATCTACAGGGCCGGTATAAAAAATATGATCGTAGGTGTTCAGTAAATCTTTTTCAAAAACAAACTTTTTGTTCAGCTGTACCGAAATGTTGCTGTTGCTGAGCATTTTTTCAATCAGATCTGTATAGCCATTTACAGGAATACCCTGGTACGGATTGTTGTAATAATTATCATCGTAATTAAAACGAACCGGCAGCCTTTTTAAAATAGAAGCCGGCAGTTCTGAAGGCTCGCAGCCCCATTGCTTTTTTGTGTAGCCGTAAAAAAATGCTTTATACAAATCTTTGCCAATAAATTTCATTGCCTGCTCCTCAAAAGATTGTGGCTCTTTAATACTATTGTCGGCTTGTTCGGCAATAAAAGCTTTGGCTTCTTCCGGGTTAAAAGCCTTATTAAAAAACTGGTTTATGGTATGCAGGTTAACGGGCAGTGAATATATTTTTCCATTGTACATGGCTTTAACCCTGTTTACAAAAGGCTGGAAAGGAGCTATACTGTTTACAAAATCCCAAATCTCTTTTTTATCCGTATTAAAAATATGCGGACCGTATTTGTGCACCATCACGCCGGTTTCCTCATCTCTTTCTGTATGACAGTTGCCTCCAATATGGTCTCTTTCATCCCACACATCAATGGTGCAGTTGCTTTTTGCTGCAAGCTGGTTAGCAAGCACCGCACCGGAAAAGCCGGCACCAACAATTAAATATTTCTTCTGCATAATTAGTTTTAAGAACGGCGCTAAACAGGTTCAGTAATTTTATCGTAAACCATTGCGTATGTATTTACGGTTTTATAAAGGTCATAAAAATCTTTTGCTCCTTCTCTTATTTTTTGGCTGTTAAATGTAAGACCGGGCTGCAGCATTTTATCCACTACGGCATCCATTTCCTGTTGTGTAAATCCATCCAGCACAAAGCCTCCTTCATATTTTTCTACAATTTCCTTAACATCACCTACTCCACTATTAGCAATTACCGGAATGCCTAATGCCATTATTTCACCATGCTTTGTAGGCGATGAAGACAATTTGGAGTAACAGGGTTTTATAAAGAATAATGAATAATTGCTGAACGAAAGCAACACAGGCACATCATCTCTGCGCCCAAATTTTACAATGATCTTATCAGCCGGTATATTGTATTTGTTAGCGGCATCAATAATATCCTGGTGGTTGTTGTTAGAAATAAATAAGAACCTTGCTTCGGGTTTGCGCTTAAGCAAAGTGCTGCAAAACTGCATCATTTCGTTCGTAAGATACCAGCCGCCGATTGAACCAAGGTAACTCACAATAAAATCACCTTCGTTAATGTTCAGCTCTTTCCTGAATTGTTCTTTTTTCCCTGTATCAATATTTTCCGGGTTAAACAATTCCAGGTCAACACTGCAGGGTACCACTTCCAGCTTAACTGGTTGCGGCACATTTTTCCATTTTAAAATTTCTTCCTTCCCTCTGTAAGTAAGGCAGGTATTATATTCAGCTATAGCAGCACACTTATCTTCTTTTGCCCTGAAGAAATTATAAATGATTTTATAAAGCGGGTTTTTTAAATTCCACATACCGCCATCCACCCTTTCATCGGCCCAAAAGCCACGGATATCATTCATAAATTTTATACCGGGTGCTTTCTTTTTTAAATAAAGCGCTGCCAATTGAGGCAGCCCGGGGCGTGTGTGTACAATGTCAAACCCCTCTTGTTTATGCTGTTTCAATGCTGTTGATCTCATTTTATAATAATCATACAACGAGGAAAGCACAGGAGGATTTTTATGATAAGGTATGGAAACCCATTTTATTGGGTAAGGCGCCAGTAATTGTTCAACATACTCTTTATTGGCTGCATATTTTGCAGGTTTATCGCAGCTTAAAATAGTAAAGGCATAACCTTTTTCAGTAAGCCCTGCCAGGTATGGAATTACCTGGCTTTGTCCCAACGGATCTGTAAGGCCATCGTAAGAAATGAAAAGTACTTTTTTAATACCAGGTTGCTTCATTAAAAAATATTTACCGGAAGATATACCTCAAATAATGTTTTACAATAAACATAAAGCGGTACTGCAACGGGTGCAGTTTAATGTATGCTTTACGAATGCCCTCATGATTTTGCAGCGGGATAGCAGTAACAGGAATTGCTGTTGCCAGTTCGTTATTAGCAATATCAAAGCGCTCATCGGGTTCGCAGTTGGTGCCACTGCCATCATGCCCGATATTTGCCACCAGTGATTTTTGCGGATACAAACATAATCCATCATTTAAAAAAACAGTTGAATGCCAGATAGCGTTCCAGCTTCTCAGTTTGCCTAATGCAACCGCCTTAAGGCCCCAGTAAAATTCAAAAGTGTTGTCCATATTCAGTTTATTAATATGGCCTTTCTTCTTCACCTTTTCTCTCACTGCCATTGCGTCAAGGCTGTAATTATCCCAGGCCCGTTTCCAGGTGGCCCATCCCCATGTGGTGGTGTGATAAAAAAAGTAAGTGGACTCTTTTACATCAACATGGTTCAGGTCAGGCCTTCTGAAAGCCGCTATATGCATCACTTTCGGGTTGTTTTCGTAAAAATTAAGCGCATCATTCATGAATTGCAAAAAACCGGGTGAAAGAAGATTGTCATCTTCTATGGCAATCATTTTCCCATACTGATTAATGATTTTTGTTACTCCTTCCACATTTGCTTTTATTAACCCTTTGTTGGTTCCGGACTCTTCAATATGCACTTCTTTACACCATTGTTTTTCCCGAATAACTTTTTTTACTTCGGTAATTGCATTTAAAGCAGCCTCGTTTGCTCCGGGCTTTGGTCCGTCAATAAAAATATATAATACAGATTCTGCAGCAAGCGGGTTGCGGCTTAGCGATTCAAGTACCTGACGGGTATGCAAAGGCCTGTTAAAACCAAAAAATACAATAGGGGCTAAAGTTGATTTCATATATAAGGTTGAAAAATCAGGATGCTGCAGCAGCCTTGTTAGCAAATTTACTTTGTACTAATTTTCTTATAAAGAAAAATACCAGCAGGCTGAAAATACAGGTATTGATCAAGCTTGCGAGTGCATCGCCTGTAATAAGAAAGTTTTTTACCATTACAGTATTCACAATTATTGAAATAGCTACTGAAATGCCCGACAAGATGAAAATTTTTCTTTTGGCTTTAAAATACAAAAGAAAAAGAAAGAGATAATTATTCAGCTGCCAGATAAATGATGATACAGACACCATAAAGAATAAGGGTATACCCGGCAGGTAAATTTTATTAATTACATAGTAGTATAAAAATAAAACAAACAACACACAAGGCACTGCTACTGCAGTAAGCATAAAAAGATAATTAAAAAACTCTTTACGCAAGCTTGCCATAGTGGCTGTACCATCGCTTATGGATTTATATACTTTTGGCTGCACGTATAAAAAAATGCTTTGTCCCAGGTATCCAACCAGCGTACCAAAAACACAAGCTACGGCGTAAATACCCAGCTGGTATTTATCGGCATTAAATATGGCCAGGAATAATTTATTGGTGGTACCCAGCATAAACACACATAACTGGTATGTAATTACCGGTATCCCGAATTTTACTTCGTCCCAAACATGGTGCAGTGTAAATTTAAAGTTGAGGTAATTATGTTTTGCATAATAGAAAAAACCTAGAATGTTTATTACGAGAAGCGATATGGCAATTCCCCAAACCCTGCCCTGCCATCCCTGGAAAAAAAATACTACCAAGATTACTGAAACGCCGTACTCAATTATAGCCTTTGTGATACCGGCAGAGCCAAATTTTTTTACTTCGTTCCTGTTACGGATAAGTGTAAAAAGCTGTTCGCCGCAAAAAATAAGAAAGGCTATAAAAGGAATGATGAAGGCAAACGAATCCGGCAGGCCGAATTTTTTTTGCAGTAAATCCCTGAAAAAATAAAGAATTACTGAGGCTATACAGGTAAGAAACAGTGATATTAAAAAATTAGCAGTGAAGGCTCTTGAAAAATCTTCCTTATTCTTTTTAAAAAAATCTGCACTGGAGGACTGTATCATCCCAAGCCCCACAAAGGGTGCTATCAGCATAAGGTTGCTGGAAAAAAGGCTTAACACACCATTATCAGTAGGAGTAAGATAACGAGGATTGGTAAAAAGCGGTATTAATAGCAGCGAAATACCTTTTGAAAAAAAGTTGGTGAATATATAGGTGGCTACTGATTTATAAGCAGGGTTTTTTATTGCGGTTTTTAACAGGTTTGCAGCAGCCATTGGTTAATTATTGTTCATCCACTTATCGTACCACATCTGAAACATAAGCAGAGTCCATATTTTTTCTGCTCTTTCCACTTTGCCTTTGTAAAACGAATTTTTTATTCGTTGTATTTCGCTGTAGTTAAAAATATTTTGCCTGGTAATAAAAGGCTCGTCAAAATATTTGTCAACAAATGGCTTTAAGTGGCTTTGCAACCAGTTACCCAATGGTATTCCAAAGCCCATTTTAGGTCTGTCCATCATTTGTTGCGGAATGTATTTATGTACAATCTGCTTTATGATGAATTTTTTATCGCCATTGTTGTACTTAAAGTTCATTGGTAAACGTGCCGCCCATTCAATAATATTCTGATCCAGGAATGGCTCTCTTCCTTCAAGGCTTACACTCATGGTGGCCCTGTCTACTTTTTGTAAAATATCATCCAGCAGGTACGTCTGGTAATCCTTCGCCATCATGTAAGCTAATAAAGAATAATTTTCGCTTGTTAGCTCTTCACTGTCGAATGCAGAAATAATTTTATTAGCGGGTGCCATAAAAAGCCGGCCAATATCTTCGTTGCTCATTTGGCTGGTAAGGCTTAACAGCAGGTTTTGTTCGGATGGGTTTTTAAAAAGTGTTTTAACTTTTTCATACCGGCTGTGAAAAAGGTATTTTTTATTTAGCACCGGAATGTAATTTGCCGGAACCACATCCATAACTGCAGCGGCACTTTTACGTAAAAACCCGGGTATGTTGCGTATCCTGGTGCCATATTTCATGATGTAATCGTAGCGGTTATAACCAGCAAATATTTCATCCCCCGCATCGGCAGACAATGCAACCGTTACTTTTTCCCTTGCAATTTTACTTACCAGCGAAGTAGGTATTGCGCTGCTGTCTGCAAAAGGTTCATCATAAAAAAATGGCAAATCCGGAATTAATTCAAGCGCTTCCTTTTCGGTACAATAATATTCTGTGTGGTCGGTGCCGAGGTGGCTGGCAATATCTTTTGCGTAAGGTGCTTCGTTAAGCCCGGCATCGGGAACGCCGATAGTAAATGTTTTTATTTTTTCAGTATTGTTTGCCTGAAGCAGGGCAGTAACACAACTGCTGTCGTAACCGCCACTTAAAAAAACACCCACAGGCACATCACTTACCATACGGTATTGAAATGCCTTTGTAAGAATTTTTTCTGTTTCCGTTATTGCTTCCGGCAAATCAATATTTAAAGCCGGTTTATTATAAGCGTCATACACGTTCCAGTATTGGGTAGTGTTCAGTTGCTTTTTTTGCAAATCAAGCTCAATAAAATAGCCGGGCTTTAATTTTTCGGTGTTATTAAAAATACAATGTGGCGTTGGAACATATTGATGCTGCATATAAGCAGCTGCTGCATTTATATTTATTTCCTTTTTAAAGCCGGGGTGCTGCATGATGGCTTTTAATTCCGATGCAAATAAAAAGAGTCCATCTTTCCAGTAATAAAAAAATGGTTTAACCCCGGCCCTGTCCCTGCAGCCAAATAATTTTTGTGTCCTTTCGTCGTAAATAACAAAGGCAAACATGCCGATAAATTTTTGCAATGCGGCACTGCCCCACTCTGCATAAGCATGCAGGATAACTTCTGTATCGCTATGGCTGTGAAACTGGTGTCCCTTTTCCTGTAAGGTCTTTTTTATTTCAGCGTAATTATAAATTTCACCATTAAAAGTTATGTGTAAGTGCTCATAAGTTTGCGGCTGGCTTCCTCCTTCGGTAAGATCAATAATGCTGAGGCGCCGGTGGCCAAGACCAGTTACGGCATTGCCTGTTTCATATATGCCGTATCCTTCCCCATCAGGCCCACGATGAGCCATTATCCTGTTCATTTTTTCCAGGATATCCCTGTTTGTTTTCTTGCTAAAATCTGCAAATCCCGATATACCGCACATACTGATAAATTTTAAAGTTCAAATTTAAGCAAACCCCGTTAAAACATACTGCTTACAGCGCTTTGTGTTATATGGTTATTTCACTGTAAATTTTATTAAGCCCCTGTATATGCTGTGTCAGTGTAAAATATTTTAATGCCCGCTCTCTTCCTCTGTCGGCAATTTGCAATAACTCCTGCTTTGGTTTTTTTGTAAATGCGGTTACCTGTGCAGCAAATGTTTGCACATCATTCAATGAAAAATAAGCTGCCGTGTCTTCACATTGCTCCCTGAAAGATACAATATCACTTAGCAATAATGGCAAACCAGCCGCCATTGCTTCCAGTACACTTAGCGAAAACCCTTCGTAAGTGGATGACATTACATAAAGGTCATATTGAGGCAATACCTCTTCAATTTTGCTTACTTCGCCTTTTAAAATAACTTTTGCGCCACTGGAGTTAATCAGTTGCTGTAATGATTCTTTAAGAACCCCTGCACCGTAAATGTGTAGTTCTACATTTTCGTTTTTAAGTTTGCTCATGGCATTAATGAGCCAGGGGTAGTTTTTTTGTTGCCGTAATGCACCTGAAGAGATTATTTTAAATACTGGCTCCCGGCTTGTACGGCGGCTGTTATAAGCCGGTTCAAAACGGGCCACATCCACAAACGTGTATAATGTATAAGCTTTCCATGGTTTTATTTTTAAAAAGGAAAAATATTCACTGGTTACACCTTTTGCCACACCAATTATTATATTTTTCCGAAAGCGGTAGGTGAGTTTATCCAGCACACGAACATGGCGGTTTTTATATTCGATGGATGAAGCGATAAAGGCATGTATGGTTGTTACCAGCGGGTAACGTCTTGGCACAGCCAGGCGTGCAATTACGGTTGGCCAAAAAAGATGTGTGTGTACAATTTCCGGGTTTTCTTTTTTTACCAGTCTGCGAAATTTAAAAACAGCTGCTGGAATAGAAAATAATGAGCCAAGGTTCAGGCATATTAATTTATCGCAATGCAGTTCGCTCCCAAAAAGATTGAGTGGAAAAAGCGTTACCACAATGTGCTGGTAATCCGGCAGCTCTTTTACTGCACGTACCATCATTGTTTCGGCACCACCCCTTGCAAGGTTAAAAATAAAATGTATGACTTTGGGTTTCATAAACGCAGCTGGTTACCTGTGCAGCCGGGCTGCAAAGCACTAAACTACTAAATTACTGGTGAGGAGTAAGCGGTGATTTATTTTTTAATCCCTTTTACAACGTAAGATATACTGTTGTCGAAACGGATAGCACCACCAAAAACCTGTGTCATACCATTTTCTTCAAACCACTTTTTTACAGTAGATATTTTTTGAGGCTGGTCGTATTGAGGGCTAAACATATCAAAGGTGTCGAGTACACACCATTCTCTTAAATCTTTTTTTGACAAACCTTCTGGCAGAGTTCCTTTAATATCACAGATGGGGATAAAACGGTTAATGAATTTGCCTATGCCAATTTTGTTGAAGAAGGTAGTGGCAGCAATCATCCAGTCCACATTTTTTTCTATAATGCGCAGCAATTTTTCATTGCTCCATTTTTTTGTTATTGGCCGGAAGATGTACTTAGCCTGTACCTTGGTCCACCATCCGTTTACGCAATAAAAGTCAACCACCACTTCCGCACCGGGTTTGGCCATTTCTATTAAAGATTGCACTGTTTTTTTAACATCGGGTGTATGCTGTATTACTCCAAGGCAAAACACTTTGTCAAACTGTGCTTTTTCAAAAGGCATATCATACACACTTGCCTGGAAAAGCTGCAGGCGGCTGTTATGATGGCCATTATTTTTATAATTGGCTTCTACAGCATTACTGTAGTCCACGCTAAATAAATTGGCGTTAGTATAATCCAGCACTATTTGAGAAAAACGGCCGGCACCACTGCCTACTTCCAGTATGTTTTTACCCTCCAGGTTTTCTTTATCCCACCCGGTTACAGCAAAAAAACGGTTATGGCTCAACTGAACATTTTTTTGCTCCCTGTCAATTTGAGTGGCAGCAAATTTATTCCACTGGTAGCCAAAATTTTGGGTGTAATTATCATCCTGTACAATGCGGTATGCGCCGCCTTTGTAAGGGAAAAAATTAGAAAGATTGTCTAAAAGGCCCTGGGCTGATTTTGTTAAGGGGGATTTAGTAAACGGGTTTACTAATGAAATAGTCTGGTTCATGTGTTAGGATGCTTGGTTTTTAGTAAGTTCCTTTTATAACGGCAACTTACCGGCATTATTGCATAACATGTATAAAAAAAGTGTATTGCAAACATTTATGCTGGCAAGGCGGTTGAAATTTGCAGCAACAGGGCAAGCCTGGTGGGGCTATTTGAACTAATGGGAAGCTTTATACCAGTCTACAAATTTTTTTATCCCCTGGTGAATATCCGTCAAGGGTTGGTAGTTAAATAATGCTGCTGCTTTTGAAATATCAGCATAGGTAATATCCACATCCCCGGGCTGCATACTTTCATAAACCAGGTTTTCAGGGGTGCCCATATTTTTATAAATGATGGCGACAAGTTCTTTAAGTGCAACAGGGTTATTATTCCCAAGGTTTACAGTTGTGTAAAGAGGGTTATTGGCAAGGCAATATTGTAAAGAACGGTAAATACCTTCCACTGTATCTTCCACATAGGTATAATCCCGGGAAGTATCGCCATTACCAAAAAGAGTTATTGGCTGGTTATGGGTAATTTTATTTACAAACTTATGAATGGCCAGGTCTGGCCGCTGCCTTGGTCCGTAAACTGTAAAAAAGCGCAGATTAATAATATCAGCTCCGTAAAGATGATGAAAAGTATAGTTCATCAATTCCCCGGCCTTTTTAGTAAAGGCATATGGGGAAATGGGATTATCCACATTATCTGTTTCGCTAAATGGTGTTTTTTTATTGTTACCATAAACCGAAGATGATGATGCAAAGATCAATTTCTTAATACCTTTTTTTTGCATGAACTCATGCACTTTCTGTGTTCCGGTAATATTTGCTTTTATATAGCCTTCCGGGTCTTCAATGCTTGGGCGTACACCCGCCTTTGCTGCCAAATGTATTACTGCAAGAATATCCTTTTCTTCAATTGACTCCATTCCGTTGCAGATATCCAGCTCATAAAATTTAAAGGCCGGGTTGCCTGAAAAAGCAGCAAGGTTCTGTTCTTTTATTTCCCTGTTATAAAAAGGGTCAAAATTATCAACGCCTACAACCCTATATCCTTTCAACAGCAACAATTCACAAAGGTGACTTCCAATAAAACCGGCGGCGCCGGTAACTAAAATAGTATCAGGCATACAATATAAAAGTGGGTCATTAAAAATACATACATGTTTGCAAAAGGGCAATTATTATTGTTTATACCCCTTTGTAATTTTTGTGGCCAGGATTAAAGCGGTTAACATTAAAACAAATAAATGCACAGGAACCGTGTATCGGGACATTACACCAAATGGAATATCAACCACGGCTATATAAGCAATAAAAAGAAAGAAAATATGAAACTGTTTTATCGAAATATTCCTTCGTATTAAATTATATAAAATAAAAAAGAGGCCGCAAAGAATAAAAATAAAAGTTACCAGAAATGGGTAAAGCACTTTAAAATAGCCTTTAATTCCGTTTGCCGCCAACAGCTCCTTTTTATTGATTCCTGTTACCCATTGCCTGAAGAATACATAAACCCTCGTTTTTACATAGAATGACGGGTCTTCTTTTACATAATTAATAAATTTTTCTTTCAGCATTTTTTCCCTTTCAACAGTATACCGGGTAGTATAGATATAAAAATTTCTTTTTGACTTATACGCCGGGTCAGATTCATAAGCTTTCAACATTGAATCTGCTCTCGTAACATCACCTTTGTCTAATTCCGCCTCCATTTGTTGCCAGTCATGTATGTAGCGGCGGGCCCACAGGGGTTTTTCATTTTTTGGCATAAATTCAGGCTGCAGCAAATCATCATCTATCGCAATACCCCAATAATATGGTGCTGTAAAACCCACTGGCAATCTGTAATCCCAATAACCACCCTGCAAAGCAACTCCGTACCCACCTTCCAATGGAGTGATTTTAAATACCCCATGATTTGACTTGTTCCATAATCCGAAAGGAATTAAGGTAACAGCAAAAACCAACGTATAAACAAAAGCATATTTTATAAGTGTCCTTCTGAAAATCAGTATGTAAAAAAACAACATGGCCGGGAAGAGCATGAATATGGGCCGCAGTTGAAATAAGATAAAACAAAGTATGGCAAGCACAATAAATTTTAGAAAAGTATCCCGGCGTAAAATGTAGATATATACAAACAAGGTTGTAAAAAACACGGTAAGGTTTTCAGCTATCAGTACGCCGGCATAAAAGCCTATATGATTATTAAAAATTAAAAAGAACAGGAAAATATTTACAGCGGTATAACCAGAAGAATAGTGGCGTATTAAACGTATCACCATGGCGATGGTGATTAAAAAAAGAATAAACTGAATAATTTGCGGGCACCAATAGCTTTTGGAAATAAACTGGCATAAGTACAAGAAAAAAGGGTACCCCCAGGTACGAAGTGTTTCTGGCACATGCACGGGCAAAAAATACCAGGCAGAAAAGCTGCCATGGTGCATTCCTTCTGCAAGGCTCCAGTAATGCCCTTCATCAGAAAATCCGGTAATGTGGCCGTATATAAATGTTATAGCAGAAGACAATATTGAGAGCGCCAGCAGCACCCGGAAAGTTGTTACAGATTGCAGCAATGAACGGATGTTGCCCTTCATAATATTTATGGTTTAACAGTTACCATTTCTTTTCAAAATCGCCACGGGAAAAAAACTTCTCTATAAGGCAGTAAAGCATGATAAAGAAATACCGGCTGCCCATTTCCCTTATTTTCAGGTTTGATTTCCCATGTTTGCGGTTGGTCCAGGAGTTGGGTACCACCGCATAACTGAATCCCCTTGTAATTGCCTTTAATGATAGTTCCAAAGTAAGATTAAAATGCGGCGACAGGAAAGGTTTTAACCCTGCAATAGTTTCCTTTTTGTACAGCTTAAATGCATTAGTACAATCATTGTAACGAAAGCCAAACGTGATGCGTACAATATTATTTGCCAACCGGTTTATGATTTTCTTCACTCTGGGGTAATCATAAACAGCCCCGCCTTTAATAAAGCGGCTGCCAAAAACGCAATCATAATTACCCTCAACCATCGTTTTGTAAAAAAGCAGTAAATCATTTGGCGAATCTGAAAGATCGGCCATGACTATAGCAACACAATCCCCCGAAAAATTGTCCAGCCCGCAGCGTACGGCAAAGCCAAAACCGTTTTGCGGCGGTGGATTGGTTATGTATCGCAAAGTAGGAATTGTTTGTTTCAACGTTTCCAGCACCTGCACAGATTCATCTTTTGAATTATCATTAACGACTAAAATTTCGTGAGGGATATTGCCCGTGTTCAATTTTTCATAAAATGCCTGGATGGTAATGGGCAGGTTCTCTGCTTCATTATATGCAGGTATTACAACGCTTAAGGTCATATCGGTGTTCGTAAATATTTAATTGAATTATACCCTGCTGGCCATTTGATCATGAATTTGAACCAAAGTATCTGTAAGTGAATATTTGTAATTCCATTCAGGGTAATGATTCATGAATTTTGTAAGGTCAGACACATACCATATATGATCGCCAATCCTGTTGTTATCGGTAAGTGTGCAGCTCATTTTCTTTGAAGTAATTTTTTCGCAAAGCATTATGGCTTCCTGCATAGAGCAGTTAGAAAACCTCCCTCCTCCTGCATTATACACCTCGCCTTGCTTTGGATTTTGATAATAGTGCCAGAACATATTTACAAGATCCCAGCTGTGAATATTATCCCTTACCTGCTTTCCTTTATAGCCAAACACAGTGTAATGATCTCCCGTAATGGCGCAACGCATAAGGTAAGACAGGAAGCCGTGTAATTGTGTACCTGAATGCTGCGGCCCGGTTAAGCATCCCCCCCTGAAAACACCTGTTTTCATTCCAAAATATTTGCCGTATTCCTGCACCAAAACATCGGCAGCTACTTTGGAAGCCCCAAACAAGGAATGTTTGGATTGATCGATCGACATGTTTTCGTCAATACCATTTTTATAATAAGGATGCGATGCGTTTATTTCCCATCTTGTTTCCAGCTCCTCTAAAGGCAAATAATTAGGAGTATCACCATATACTTTATTAGTAGATGTAAATATGAAAACTGCATCGGGCGCATGCAAACGGGTCAACTCAAGCAGGTTTAAAGTTCCGTTTGCATTTACTGTAAAATCAGTTAAAGGTTCTTTGGCTGCCCAGTCATGGCTGGGTTGTGCGGCGGTATGAATAACCACGGCTATATCAGCACCGTATTCAGCAAAGATTTTTTCTACATCCTGATAGTTACGGATGTCGGCGTTATAATGTTCGTAATTAGGTACGTTATCCTGCAGTCGTTTACGGTTCCAGTCTGTTGATGCCTGTTCCCCGAAAAAATAGGCCCTTTGATTATTATCAATGCCAATTACCTTGTCCATTTTTTCACCAAAGAAATAAACAGCTTCACTGCCTATTAAACCAGCAGCCCCTGTTACCAATGCAATTTTCATAATGTAGTTGTGTTTGTGCTTTTAATCCAGTATTGCTTTTAGTTGCGTCTCATTACGTTTCATCCACTCGTAAATGTCACTTAATATCGTTTCAACATTTTTTTGTGGCTTCCATCCGCAAAAAGCGGTAATTGCAGCATTGTCAGTTATATAAACCGGTATATCACCCTGCCGGCCTTCTAATACTGCCTGCTCATTTATGGTGTTGCCAGTTATTTGGGCACACCATTTTGTTAATTCTTTTAGTGATACACTTACATCGGTGCCTCCGCCGGCATTAAACAGCTTACCTTTAAATTGGTGCATTTGGTGCACCTGCATATCAACCAAATCAAACAGGTCATCGATATGCAGCAAGTCTCTTACTTGCTTCCCTGTTCCGTTATAACCAATGTAGTCAACTTTTCTTTTCCAAAAATGACGGGCCATCCACAGTACTACCACACCCTGATCCACCTTTCCCATTTGATAAGGACCTGTAATTACGCCGCAGCGGTTTATTACAGCATTAAGACCATAAAAAGCTTCATATTCGTTTATCATCAGCTCCGAAGCCAGCTTTGTAGTACCATATATTGACCTTGCGCCGTTTAATGGAAATTGTTCAGCAATTCCTTTTGCCGAACTGCCAGCTAATGGCTGCTGCTCATTTAACAGAAAGCGTGTTTCTCCTTCTGTATATTGCAATCGCTCAAGAGATGCTATTGGATAAACACGGCTGGTAGATAAAAAAATGAAATCCGCCTTGTTTTTAACCGCAAGGTTTAGCAAGTTAACCGTGCCATTAAAATTGGTATTAATCAGGTAATCTGGCGTTCCGTTTATACCAGCCAATACAGAAGGTTCTGCAGCGGCATCAATAATTGTTGTAAAAGAAGTATCAAGAACAAGGTCTTCACTATTTCGGATATCTCCATGTATAAATTGTACCCCGGCCTCTTTTAACCGGTTTATGTTCAGCTCTGAACCGCGGCGTTTTAAGTTATCTAATGCAGTAATGGAATAAGATGGGTACTTATTTTTAAGCTGAAGACATAAATTAGACCCCACAAAACCACATCCACCGGTTATGAGTATGCTCTTAGACATCCAGGAGTATTTCTTTTGGCGGCAAATATACAGTAATACTTCAAAAAACAGGTTGGTGTAAATACTGAGTGATTACCAATCTTACTTTCGCTTTCTGAAATTAAATTAGAACCTGCCTCTTTTACTTATCTTGCAACTAATCGCCTCCATATGCAAAGCACTATTACCTACATTGATTTCTTGCTCTTGCCTTTATACCTGGGCCTCTTTTATCTTCTTGTTAAAAACCGGGCTTCAAAAATTTTAGACCCTGAAATGCGGCGCATTTATTACACGGCATTTGCGTTGCGCATGGCAGGCAGTGTTTTATATTCTTTGGTAGTGGTTTTCTATTATGGTTATGGAGATTCTTATACTTACTATAATGGAAGCACTTTCCTTGTTAACCAGCTGAAATCGAATTTCTCAAACATCTCATTCTACTTTGCACCCATAAAAGACTTTCAGCAGTGGTATACTTTAAATGACGGGTCAGATATTGGGTTAACTGGCCATACTGGTAATGAGGCAGCGGCTTTAGTAATGAAGATAACATCACTAACCGCCTTTTTATCTTTCAACCGGTTTATGCTAATGGGCCTTTTCTTTGGTGTTTTTTCATTTTTAGGCCAATGGAAGCTGTTCCAGGTTTTTGATTACAGCAATAAAGGTTATTTCAGGAAACTTATGGCTATTGCCATATTATACACACCGTCAATTTGGTTTTGGGGGAGTGGAATATTAAAAGACTCACTATGCCTCGGCGGCGCAGGATTTATTATTTACGCTGTTTACTCAACCTTTGAAATGCGAAAAATAAGTTTGAGATATCTCCTGTTATTGCCTGCTATGCTTTACATGGTTTATGTCATTAAAAGTTATATCGTACTCATTCTGCTTATAAGTTTCCTGGTAGTTTTTATTTCACGTAATTTATTGCTTATAAAAAATATACTTTTAAGGATAGTTACAATAACTGTTTTCGTCATTGCTTTGCTGGGCATTGCCTCTGTTCTTGATTTTTCAAATGAAATTAATAAGCTGGTTGAAGAATCTTATACCCAGATTCAGTCGTATTCAAAAAATTATGAGGCTTTGCAGGCAGAAGATGAGAGTAGTAAAGCTGCTGTGGAATTAGGGAATGTAGATGCTTCTCTAAGCAGTATTATATTAAAAAGCCCCGAAAAAATATTTACAGCTTTATACCGCCCTTTTTTATGGGAAAGTAAAAAGCTTATCATCTTCTTTACTTCCCTGGAGTCGACCCTGCTGTTATTAGCCACCCTTTACCTGCTTATCAAATCAAGATTTATTGGCTTTTTCCGCATTTGTTTTTCCAATGGGTTGATTTTTTTCAGCCTGACTGTTAGTATCCTGTTTGCACTTATTATTGGTTTTACCACGTTTAATTTTGGAACCATGATACGGTATAAAATTATATTACTGCCTTTTTATTATTTTATGCTTGTGGCTGTGTTTACAAAAATCCAGGAAAAGCAGGCAGCTATGGCCGGCATTCCTCAAAGTTGATAGTACATTTTATATTTCCAATTAACATAATTAAACTGGATTTTTGACCTTTAAACAGGCTTAAATCAACTCTGGTTCAATATCTTTGCCGCCTGTTAAATAAGCGGAATTGATATTGGAGCCTTTTATGAAAGAATTGAAACCCAGTTATAATACACCAGCTGTTAAAACTTTTAATACAGCAAAAAGAACCATTGCTGATTTTACTGCGCCGGAAAGCGACAGCAATATTGACATGGAGGTTGTAAAATCCTTTGGGGATGAATGGAGCAAGTTTCACAGCTTCTCCAAAGGCACTTTACAAAAGATATGTGCTGAATACTTCGATATAATTGATGATACCATCGTAAACAAAACCACCAGGATGATTGATATAGGGTGTGGGTCGGGCCGGTGGAGTGAATATTTTTTGAATAAAGCCGGTTTTATTGATGCAGTCGACCCCAGCGACGCCATCTTTGCCGCAGATGAGCTTCTGGACAATACTGAAAATCTGCGCTTAACCCGTGCCAGCGTAAACACACTGCCATGGGCTGATGAAACCTTTGATTTTGGTATGAGCATTGGCGTGCTGCATCACATCCCCGATACCCAGGCAGCTCTTGCATCATGCGTTAAAAAAATAAAAAAAGGCGGTTATTTCTACCTCTATATTTATTACAAACTGGATAACCGGGGGCCATTATTCAGGTTTATTTTCAGCATTGCAGATATTGTACGCAGGATTGTTTGTTCATTACCCCCCAAAACGAAAAAAGTTGTTTGCGATGTACTTGCAGTTGTGGCTTATATGCCCTTTGTTTATACAGCACGCTTTTTAAACTTTATTGGGCTTAAAAAAATGGCAAAAGCAGTACCCTTATATGCGTATGCCAATAAAGATTTCTATATTATCCGTAATGATTCGCTAGACAGGTTTGGCACCAAACTGGAGCAGCGTTTTACAAAAAAAGAAATTACGGCCATGATGGAAAATGCCGGTTTATCTGAAATAAAATTTAGTGATGCCGCCGCGTTTTGGCATGCAGTGGGTAAAAGAAAAAACTAAATAACTCCGGGGTTTAATGTAGGCTTTGGTAATATTCCAGTGTTTTTTGCACCATTACATCTGTTATAAACTTAGTGCTATAAAGTTGGTATGCTTTTGCAGCCATCCCATTGCGCAATGCATCATTTTCAAGCAATAAAATAATATTAGCAGCCAGTTCCTCATAATTGGCACGGGCCGCCATCAGGGCGGTTTCATTATTGGTTAATATTTCATTCCCTGCAGGCACATCAAAACAAACAACAGCCTTTTGCAATGCAATGGCCTCTATAAACACTAATCCAAAAGGCTCAAAAAGCGATGGTATCACCATAACTTCCGCAGCTCTTATATAAGAATAGGGGTTTTGCTGAAACCCCAAAAAGTTTACACTGTTTGTAATACCCAATGTTTGACAAAGGTTTTCATAATACTGCTTCTCACCTCCTTCGCCGAGCACCAATAATTTACAGCCCGGAAAACGTTTAAGTACAGCCGGCATTGCTTTAAAAATGTATTCATGACCTTTAAAAATTTCTAACCGTCCGGCAATAACCAGTAAAGGGCTGCCGGTAATATTTGTAAGTGTTTCACCGGCCGGTGCCTGCACATTTAAACCATGATGAATATAAGGCATCGCCTTTTTTGTAAACCCCAGGTTTTTGTAAAGCTGTGCCATGGCCAGGGATACTGCAAAGTTGTGCGGAATTAACTTCAGCGTAAACCTGGTAACGTAGTAATATGGTTTTAGCCTGGCTTTCCATTTTAATGAGCCCAGTTTATTTACATCAATAATTTGCTTTAATACATATTCGCTATAACCATGTTTGGTAGAAACAATTTTTAGTTTTTTGTTGTACAAATAGCGTATTAAAATGGCAAGAATATCGGAGTTAACCAGGTGGCTGTGCAACACTTCTATATTATGTTGCTTAGTGTAAGCTGCTATAGATTTTGCTGCACTTAAAAAGTTTTTTTTTGAATATACTTTTACTGAAGATGGGATGCCCCTGCTGCACATATCATCGCAGTACTCCTGTAATTTATTTTCAAAACCCGGAGAGCAGACGAGCACCAGGTGGCTGCTGATGCCTTTATCTTTTAAGGGAGGCAATAAATGCTTCAGGTATTTTTCTGCACCGGCAATTCCGTGCGTATATATGAGGTGAAGCACTTTCATTTCGTAAATATAGCCTTGTATGACTCAAACATTTTTTTATTGGAAAACTTTTGCAATGCTACAGCATAAGCGTTATCGGCCAGCTGGCTGCAAAGATCGCTTTTATTGATACATTCCATAATTGCATCAGCCAGTTGCTGCGGTTCCTTTGGTTTTACCAGCAAAGCAGTTACCCTGTTTACAAGCATATTGTTTATACCATCCACATCGCTTGCAATTATTGGTAACCTGCAAGCCATAGCCTGCATAATTGCAGTGCTCATGGTTTCTCCAAGTGATGCATGAATATAAATATCGCAGGTTTGTAAAAACCGGGGCAATGCACTTTCAGGCAAAAGCCCTGTAAACTCTACAACAGATTCAATATCCAAGGTATGGGCAAGCGTTTTTAATTCAGGTTCCATATTTCCTTCCCCGGCAATTTTTAACTTCAACTGTAATTGTGGATGATTTGTTTTAATAATGGCTACAGCATTCAGCAGTGTAACATGATCCTTAATAGCAACAATGCGGCTTTGCATTCCTAATACAACAGGGTTACCAAATATTTTTTCTTGCGCTGGTTTAAACAAGTCAAGGTCAAGCCCATTTGGAATTACAGTAACTTTTGATTGTTTATACCAACGGGGAAGTGTTTCTTTTATGGTGGAGTTATATGCTTCAGTCAGGAAAACAATTTTATCGGCAAAAAGCAGGGCAAGCTTTAAAGAAAACCATTCTGTTTTTGTTTTAAGATGGTTAGCCTGTGTTTCCCTTACAATTATTTTAAACCGGGAAAAAGAAAGCAGTTTAGCCAGCAAAGCTGCAGGAACATTTATACTGGCATGCAAAAAAACAATACCTGGTTTTGAATGCCGTATCAGCTTTGCCATTTGCCATATAAAGGCTAAATGCTTTCCGGGTGTTTTGTGAACATACTGCCATTTTATACCAAGCTTTTCACACCGTTCAGTATTTTCACTCCGCGGCTGTTCAATGCCGTTTAACAATACTTCATATTGAAACTCCCCGGATTCGTCCGCCTTTAGCATGGAGAAAAAAACATTGCTGTGGCCACCTAAACCAGCATAGAAAACGTGCAGGATTCTCATCAGCTACAATTTTTTACAATGGTTTTTTGCACCGGGCCTCTACTCCGTTTCCTCCGTATTCGCACCAAATTTCTGCAGCGCCCAATTTTGAAAGCAGGCTTTGCATTTGAGGCTTATTCCTGAAGTTTTTGTGCCAGTCGGTTAATGAATCGTGTGTATCCAGCAAAGCCCATTCTTCCTGCTGCTTATCATTTAGCTGGGGGAAAGCCCTGTAATAAGTAATAACAGGCGAAATACGGTTAAGCACCATGCTCATTAATTTGTTATTTGCAAAGCGCTTGTGCCAGGGCAGGTATTTATTAACCAGTTTTTCTGTATAAGGAATGGTTTGAGCAGCTGCCATTTTTTTTAAGCGCATCCGGTATAATGGTGCAAGGCGCAGGTAGTTTGATTTGGTGTAAGTATAGTGATCAATAACCAGCGTGCCGCCTTTTTTTACAAGCTTGTACAGGTCTTCAATGGTCTTATCCGAATCCGGGGTATGCTGTATTACTCCCAGGCAAATTACCACATCAAAACTTTCATCTGCAAAGGGCATGTTATTAATATCAGCCTGTATAACAAGGTGTGTATCATTTTGCGGAAAATTTTCCTGGTTTACTTCCACCGCATCACTTAAATCGGCAGATACAAGAGTGGCGCCTTTTTTAAGCAGTACTTCAGTAAACCTGCCTGCCCCGCATCCGGCTTCCAGTACTGTTTTGCCTTGCAGGCTTTGCAGTTCGGGCCCAAGACAGCGGTTTAATCTTGTTTCCGTAATGGGCACTCCGGAATAAGAATCAAGTTGTGTTTTTTTATAAACTTTCCATTGGTCACCAAATAATGATGCATATGAACCGGACGGAACAAAACGCAGAATATTATTTTTTTGCTCTACTGTTATATTATCGCACGTTAGTTGCCCGTTTTGTAAGTTATACTGCTTATTTGTTTTCCTGTTATAAAACACTGGGAACATTCCTTAAATTTTAGAGTGCAATATTAGTTCATTTACAGTTTTAAGCAGTATCTAATAACAGGTATTTTGTATCTCAAATCAGTGTATCTGTTTGCTGATTTTGGTATAGATACCTGATAGCTCCATCATATATCTGCTGCGGGAAGCAATGTTTTCTGCATGCTTTTTCCCGGCAATACTTAAAGAGCCAAGTGTGGCTGCTGACTGGCTCAGCATTTTTATTTGCCCGGCCACCCCGGCCGCATTAGTCAAATCAAAATAAACCACATTGCCTCCTGCAATTTCTTTCAGGGGTTCAATATCAGATACCATGCATGGTAATCCTGCAGCCATCGCTTCAAATAAAGACAAGGGGAAGCCTTCAAAAACCGAAGGCATGATGAACAGGTGATATTGAGGGAGGATATCCGCAAGATTTGCCGTAAATCCCTTCATAGCAACTTTTACCCCCTTATCAGCAATTACAGATTTGAATGCATCAACATCACCTCCGCCATATATATCCAGCTCTATGTTGGCATCCTTTAAATAATCGAATATTTCAAGCAGGTATTTATGATTTTTAACAGGGTTCAGGTTGCCTACGGCAAGCAGTTTAAACGGACTGCCTGCACTGCTGTTAAATTGCGGCGGATTAAGATTAAAAAATTCATCCTGAACAAAATTATTAAGTACAAAAGCATTTCCTTTAAAAGGAACGGATTTAAAAAAATCTGCTTTAATATAATTGGAAAGAAAAATAAGATTGGCTGATTTCTTTTTGAAATAAAAATTTTTTTCGAGCCACAATTTCGATGGCTGTGTCATGGTGTCCATTGAATAAGTGGTATGCAGGGTGTGAACCTGGGGCACATTATCCGGGCAGATAAAATGTGTGTATACGCCTGCAGGGTTAAGATGGGTATGAACTATATCAATTTTTTCGTTGATGATAATTTGCCTGAGACGACGCAATGCTCCCACCAAACCAAAATAACCCTTGTAAGCCAGGTCATGCACTTTGATTGTTTTATCTACTCTTTCCTGAAGAGCAGAAGTTCCCATAAAGTAAGCAAGCTGGTTATCGTAATACTCCTGCAAGCCACCTTGTGAAAGGGAATTCACCAAAAGTGTTTCGGCGCCCCCGGGGGTTAATGAATTGATTACATGGAGTACTTTTTTTCTCATAAAATATCTCAGGCTTCAGTGCAACACACTAACTACAATTGTTCTTTCACCTTTTCGCCGTTACGTTTTATAATCATTGCAGGTATGCCGGCAACGGTGCAATTATCAGGAATGTTTTTTGTAACCACGCTATTTGCACCAATAACAGTATTGTTGCCACAGGTAATATTCCCCAATATTTTTGCACCGGCAGACACACGAACATTATTTAACAGTACCGGGCAGTCTGTATCATTGGTAAAGCCAATGGTAACCTGTTGATTTATCCAGCAGTTTTCTCCAATTTCCTTTGCAGATATTATTGTGGCAAAACCATGATGTATAAATAACCCCGGTCCAATTTTTCCGGCAGGTGTTGTAATAAAGAGTGTGCTCATTTTGGGAAGAATAAAAGCAAGCAGGATATGCATGATCCCGCCAACCCGGTAATAAAACAGGTTCCTGAACTCACGATGCTGCATTAGCAAATAAACAAAACATCCATAAGTACTGTATGAAAGCCGCATTTGCTGTTGCCACCGGATAATATCGGCGTTAATTATTTTGTATGATGATGACATTTTCCATGAAAGAAAATGCGGCAGTGAGAGGAGAAAATACAGGCAAAATTTTGTTTTAAGATAGATAGATGCCTTCACACTTAAAATAGTTAATAAGTTTACCCGGCAAATATAAGCTTAAGAATAATGCGGTTTTAAATATCATTTGCCGGGTTTGTTTTGTTACGCCTTAACAAAAAATCTTTTACCAGCTTTGGTTTTATAGAGAGAAGAATTATTACAATACTGAGCAAAAACTGTATTACCACTCCTAGTTGCAGTGAAATAAAATTACTAAACGATAAAAACCAGCATACAAGTACAACTGCTGTAAAGGCGCAAGCCATCAGCAGGATGTTTTTTAATCCATAAGTTCTATGTGAGCGCTGGGCAAAAAATATCATTAAACAAGCAAGAAATACCTTGGTGAAAAAACTTGCCGTAATTATACCGGTAATGCCAAACCTGTTTATAAGAAGCAGGTTTAAAATAATATTTATCAGTAAAGCCCCCATATAGGTAAACAGATAGTACCAGGATTTACGGGCATAGGTTGTTTGAAGGGAATATATGCTGGACACACCGAAAAATACATACCCGACCGACATCAGCGGCACCATTTGCAGAATATCTTTATAAGCCTGGTTGTGTACAAAGAAGTGAAGGTTTGAACCTGCAAGAATTAATGATGAAACGGTAAAAATAACCGCTGCTGTAAACAGTTTATAATAATTACTTACTGCGTTATTCTCTTTGTTTACATAACTATCAAAAACAAACGGCTGCACTGCAGAGTTGTATGCGTAAACTCCCAACTCGGCAACAGCACATATGGTTGCCAAAAAACTGTACTGACCCAGCATTTCTGTATTACTGCTCCGGTGCTCAATAATAAAACGGTCTGCATAGGCAGAAAGCCATCCAATTAATACTGCAGGGCCGGTTACAATAGAATATTTTAATTGCGGAAGAATGTTTTTTTTGTAATCAATCACTCTGAAAACATACCTGCGGTTAAGGAAAAGTACTATTACCATTATTATTGAAACCGCCAGTAAACGTGCCTGTAATGCCCCTCTTATATTATCTTTAAAAATTACAATAAACAGGTACTGGAGAGAAATAAATGCAATGAACTGCAATATCGTAAGCACCGCAAACTCTTTTAACTTTCGTTCGTATTTTAAAAAGTTAAAGTGTGCAAGTATGATATTTGAAATCAGCCCGAAAGAAACTGCATAAAAAACGTCGGGGAAGTAGGGTATTTTTTCTTTAAACAGCAGCCCGGAAAACCGGTCGCCAAAAAGAGCCAGCACAATTAACAGGAGGATGTTAAAATAAATACAGAATGTAATTACATCACCAACAAATTTACGCAGGCTGTTATGCTCTTTATACGATTTATAAAATGCCACTATTGCTGTAACAATATTGAGGCCGCTTATAATTGTAAAAAAATAAGAAACGTTGTTAAGAATTGAGAAATACCCGTATTGCTGAACAGAAAGATATTTGGTATAAACAGGCAGCAGTAAAAAGTTAGATGCCGGCTGCAATATTGAAAGAATGGAAAAAACCAGCGTGGCTTTTATAAGCTGTTTTTGGTTGTTCATTAACCGGGTTTTATCAGTTAAGCTGGTAAAAATTCAATATCGAAAACAAAATCTTCTTTACTGCAAAACTCCTCTTTTGTAATTGCTTTTCCATCCATTTGAATTATAAGCTGGTATTCTTTCAGCAAATCCCAAATTTCACTTAATGTGCCAGCTTTATCACTATATGCAAATGGATGTACGCCCAATATGCCTGCAGGCCGGAAAGTTGAGAAGGTGTTCTTAGCCCCACGGAGTACTTCCAGCTCAACACCTTCGGCATCAATTTTTAAAACAGATGGCTGCAGGTTATTTTTTTGCACAAAATCATCGATCGATACAACTTCTACTTCATATCCGCCATCCCGTTTATAATTTTCGCCAAAATCAACATCCACTAAACTGTTGCCTGTTGCAATCTCTTCTGTTTTGCTAATATAAAAAGTAGCAGTACCTGGTTTGTCAGATACAGCTGCAGGCACTACAGTTATGTTATTTTGCAGTTTATTAATTGCAACAGTTTGCCTAAGTACAGCTCCTGTATCTGGTGTTGGCTCAAAACTGTATACTTTCCCTTTACTTTTTGTTGCAAGAAAAACAGAATAAAGGCCAATATGTGCGCCAATATCCAGTATAGTTGCCCCGGGTTTCAGGTTTTTTTCAAAAAACTGAAAACTGGAAGCTTCATAATCTCTGGGAAAAAGCCTGTGGTACCGGGCAGGGAGTTTAAGTTTAAAGTTATTTATTGTTACAGTAACACCATTGCCAAATGTAACTGCATTAAGTAAAACATAATATACCTTTTTCAAAGCTGAATAAACTCCCATGTTCCTATAAAATTACTGGTAACTTTTTTACGGGTGCAAATATACACTATGAGGTTTTAATACACTAAATACATTAGTCCGATAAGGCCATTTCCTGTATTAAATTACAGTACAGTCTGTCAGGCAAAAGTCATTTCTTTTGATTTCTTATATCATGCACCAGCTGTATTGCCGGCATTGTTTCACTAATTGAAAAACCCCTGCCGGCAAGGATTTCTTCGTAACTGCGGGTATGTAGTTCAGTAAAGCCTTCGCTGAATTCAAATTCATCTCCATCAATGGACAAAGTGCGGAAAGTACGCTTGCCAGCAGCTTTTGCTTCTTCGGGAAGCGTATTGGCATCTATACTCAGCATCCAGTTAATGTTGGCTTTTTCCAGCACTAAATTACCCGATGCCGTTTCTGCAGTATGTGATGTTACAGAATTTTCTTTAACTGCACCAAATATCCAGATGAGCATATCAAAAAAATGCACACCAATATTGGTGGCAATACCGCCGCTTTTTGCCATATCTCCCTTCCAGCTGGTATGGTACCAATGGCCGCGGCTGGTAATGTATTTTAAAGTAATGGCATAGCGTTTGCCTGCAGGAGCAGCATCAATTTTTTGCTTTAATGCCATAATAGCCGGATGAAGGCGAAGTTGTAATATGGTATAAATATGATTACCGGTTTCGCTTTCAAGCTCCAGCAGCGGTTCAATATTCCAAGGGTTAAGCACTACGGGTTTTTCGCAAATAACACTGGCACCCATTCTCAATCCAAAACGGATATGTGCATCGTGTAAATAGTTAGGGCTGCATACACTTACAAAATCAGTTTTTATTCCCTGGCGTTTTTTCTTTTCCAAATGCCTGTCAAACCTTTCAAATTCTGTAAAGAAATCTGCCTGTGGAAAATAACTGTCAAGTATACCTACAGAGTCGTGCCTGTCTAACGCCGCCAGCAAGTTATTGCCAGTGTCTTTAATCGCTTTCATGTGTCGTGGCGCTATATAACCACCAGCTCCAATAAGTGCAAAATTTTTCATGCTGCAGGGTTTTGTTGATCAGGGGATGCGGCGAACAGCATTATTTTCGAGCTTATATTGCTGTTTACTTTCTTCACATATGGCAATACCATTTGTATCAAATTTTAATTTATGCCCGTACTCACTCATCCATCCGGTTTGCCTGCCGGGGTTACCAATTATTAATGCGTACGGCAAAACATCTTTTGTTACTACTGCGCCGGCACCAATAAACGCAAATTCGCCAATTGTATTGCCACAAACTATTGTTGCATTGGCACCAATAGAAGCACCTTTTTTTATTAAAGTTGTTTTATACTCGGTTTTACGGCTTACTGCACTGCGTGGATTGATCACATTGGTCAGCACCATACTCGGCCCCAAAAAAACATCGTCTTCACAAATCACTCCCTCATAAATACTCACATTATTTTGCACCCGTACGTTATTGCCTAAAATTACTTTTGGTGATACTACTACGTTTTGCCCAAGGTTACAGTTGTTACCAATAACACATCCGGGCATGATGTGTGAAAAATGCCAGATTTTTGTACCATCGCCAATAGTACAATTATCATCAATTACAGCTGTGGGGTGTGCAAAGTAGGACATGTTACTGATGTGCTATTTTTTTTAGGTATTCTCCATAGCCGCTTTTCTTTAAGTCTTCGGCTTGTTGCAACAAATGTTCTTTGGTTATAAAGCCCATACGCCATGCAATTTCTTCAGGGCAACCAATTTTAAGGCCTTGCCTTTTTTCAATTACCCTTACATATTCACTGGCGTCTCCCAAAGATTCAAATGTTCCGGTATCCAGCCATGCAAAACCACGGTTCAGCACTTCCACTTTTAGTTTTTTTTGCTGCAGGTAATAATCATTTACGGTGGTAATTTCATATTCACCTCTTGCACTTGGCTTAATATGCTTTGCTATGTTCACTACTTCATTATTATAAAAATATAAACCCGGCACTGCATATTGGCTTTTTGGGTTAGCAGGTTTTTCTTCTATACTGAGCGCATTAAAGTTTTTGTCAAACTCCACCACGCCGTAACGTTCAGGGTCACTTACCGGGTATGCAAAAATTACAGCACCATCGGGGTTAACGCTTGCCTGCAATTGTTTACTAAAACCACTGCCATAAAAAATATTATCTCCCAGCACCAAGGCCACACTCTCTTTACCAATAAATTTTTCGCCAATTACAAATGCCTGTGCCAAACCGTTGGGCACTTCCTGTACTGCATATTCAATATTACAACCCCATTGGCTGCCATCTTTAAGAAGGCGTTTAAACTGCGGCTGATCGTCGGGTGTTGTAATTACCAGCACATCTTTAATACCTGCCAGCATTAATGTACTCAGCGGATAATAGATCATGGGTTTATCGTAAATGGGCATTAGTTGTTTGCTTATACCCATTGTTATTGGGTATAATCTTGTGCCGCTGCCGCCCGCCAGAATAATTCCTTTCATTGTGCGTTATCTTTTGTGATACTGCTGTTCGTAATATTTTTGATAGCTTCCGCTGGTTACATTGTTTAACCACTCTGTATTTTCAAGATACCAGTCAATGGTTTTACTTATCCCTTCTTCAAACTGCAATGAAGGCACCCAGCCCAATTCATTTTTTAACTTAGTGGCATCAATGGCATAACGTAAATCATGCCCGGCCCGGTCTTTAACGTAAGTAATCAGCTTTTCTGATGTACCTTTTTCCTTGCTTAGTTTTTCATCCATTTGCCTGCACAGTTCTTTCACCAGTGCAATATTGGTCCATTCGTTATGGCCGCCAATATTGTATGTTTCTCCTTCTTTTCCATTATGAAAAATGGTATCGATTGCTCTTACATGGTCTTCCACATAAAGCCAGTCACGCACATTTTCTCCCTTACCGTAAATAGGCAGTGGCTTATTGTTTATGATGTTATGAATACAGAGGGGAATTAATTTTTCTGGAAAATGATAAGGCCCATAATTATTGCTGCAATTGGAAATTTTTACAGGCAGATGATACGTGTGATAAAATGCCCTTACAATATGATCACTGCTTGCTTTGGAAGATGAATAAGGGCTCCGGGGATCATATTTTGTTTCTTCAGTAAAGAAACCTGTTTCACCCAAAGATCCATATACTTCGTCAGTAGAGATATGGTAAAACACTTTGCCTTCATGGTCGCCGTTCCAATACTCTTTTGCAGCAAGCAGTAAAGAGGCTGTGCCCAAAACATTCGTATGCAGAAATGCTAATGGATCTGTTATTGAACGGTCTACATGACTTTCGGCGGCGCAATGCAGTACTGCAGTAAATCCGTGCTCTTTAAAAAGCCGGCGCAGCAAATCCAAATCAGTAATATCACCTTTTATAAATTGGTAATTGGGCTTATCCTCAATATCAGTAAGATTTTGAAGATTACCGGCATAAGTAAGCTTATCCAGGTTTACAATCTTATAACCGGGGTATTTTGTAACAAATAAACGTGTTAAATGAGAACCTATAAAACCAGCACCGCCGGTAAGTAAAATAGTATGCATTTCTTAAGATAGTATAGGCAGCAAAAATAATGTTTTATTAATGAAAGAAAATGTCAAATAGTTACTCTGCCAGCCAGCAGTTACCTTTGCGCCATGCATTATGCTTCAATAGAAAATATCAGTAAATCATTTGGTATCCGCACTCTTTTCCGCAACATTAGTTTTTACATAGAAGAAGGGGATAAAATAGCATTTGTAGCCCGTAACGGAAGCGGTAAATCAACGTTATTAAAAATTATTGCCGGTTTAGATACACCTGACTCGGGAACAATTTGGGTGCATAAAGACATTAAAGTTATTATGCTGCAGCAGGAAACTCCTTTTGCAGAAGAAAAAAGCATTTGGGACAATGTGCTGCGGATGGATAACCCGGTAGTAAAAGTGGTGAAAGAATATGAGCAATGCTTAGAAGAAGAACCTGATAATATTGACAAGCTTACCAACCTGATGGCATTGGTAGATGAAAACAATGCCTGGAATTTTGAAAGTGAGTTGAAACAAATTTTAGGTAAACTTAACCTGCATCATTTAAACGAACCTGTAAAAAATCTGAGTGGCGGCCAGCGTAAACGGGTTGCCTTAGCGCAGGCATTAATCGAAATGCAGCTTCACAAAGGCCGTTGTTTGCTGATACTTGATGAGCCAACCAACCATTTGGATGTAGGTATGATTGAATGGCTGGAAGATTATTTGAGCGCACAAAAAGTAACATTATTGCTGGTAACTCACGACCGTTATTTTTTAGATGCAGTGTGTAATGAAATACTGGAAATGGATGAAGAAAAAATTTATACTTATAAAGGTGACTATGATTATTTTTTAGAGCAAAAAAGCCTGCGGCAGGAAGTGCAGGCCAGCGAATTGCAAAAAGATAAAAACATTTACCGTAAAGAACTGGAGTGGATGCGTAAACAACCCAAGGCGAGAACAACAAAAAGCAAAAGCCGGCAGGATGCTTTTGCTGATGTGGAAGAAAGGGTGAAACAGAAAAAAGATGAAGCAGAAGTAAGCCTGCAGGTAAAGATGACAAGGCTTGGCGGCAAGGTTTTAGAAATGAAAAAGATTTACAAAAGTTATGGCGATAAAGTTTTAATAAAAGGTTTCGATTATACTTTTAAAAGGGGCGAACGGGTAGGCATTGTTGGAAAAAATGGAGTGGGAAAATCTACCTTTTTAAAAATTGCATTGCACCAGGAGCAGCCCGACAGTGGCAAAATTAACCATGGTGATACAGTGGTATTTGGCAACTTTGACCAGGAAGGATTAAAATATAAAGAAGACAAGCGTGCTATTGAATATGTAAAAGACTTTGCCGAATTTTTTCCTTTAGCAGATGGAAGTAAAATAAGTGCCAGCCAGTTTATGGAAAAGTTTGGCTTTACAGGGGAGCAGCAATATACACCATTAAGCAAATTAAGCGGTGGTGAAAAACGCAGGCTGCATTTATTAAGTGTGCTATTCGTTAACCCTAACTTTTTGGTGCTGGATGAGCCCACAAATGATTTAGATCTTCAAACATTGCGGACTTTAGAAGAATTTTTACTGGAATACCCGGGCTGTATTTTAATTGTAAGCCACGACCGTTATTTTATGGATCGCATGGTTGATCATCTTTTTGCATTTGAAGGAGACGGGGTAATTAAAGATTTTCCTGGAAACTATACGCAATACAGGGAGGCGCTTGCAAAAGAAAATTTTACCGGGCATGAAATAAAGCCGCTGCCTGAAGTAAAAGAAGTTCCTACTCTACCATCTCCTCAAAAAACAGAAAGCAAAAAATTATCCTTTAAAGAAAAAAATGAGTTTGAGGCTATTGAAAAAGAAATTCCTGTTTTGCAAAATGAAAAAATCAATTTAGAAGATAAAATGAACAGTGGCAGTTTAAACTTTGAAGAATTACAAAAGGCAGCAGCCCGTATTGGCGAAATTGTAACATTGCTTGATGAAAAAGAGCTGCGGTGGCTGGAACTGAGTGAGAGAATTTAAGTATCTTACCAGAACTAAATAAACGCATGAACCAACGTTTTTATTCCCTCGATGTTTTCAGGGGTGCAACAGTTGCACTAATGATAATGGTTAACAACCCAGGCAGCTGGAGCCATATTTTTCCTCCACTGGATCATGCAGCGTGGCATGGCTGCACACCAACCGATTTGGTATTTCCCTTTTTTTTGTTTGCAGTAGGTAACGCAATGGCATTTGTAATGCCGAAACTGGAAGAAAAAGGTATTTTTTGGCAAAAGGTAATTAAGCGCACACTTTTAATTTTTGCAATTGGGCTTTTCTTAAACTGGTTTCCTTTTATAAAGTATAATGATGCCGGCAGTATTGTTGGTAAACCATTCACAAATCTGCGAATATTGGGTGTGTTACAGCGTATTGCTTTAGCTTATTTTTTTGCCTCAGTAATTGTGCATTTTTTTAAAGTGCGTGGGGCTTTTGTTGTAAGCGGAATCATATTGCTGTTGTACTGGTTTTTGTGTGTGGCTGCAAATCCTGCAGACCCATTTAGTATTACCGGGTGGTTTGGAACTAATATAGATAAAGCTATTTTAGGCGAAAAGCACATGTATCATGGTGAAGGTATTGCATTTGACCCCGAAGGGCTGATGAGTACTTTCGCTGCTGTAGTGCAGGTGGTGCTGGGTTACTTAGCCGGAAACTACATTCTGCAAAAAGGAAAAACCCAAGAAATGCTGAATGGCTTATTTGTTGCCGGCTGCGTTTTAATTTTTACAGGTTTTTGCTGGGATATGGTTTTTCCTATTAACAAGAAAATATGGACTAGTAGTTATGCTGTGTATACTTCTGGCCTGGCATTGTTAGTTTTATCGTTACTTATTTATTTAATTGAATTTAAAAATGTCAAAGGCGGCTGGACAAATTTTTTTGAAGTATTTGGTAAAAACGCCCTTTTTATTTTTTCCTTAAGCAATATTATTGTCAAGCTTTCCGGTCTTGTAAAAATACCCAGCGGTGTAAATGCAGAAAACGGGAAAGAAGATTATACTTCATTATTGAGCTGGTTTTATGAACATGCCTGCAAACCATTTTTTCCTGGTGAGCCTAGAATTGGTTCATTACTGTATGCACTTTGTTTTATTACGCTAATGTGGTTTTTTGCCTGGTTGCTGCACAGAAAAAAAATATACATTAGGGTATAGGTATTAACTGGCAGTTTTTCCTGAACTGTTATTATATAAATGCCACAGTTCAATCAATTCTACAAGATTGCTCACCCTTAGTTTTTCAAACAATCGGGCCTTGTATGTACCTACTGTAGATATGGCAAGCGAAAGAATATTTGCTATTTCAGTAATGGACTTTCCGCTGGTAAGCAAAGAAACAATTTCCACCTCACGTGAACTAAGCTTTTCAAACGGGTTATCTGTTCTGTTCCCGCTAATGTCCACCACCAGTTGTTCAAGAAGCGTATTACTCATATAAATACGTCCATTTAAAATCATTTCAATGGCTTTCTGTAATTCGGCCAGGCCGGCATTTTTTGCAACAAAGCCCATTGCTCCAGCCTTTAAAAAACGCTTACCGTAAATATTCTCAGGCGTCATTGAAAAAATAAGAACTTTTGTATCGGGATAAGCCACTTTAATGTAATCCATTAACCCGGTAGTATCGGTATCGGGTATCTGTACATCCATAATAACCAGATTATAGGGCCTGGCTTTTAATTGTTCTAATGCCGATTTGTCGTTATAAGCTTCGTGTACTTCACAAGGTTTGAAAAGCTCCTGCAGTACAGTTTTTACGCCAGACCTGACAACTTCATGATCGTCAATTACAAGAAAATGATTCATGGGTATAAGGGTTTTAAATATGAATAAGGTTATACAATAAAAACAAGACAAAAATACTACACATTATTAATTTTATTAACTACTTTGCTCGTAAGTAAATTACGGGTTTTCTTGCTTTTAGTTAATATTTTATTGCAGTACTTTTATAATTGTATGATTTTTAATAAATTAAACCCGTTGATCTCAATAAAAAATTGGCGTAATATTTCCAAAAATTGCCGGTAACAGCTATCAATAACCGAAAAAGACATCTGATTAAAACATAATACTACAGTCTAATTAGAAAAAATACTATCTGTTCCACTACTAATTTCAACCAAATATACTTCTGCTGATATGCTAAACCGATGAAGGTAGGCTTCTTTTATTGCTGAAATAACTGTTGCAACTGCTCCTTTTTTTACGATATTTATGGTGCACCCTCCAAATCCCCCCCCCATTAACCTGGCACCAATTATTTCAGGATGTTTTTTTGCTTCGTTTACCAAAAAATCTAATTCAGGGCAGCTAACCTTATATAAACCACTCAGACCCTCATGCGTTTGGTACATGAGTTTGCCAAAGCCTTCCAGATCATGTAAGCGAAGCAGGGCTCCAGCCTTTTGCGTCCTTTCAATTTCCTGTACTACATAAATAGCGCAATTGAACTCTTCACCAGTAAGTTCATCTTTGTGTTTTTCAATTACTGTAATATCCTTTACGTCCCTGAAAGTTTGTATACCCGTCTCCCTTTTAAGCACTTTTAATGCTGACTCACAATTCATACGACGCAAATTATATTCGCCACTTGCAAGCGAATGATGCACTTTAGAATTGATAAGTACAATGGAGTATTCTGTAAAAGCAAAAGGGAAATATTCGTGTTCTATAGTCTCACAATCCAGAAGCAGTACATGATCTTTTTTCCCATTTAAGCTGGCATACATATCCATGATACCACACTTAACATTAGGATAGTTATGTTCAGCACGCTGACACAATAAAGCAAGTTCCTTCCGGTTAATCCCCAAATTAAAAATATCATTTATTGCGAAAGCTAACCCCCCTTCTACTGCTGCTGAAGAACTCATACCTGAACCAACGGGAATGTCTCCTCCAAATACACAATCAAAACCACCAACAGGTTTATTCAGAAGAATAAATTCATTTAAAACGCTTAGTAAATAATTTTTCCACCCTTCGTTTTTAGCAATAGCATTCAATGTAACTGAATAAGTTTCTTTAAAGTCGAGAGCATAAATATTCACCGTGTCAGAGTTGTTAGGGGCAACAGCATAATAAATACCTTTATTAATAGCAGCCGGCATTACAAAGCCGCTGTTATAATCGATATGCTCCCCTATTAAATTAATTCTGCCAGGTGAATAATAGGTTTTAGGAGTTGTAGCAAACCTCTTTTTAAATTCATTTAAAACATTAGTGACAATACTGTTCATTTTTATGATTTGATCTTAGAGCAGTGAAGATATTTTGTACACAGTATTAAACTGTACTGAAGTCTCCGGTTGCAAGGAAATTACACCCATGCCATTGTTAAAAGCATCGGGAGCAGCACTAAGGTTTTCAACTGCAATACTCTTTCGATGTGGCGGCGTGTATATCTGCAGGTAAGGGTATGAAGTGTCAGGCCATATTTCCACCTGTAAACCTAAATCATGGTCCCAAAGTGTGCAGGCGGGCCCGCTATAATCGTTTTTTAAAGTAAAACAGTTATCAAAAAATGTTTCCCCTAATTGCTTAAAGTTGTTAAACGCAGTATATGGCATTAATTTACCAGTAGGCACCAGTGCATCATCAAATTCAACAAGAGACTCACTGTGAAATTGCAGTTGAATATCATTTATACTTCCGCCAAATGTAAAATACGGATGCCATCCATCTTGCACTGGAATTACATCCGTATGATTATTTACCAGTTTAGTAGTTAGTAAAAGTGTATTCCCTGTTTTCAATTGATAAGTTACTTCGCACCTGAAACGGAAAGGATAGCCTGCGTCAGTAGCCTTGTAATCATAATACAATGTTACTCCCGCACTTTCAGCATTTGCCCATGTGTTTGTAACAATAAAAGATTCATTATAAACCAACCCGTGTATGGCACTGCCGTTTAATAAAAACTTCTCAATGGTATAACTGGAACCATTGTAACTATAATGAGCATCTTTAATTCTGCAGGCAAATGGCGCCATTTTTACATTGCGAAAACCTTTGCTTTCTGCGTTGGCTTTAAAATCGTCAGTACTGTCATAGCTTTCCACAAGGTTTAATTGCTTCCCTTTGTGCATTATGTTAATACTGTGTAATATGGCTCCGCATGCCGGCAGCACAACTACCTCAGTGTTGCTTACTGTATCTTTCAATACTACCTGCTCAAATGCATCTGAATGCTCTTTAGTTACAAAAAACATAAGTAAAATATAAGCCACTAAATTAGGCAATAAGATGTGATGTGTGTAATGATAATTATCATTCAGGGTGCTTTAAAAATATAATGTTTAAACATTAATTTATATAAATATGACTTAACTTTGTTATTGTTTATGAACCGGAAACATTTATTCACTCTTTAGGATTTACAGTATGACAGGGGCAGCAATGAAACTTAGCGAATTGGAAAAAATAACCAACGCAATGGGCAACACATCGCAAATGCCACTGCTCTTTATGGGACATGGCAGCCCAATGAATGCCATTGAAGAAAATGAATTTGTAACTGGCTTTAGAAACATAGGTAAAACCATTACTAAACCGAATGCAATACTGTGTGTTTCGGCACATTGGGAAACCGCTGGCACTTTCATTACAGCAATGGAGCATCCGCCAACCATTCACGACTTTGGAGGGTTTCCGCAAGCGTTGTATGATGTACAATACCCTGCACCCGGAAACCCGTTACTGGCAAAAGAAACAAAAGAATTAATCAAAAAGGCAGAAGTAGGGCTGGATGAAAAATGGGGCCTGGACCATGGTTGCTGGAGTGTGGTTAAACATTTATACCCTGATGCCGATGTGCCTGTTTTGCAGTTAAGCATTGACTACAGGCAAACACCGGAATACCATTACGAACTGGCCAAAGAACTGGCCAGCCTTCGTAAAAAAGGTGTGTTGATCATTGGCAGCGGCAACATGGTACATAACCTTCGTATGGTGGCGTGGGATAAGCTGGATAAAACCTATGCCTATGACTGGGCAGCGGAAGCAAATGAAAAGATGAAAAACTTCATTTCAACTGGCAATCATCAGCCACTCATTAATTTCCGCAGCCAGGGAAAAGCATTTGACCTTGCCATTCCAACACCAGAACATTATCTTCCTTTGTTGTACATACTTGGGCTAAAAGAAGAGGATGAAAAAATTAGCTTCTTTAATGACAAACCAGTGGCAGGATCGTTAACAATGACATCGGTTAAAATAGAAAAGGAATAAAAAATAACAGGTTAATAAATTATCAGTAGCCTGTATTAAGATTTTCTTTTGACATCAATTCTTCGAGCAAAGTAATTTGATTTGTCGCCCTGTTAAGATTATGGTCAGGGTAGCGGGCTGAATAATAAGTATCATTATTCAGGTAGTCAGCAAGAAAACGGAGCGCCTGCATATAAATCATAAATACTCCGGCAAAGAAAAAATACTTTAACTCTGTTTCAGTCAATTCACCATCCATTCCTTCAGTATAGCCGTTAACAATGGCCTTGTAAACATCAATACGGATTTTAATTTTACTAAAATCCGTTTCTTCTTCACTAACAGGGCACAGGTAGGTACGCATCATATCCCCCACATCGCTTATGAATAAGCCGGGCATCACAGTATCCAGGTCAATAACACAAATGCCTTTATTGTTTTCGTCAAACAGCACATTGCTTATTTTAGTGTCGTGATGTGTAACACGGGTTTTAAAAGCCGGGTTTGATTTTATTTCCTCAAATTCTTTTACAAGGTTTTTATAAGCTTTACACTTGCTAATTACTTCGCTGCTTTTCCCAAGTCTTTCAGTTGTGGCGGTTTCTGCAGCTCTTAAAAACTGCTGGTATCGTAATGATAAGTTATGAAAGTCGGGGATGGTAATTTTTAACTGTGCTGCATCAAAACTTTTAAGTGCAGTCGTAAAACTGCCAAATTGTTTTGCAGCCTCATAAGCTTGTTCACCATTTTTTACTACGGCATATGTGTGGGAATTATTTACAAAAGGAAAAACCCTGTAGCAGCCTTCTCCTTCATAATACATTATTGTTTTACCAGATAACGACTGAACCGGCGCAGTAAAAAAATATCCTTTTTTATTTTGTTTTAAATAAGATGAAATCAGCTCCAGGTTATAAGCGATATCCCCGGGGTTTTTAAACACATTACTATTCACTTTTTGCAAAATGTATGCCTCCCCATTGCAATCAACTTTCCATGTGCTGTTAATCAGTCCTTCACTAACGGGAGACAATGAAATAGCATCATTTAACAATCCAAAGTCTTCCAGTACTGTATTTAAAATACTATTTGCACTTTTTTCCATTATAAAGCTGCTTTTCTAAAATTCGTCATTAAAAGCAAACACTGGTTGACGATACATCCATTTTCCACCAGTAAAATCAGGAAAGTCCAGCGTTTCGTTTCCTTTTGCAACAGATATTTCACTTAACGGGGTTATAGCACTCCAGGCAGCAGCATCATATACGTCCATTTGAGGGGTTACTTTTCTCTTAACAGATTCAATAAACATATGCACCACATAAAAATCCATACCACCATGGCCACTACCCTGTGCATCCTGGCTCCAGCGTTTCCATAATGGATGGTCGTATTTATCCAACCACGACTGTGCATCTTCCCATTGATGGGGTTTGGGTGATTTTCCTTCTATATAAATACTTTTGTTTACATCCATCCACAAACCGTTTGTGCCCTGCACACGAAACCCGAGAGAGTATGGCCTTGGTAAACTGGTGTCATGTTGCAATAAAATCGTTTCGCCATTGGCACAGGTAATATTTGTAGTAACCACATCCCCCAGCTTAAATGTAACTTTTGCGGAAGGATGATCGGGGCCGCATTGCTTAATGATATGATCATGCAGGCCTCTTGCCTTTGATGAAAAAGATGAAATGTTTACAAACCGGTTACCGCGGTTAATATTGATGTATTGCGCCACAGGGCCAATACCGTGGGTTGGATATAAATCACCATTACGGTAAACTGAATGATGTGTGCGCCATCTTGCTTCCGTCCATGCCTTATCTCCAAATTCGCAGCCGTGGCCATAAGCTTCTATACCGTTATTGAATTTTACTTCACGTAAGTCATGCTGGTAACCGCCCTGCAAATGCACCAGTTCACCAAATACTCCCTGGCGCACCATGTTGAGTACAGCCATTACATCCCTGCGGTAACAAACATTTTCCAGCATGCACACATGCGCATTGTATTTTTCTGCTGCACGCACTACATCCCAATGATCTTCCAGGGTTATGCCCAGCATTACTTCGGTGCCCACATATTTAATACCAGCATCCAGCGAACCTATTATCATTTCCTTGTGCCACTCCCATGGGGTGGCAATTACAACGGTATCTATATTCTTTAGCTCCAGCATTTTTTTCCAGGCATAAATATCCCCGGTAAAAATCTGCGGCATTTTTTTTCCGCTCTTTGTAATAAGTTCCTTGCTGCTGGCAAGCATACGGTCATCGATATCGCAAATTGCAATTACTTCCACATCGTTACGCCCCAATAAAAGGCTCAGGTGGTTTTGCCCCCGAAGACCTACTCCAATGATGGCCGCTTTTACTTTTTCATCAATTGCAGCATGCTCCTGCCTGCCTTTATTTTTTGTTTGAGAAAACAGGTAACCTGGCGCTATTGCTGCAGCGGCGGCTACAATAGAAGTGTTCTTTACAAAATCTTTACGTTTCATGTATAATTATTTTTGAGTTTTATGTTATGCAATTGTTTGAAGGTAAAGTTATTATTTTACTTTAATGGTGACGACATGTGTTTACTATATTCCGAAATAATCACGAACTGATTCTTTATAACAATAGAGTTTTGAAGGAGGTATTAAGCAAGTGACTTTTAGTACTGAAGGAGGATAATAAACGGGCTTCAAAGTATTATCTCTTTAAAGCCCGTTTTTGTAGTCCCGACAAGAATCGAACTTGTATCTAAAGTTTAGGAAACTTCTATTCTATCCATTGAACTACGGGACCATCCTTCATTCATAAATAATGAGGGTTGCAAAAGTAACTATTTCTGCCATAAAAACAGCCGCAAATTTGGTTACTTTTACAGCTCAACTTGCTCATATGATTAAAATACTACTGGCCATTACATTTTTAGCCACCATTACTTTTACAACACAGGCACAACAAACCGGTGCTCATATTAATCATACCGCTGTGTATGTAACCGACCTGAAAACAAGCGCTGCATTTTATCAAAATATTATAGGGCTCGATACTATTCCTGAGCCTTTTCATGATGGCAAACAT
>JBGAHV010000020.1:0-67294 GCA_044225995.1 Ferruginibacter sp. | reverse complement strand
GGTAAAATAAAATCACTATGAAAAAAATGAAATTGTTTTGTGTACTGGCAATATTGGCTGCTATGACCAGCTGCGGAAAGAAAAGCGATACCGGCGGCGGCGGAAATAATGGAGGTGGCACAGGTGGTGGCGGAACCGTTACACCCACCGATCCTGTAACCGCAAATACCATTGGTTTTTTCATGAACGAATGGAATGGTAAAACGTTTTCGGTTCCATCCGCTGCTGATGCTGTCAAACCAACTGCATCCCCCACCTCTTATGTTACCATTGATGCAGGAACTATTCTTACAAAAATTCCTTCTGCTTATAATGCGCATAACGCCAACAGCTGGATGACGCAGATGGTAACCGAAGCGCCGCTCATTTCACATCTTACCAACCTCAAACCAAATGTGATCCGCTTTCCGGGGGGCAGTATCAGCGATGTATATTTCTGGAACAAACCATTTAATTCACCACCGTCAGACGCTCCGGCACAATTACTGGATGCAAACGGTGTGGCTGCTGCTGCAGGTTACTGGGGTGGCCAAACAACTGACAGCTGGACCATCTCCCTCAATAATTATTATACCATGTTGCAGCAAACCGGCAACCAGGGAATGATAACTGTGAATTATGGTTATGCCCGTTATGGCACGGGCACCAACCCGGTTGCGCAGGCGGCACATTTGGCTGCCGACTGGGTTCGGTTTGATAATGGCCGCACTAAATACTGGGAAATTGGTAACGAATGCAACGGCACCTGGGAAGCAGGCTACCGCATCAACACAGCCAATAATAAAGACGGCCAGCCAGAAATTATCACCGGCGCATTATACGGCCAGCATGTAAAACAGTTTGCCGATTCCATGAAGAAAGCGGCACAGGAAATTGGTAAAACCATTTATATAGGCAGCTATATCCTGGAAGCGCAACCCGCTGCATGGCAAACAGCCACCGATCAAACATGGAACAGCGGTGTGCTGCCCAAGGTAAACAGTGTTACAGATTTTTACATCGTACACAGTTATTACACGCCTTACCAAACCAATGCCACCGCTACGGAAATTTTAAATACTGCTACTGATAATACAGCGGCGATGATGACCTATTACAAGAACGGTTTAACAACGGCCGGTAATACTATTAAGCCCATTGCACTTACCGAATACAATATCACTTCGCAGGGTTCTAAACAGCAGGTATCGTTTGTAAATGGTATGCATGCATTGATAGTAATGGCAGAGGCAATAAAAAATAATTATGGGTTTACCTGCAGGTGGGATTTGAGTAACGGGTATAACAGCGGTAACGACCATGGCCTGTTTAATTCCGGCGACGAACCCGGGGTTGCAAAATGGAATCCACGGCCGGCCTTTTATTACATGTATTATTTTCAAAAATACATGGGCGACCGTATGTTGAAAAGCACCACTCTTGGTGGCGTGCTGGCTTATGCATCATCGTTCAGCAGCGGGGAAAAAGGAGTTGTGCTTGTAAATAAAACCACAGCAACCGAAACAGTAAACATAACTTTACAGAACGCAACAGCGGGCAGTAAATATTACTGGTATACTTTAACCGGCGGTTCCGATAATGGTGAATTCTCTTCAAAAGTATATGTAAACGGAAACGGCCCTTCTGAACCAACAGGCGGCCCCTCTTCTAACTATACTACCATTGGTGCCAGCAGCGCCATAACAGCCGGAGGTATTAATGTAACTGTTCCTGCCCGGGGAGTTGTTTATTTGGTAATAGATAAATAGTAAAATGAAAAAGATCTTTTTAGCTGCAGCCATCTTATTATGTTGTGCTGCAGCCACTGCACAAACAAGAGTTACTCAAAACTTCAACAGCCACTGGAATTTTAAATTAGACAGTGTTAACGATTATTCTTCTGCCACCAGTTTTGCCGGCTGGCGAAACTTAAACCTGCCGCACGACTGGAGTGTGGAACTGCCCTTCGATAAAACCAGCCCTACAGGAACGGGTGGCGGTGCTTTGCGTGGCGGTATGGGCTGGTACAGCAAAACATTCACTGTGCCCGCAACCGATATGGGCAAACAAATCTCCATTTTATTTGAAGGCGTTTACTGCCGCAGCACGGTTTACCTCAATGGAAAAAAAATAGGTTATCGCCCCAGTGGTTATATTTCTTTCAATTACGACATCACTCCTTACCTGCAATATGGCAAACCCAACACGCTGGTGGTTAAAGTAAATAATAACCAGCAGCCCAACAGCCGCTGGTACAGCGGCAGCGGTATTTACCGCAATGTGTGGCTCATTAAAACAAACAACACACATATTGAAACATGGGGTACGTATGTAACCACACCGGAAGTAAATACAGCCCGGGCGACCGTAAAACTGCAAACCACTATTGCCGATGTGGCAACAACCGGCAACATCATACTTACCACAAAAATTGTGGATGCAAAAAATGGGGTGGTGGCAACCGCTTCTTCCAAAGCAACGGCAGTAACCACACAGGAGTTTACTGTAAATAAACCAATGTTATGGAGCCTTGAAAATCCATACCTATACAAAGCCATTACAACTGTAACCCAAAATGGTAAAACAGTTGATGAATACACAACATCATTTGGCATACGCTATTTTAAATTTGATGCTGAAAACGGTTTTTTCCTCAATGGAAAATATGTAAAGATACGTGGCGTATGCAACCATCACGACCTGGGTTGCCTGGGCACGGCTTTTAATCTTCGTGCCGCAGAGCGGCAAATTGAAATTTTAAAAAGCATGGGCTGCAATGCTATCCGCACCTCTCATAATCCGCCGGCACCGGGCCTGCTCGACCTGTGTGATAAACACGGCATGCTGGTAATGGACGAAGCCTTTGATATGTGGGAGAAAGAAAAAAACCCGTTCGACTATCATTTGGAATTTAACGAGTGGAGCAAGATTGACCTGGAAACACAGGTAAAACGTGACCGTAACCATCCTTCTGTTATCATCTGGAGTATGGGGAATGAAATATATGAGCAATGGTGGAAAGACGGCGAAGCAAGAAGTGAAGAGATATTGAAATCCCTGCATGAAACCATTATGAACCTGGATAATACAAGGCCAACAGTTACCGCCAATAATTATACCGATGCAAGAAACAGGTTATTAAAACCGGGTATTGCCGAACTGGTAGGCTATAACTATCACCAGGAGCAATGGAGTGATGTGATGCAAAAATGGCCCGGTAAACCTTTTATAGTTACTGAATCTGTTTCGGCGTTGCAAACAAGGGGGCATTATGATATGCCCAGCGACAGCATCCGCCGCTGGCCCGTTAAATGGGATAAACCTTTAACAGAAGGCAATCCCGACACTACCTGTTCTTCCTATGAAAACTGCAGCGCACCCTAGGGAAGCACACACGAAGAAACAATAAAGGTTTTTGAAAAAGAAAAACACATTGCGGGTATGTTCATCTGGACAGGCTTTGATTATATTGGCGAACCCACACCTTACGACTGGCCGGCACGCAGCAGTTATTTTGGTATTATGGACCTGGCCGGTTTTCCCAAAGACTGTTATTACCTGTATAAAAGTATCTGGACGAATGAACCCGTGCTGCACGTGTTTCCGCACTGGAACGAACAGGCCGGCCCTAACGGATGGAAGAAAGGTGATTCTGTGGATGTATGGATCTATTACAACAATGCCGATAAAGTGGAACTGTTTGTAAATGGCAAAAGCCTGGGCACAAAAGAAAAGAAAAATAATGACCTGCATATTATGTGGCGGGTGCAGTATGAACCCGGCTCCATAAAAGCGGTAAGCATAAAAAATGGCAAAACTATTTTAACCGAACAGATCAATACTGCAGGCCCGGCATATAAAATTGAACTGGTGCCCGATCATAAAACAATTAAAGCGAATGGCGAAGATTTGAGTTTTGTTACCATCAATGTACTGGATAAAAACAACAACCTTGTTCCGGATGCATCAAACCTGGTGCAGTTTGAAGTAAACGGCAGCGGTTTTATTGCCGGTGTTGACAATGGCAGCGAAACCAGTATGGAATCTTTTAAAGACAATAAACGCAAAGCCTTTAATGGTAAAGCGCTGGTGGTGCTGCAGAACAACGGCAAAAAAGGTACCATTACATTAAAAGCGACAGCGGCAGGTTTGCAAAGCGCAAGTGTAACAATTACTGCACAATAAAATTGCTCACAAAGGCACAAAGCTCACAAACAAGAATTTTATGTCATTGTGAGAAATGAAAAAACCGTTTGAAAAATATAAAATGAAAAGGCAACTTCTTTTTTTATGTACAACAATACTCTTTGCATGCAGCAGCATCAATCATCTTGCTGCACAAAAAGTTTTTACACCAGCGGATGCCAGTATCATGGGCCGTGCATTTAAAAATGCCGACAGCACCGTAACACTGAGTGCTTCGGCATCATCCTGCACCGTAACCTTTACCGGCGAAAGCTGTGTGGTGTACATTAAAAACGCAGCGCCTTACGATGGCGATTACAACTATGTGAATTTTGAACTGGATGGCGTTTATTTTGGCAGGCAGAAAGTGGATGTTAGGGTGGCAGCGCCTTATTTCATTGATGCAAAAATTAAAGGAGTAACACATACACTGGTGGTGAGCAAGGCCACCGAAGCTGCCAATGGTCCTGTTATCATCACAAAAATTGATGCGGCTGGTATTGCGGCCCCTAAAGAAAATTTTAAAACAAAAATAGAGTTCGTTGGTAACTCCATTACTTGTGGTTATGGCAATGATATGGAAATTCCTTGCGGCAATGGCAGCAAGTGGTACGACCAGCACAATGCTTACTGGAGTTATGCCCCCCGCACTGCAAGAGCCTTGCATGCACAGTTTATGATCAGTGCCATTTCTGGCGCAGGCATTTACCGTAACTGGAACAGTGATGGCCCTACTGTGCCGCAGCAATATGAAAATGCATTTTTAAATACAGACAGCAGCAACAAATGGAACTTCAGCAGTTTTACGCCAGATATTGTAACCATTGCTTTAGGTACAAATGACCTGAGCAATGGTGATGGCACAAAGCCCCGCAAGCCGTTTAATAAAAATGAATTTATCAGCAATTATGAAATATTCATTAAAACCATTTACAGCCATTACCCACAAGCGCAGCTGGTATTACTGAACAGCCCCATGGTAAATGGTGAACGGGATGTGTTGCTCAAAGAATGTTTAACAACCATTCAAACCGATATTAACAACAGCTTAAAACCTGCCAGGCCTGTAAAAATCTTTTGGTTTAAACCAATGACACCCAAAGGTTGCGGTTACCACCCTTCCATTGAAGATGATGACGTGATGGCGCAGCAGTTAATTCCGTTTATAAAAACATTGTTATGAAATACCTGATTGCTGCGCTATTTGCATTTTCTTTTTTTATTACAACAGCACAGCCTGTAAAACAAAACGGCTGGCTGAAAGTAAAAGGCACGCAACTGCTCAATGAAAAAGAAGCACCTGTTGCACTGCATGGCATGAGCTTTGGCTGGCACAACCTGTGGCCACGTTTTTATAATAAGGCTGCCGTGCATGAGCTGGTTACAAAATGGAAATGCACTGTTATCAGGGCCAGTATGGGCATACAATTGAATGACAGCGGTTATTTAAAAAGCCCGAAGCAATCCGTAAAGCTGATGACAAACGTAATTGATGCCTGCATTAAAGAAGGTGTATATGTTATTATTGACTGGCACGATCATAATATTCATACAAAAGAAGCAAAAGAATTTTTTGAGATGATGTCAGCGAAGTATAAAGATTACCCGAATATTATTTATGAAGTATTTAATGAACCTGACGAAGAAACCTGGACAGAGGTAAAAAAATATGCAGAGGAAGTAATTGCAGTAATACGGGCCAACGATAAAAGAAATATTGTTTTGGTGGGCTGTCCTAAGTGGGACCAGGAAATTTTGCAACCTGCCAATAATCCAATTAAAGGGTACAGTAATTTAATGTACACCATGCATTTTTATGCCGGCACACATAAACAATGGTTGCGTGACAGAACTGATGAAGCCATGAACAAGGGGCTGCCCGTTTTTGTAAGCGAATGCGCTGCCATGGAAGCCAGCGGTGATGGACCCATTGACAGTACCGAATGGAAACTGTTTAAAAACTGGATGGATGAAAAGCAACTCAGCTGGATTGCCTGGAGTGTAAGTGACAAAAAAGAAACCTGTTCCATGTTACTGCCTTCCGCAAAATCAAAAGGCAACTGGGAGGAAGAAGATATAAAGGAATGGGGTAAAATGGTGCGGAGGGAACTGAAAGGTTATAAATAAAAACACTGTTGTTAAACATAAGAGGTTACACCCTTTTAAAAGGTGTTACCTCATATACACCCGCTTATAAAAATATCCCTCTCAAAACCTGCAAATCTCCTAACTTGTATGCTTCATTTTTACTAAAAAGAAATATGATTATGAAGCGTTACCTTTTAATGCTGCTGTGTGCGGCACCGGTCATTTTTGTAAACGGCCAAACAAAGTATATCGACAAAGCCAATATGGATCTCTCGGTAAAACCCGGTGATAATTTTTACCAGTATGCCAACGGCGGATGGCTTAAAAATACTGTGATGCCCGGCACCAAAACCCGCTGGGGCAGCTTTGATGAGTTAAGAGAAAATACATCGCAACGGCTGAAACTTATTTTAGAAGATGTATCCACAAAAAAAAGCCGCTCCCGTGCTGAACAAATGTGTGGTGACTTTTTCCTGAGCGGAATGGACAGCATGCAGCTTGAAAAACTGGGAGCAAAGCCTGTTGAGAAAAACCTGAAAGATATTGATGCAATAACCAGCACGAAGGACCTGTTAACACATTTATTAAAGCTGCGGAAAGAAGGAGCTGCCGGTGGTTTGTTCGGAGCATTTGTTTCGCAGGACCCTAAAGACATTAATACATACAGAATATCTATGGGCCAGGGCGGAACCACATTGCCCGACAGAGATTATTATTTAAAAAATGACAGCAGAAGCATTGCCATTAGGGACGCTTTGAAAATTTACATTGTAAAACTGTTCACATTAACCGGAGTTTCGGCAGGCGATGCAGCAACATTTGCAGACAATATTCTTAAAACAGAAACTGCACTTGCTAAAGCTCAATGGAGCCGTGTGGAATTACGTGATCCTCAAAAACGCTATAATAAGTTTACGCCTGATGAGTTTTCTTCCAGGTTTAAAGTATTTAATGTTGCTGCAGTTTTTGCAGCACTGGATATTCCTAAACAAGATTATATCATTGTTAGTACGCCCTCATTTTTTAACGGCTTAGATAGTTTACTGGTAAGTGTACCGCTGGATACCTGGAAACAGCTTGCCAAATTTGAAGTGCTGAAATCTGCTGCACCCTACTTGAGCAATGATTTTGTACTGGCAAATTTTGAATACCAGAAAGCCATCAGCGGCCAAAAAGAAATTACTCCCCGGTGGCAGCGAATGTCTGCATTAATTGACGGTAGTATTGGCGATATGCTGGGTAGGATTTATGTTGACCGTTACTTTAAACCAGAAGCCAAACAGCGCATGCTTGAAATGGTGAATAACCTGCAACAAACATTTGCCGGCCGCATTAAAAAATTGGCATGGATGAGCGATGAAACCAAAGCAAAAGCGCTGAACAAATTGATGGCCATCACCAAAAAAATTGCTTACCCTGATAAGTGGAAAGAATATGAAGGCGTGGTAATTAATAAAAAAACACTACTGGAAAATGTAAGAAGCGCTAACCGCTGGGCATATAATTACAACATCAGCAAATTGGGTAAACCCATCGACCGTACCGAGTTCAATTACTCCACGCCAACAGTAAATGCCTCTTATGGCTCCACTCAAAATACTATTACGTTTCCTGCAGGTATTTTACAGTTCCCCTTCTTTGATTTTGGTGCTGATGATGCGGTGAACTACGGTGGTATTGTGGCAGTAATTGGTCATGAAATGACGCACGGATTTGATGACCAGGGAAGGCAGAGTGATGCTGATGGCAGCCTGCGTGACTGGTGGACAAAAGACGACGCCGATAAATTTAAACTACTGGCGGATGCGGTAGTGAAACAATATGATGCTGCCGTGGTGCTGGATACATTGCATGTGAATGGCAGACTTACACTGGGAGAAAACCTGGCAGACTTTGGCGGCGTGTCCATGGCATATGAAGCATTTAAAAAAACAAAACAAGGACAAAGCAATGAATTAATAGACGGCTTTACTCCCGACCAGCGTTTCTTCCTTAGTTGGGCACAGGTATGGCGTGGTATTGCATTGCCCGAAACAGCCGCTAATTTACTTTTGACCGATCCTCATTCTCCCGCAAAATACAGGGCGCTGATTCCTGTTCAGCAAATGCAGGAGTTTTATGATGCCTTTGGAATTAAGCCGGGAGATAAAGTGTATTTACCAGAAGAGAAACGGGTGCATGTGTGGTAACAAGCTTCATGTAAAAGAGAGTGCCAAATAAGATAAAAGCCCGGTAATTTATACCGGGCTTTTTGTTACTGGCATAGATTGTTTCTAATCCAATCACAATAATTGCTCAAAGTATGCGCCTATTTCTCTGGCAGTATCAATAAACTGCAGTTCCAGTATCCAATGTCTTTCGTTACCATTTGCGTCTCTTAAAAAAATATTGTTGTGGTTATCGGGATGTATATCCAGCTCCATACTTTTTGGATCATCCGGTTGTTCGTGGGGGAATTTTCCTACAATATGGCCGGCAATATCTCCTTGCCATGTCCATCCATATTCACGGGCTTTTTGTTCAGCGTAAAGAAACAGGTCCGATGCTTTTAATTGTGTTTGTGGTTTAACCCATGCCTGTATTTCATACCATGCCCTTTCAACATCATTCCTGATTTTTTGTTTTAGAAGGTCATTACCTAAAACATAAGTTCGTCCAATATCTGCTTCGTAATCATTTACAATCGGGCCAAAGTCAATAAATAAAATATCATTTTCCTGTATCATCCTGTCAACAGGATTGTCGCTGTACTTTGCTAAAGTATTCGCTCCGCTTCTCACAATCTTTTTATGCCAGTGGTTGTTGATTTTAAACTTATTTGCAGCCAGGCTTGTGATTTCATCTGCAAGCTGTTTCTCTGTTTTGCCGGCAGTAACCAAGCCCTGTTGCCATACAGTTTCAAAAAGACGAATAACTGTTTTTTCTGCTTCCAAAAGTTTTGTCTTTGTCATTTTTGTTGTTCTAAATATTTGCAACAAAAAAAACAAATCAGGCAGAACTAAAAGTTAATCTGGATTAACTATCGTATTTTTTTCTTTAAACCGCTTAAAAATTGTGGCGTAACTCCCAGGTAAGATGCAATGTCTTTTTGAAAGAACCTTTTTTCTGCATAGGGTTTTACTTTAAGAAACCGGCGGTATCTTTCTTCAGCGGTTACTGATAAAATTGAATTGATCTGATTTTTTTGAGCGATATAGGCGTTCTGAAAAAGAATACGAAAGAACCGTTCAAAGGCTGGAATTGTAGTATACAGCAATTCAAGATTGCTTTTACTTATTTGCAGCACGCTTGTTTTTTCTATCGCTTTAATATTGCAGGCTGCTGCAGTGCCGGTAAGAAAACTATACAAGTCATCAGCCCACCACTCCTCTACCAGGAAATCGGTGATATGTTCAATGCCATTTGCATCAGTTGTATATATTTTCATACAGCCTTCTGTAATAAAAGTCTGATACCGGCAAACTTCCCCTTCCCGAAGTAAAAAACCTCCAGATTCGATGGTTTTATGCTGCAACAGCGAAGAAAAAGATTCTACTTCTTCTGAAGTTAAAGAAATTTGCCTGGCAATATTGGCAAGCAAAAGATCAAAACTCATACCTTTCATTGTTTAATGAAGCTAATACCTGTGTGAAATTTTTTTGCTGGAAGTATAAAAATACCAAATACAGCATTTGTGTAAAATGGTTAATAAAGGCGGGTTTTAAACAGGGCTAAAATAAAAAAGTTGCCGTAAGGCAACTTTTGTGGTGTGGGGCGGGATCGAACCGCCGACACAAGGATTTTCAGTCCTTTGCTCTACCGACTGAGCTACCGCACCATTTCAATTTCGAATATATATTATCGAATTTGGGCAGCAAAAATAAGGGATTTTGGTGCACTAAAAAAGAAAAGAGCAATAATATTTAGTGCTCTTTGAAGTCTCCCCCTTTGGAGGAGATTTAGAGTGAGCCGTTTCCTAGTTTCCGTATTCACATAAAAATTTAATACGCATCAGCTTCAGTTGCTCCCAGTTAAAATTACTGTCGGCCAGCTCTTCTTGTGCAACTTGCAGTGAAGATGTTTGGCAACCTTTAAAATAATCTATAATCTCATCCTGTTCATATTCATCCACCATTTCATCAATGGCGTAATCTAAATTAAGCTTGGTGCCGCTGGCAACAATGGTTTCCATTTCTTCTAATAGTTCATCTATACGTATGCCGCGGTTTTTGGCCACGGTCTCCAGCGGAATTTTTTTATCAATATTCTGAATAATGAAAACCTTATTACTGCTTTTATTAGCCACCGTTTTCATTACAAAATCATCCGGCTTTATAATGTCATTCTCTTCAACATACCGGGTTATTACATCAATAAATGGTTTACCATACCGCATGGCCTTGCCTTTGCTTACCCCGCTGATTTTTTCCAGGTCGGCCATAGAGGTAGGGAACATGGTAGCCATGTCTTCCAGGCTGCTTTCTAAAAAAATAACAAATGGCGGCAGGTTCTTTTCTTTTGCCACTTTTTTGCGCAACTCTTTCAGCATTTCCACCAGCTTTTCATCTGCAGCGCCGGTAGCTCCCCCTCCTTGTTCCGCTTCTTCATCATCCGCATTGGCATCTTCAAATAAATTATTCAGCACAATTTTAAATGACGTCGGCTTCTTTAAAAAAGCCACTCCTTTTTTGGAGAACTTAAGCAGGCCGTATTCAACAATATCTTTTTCAATAATACCCTGTAACAAAAGCTGGCGTATTAAGCTGTTCCAAAAATGCGCTTCCTTATCATTTCCACTGGCAAAAACATCCAGCTCATCGTGGCGATACATTTTTACTGCAGGTGTGGCCCTGCCCAATAAAATTGAAATAACATATTCTGCAGGGAAGCGTTCTTCCAGCGCTTTAATTACTTTAAGCGCAATAACGGCTTCATCCTTTGCTTCAATTTTTTCCTTAGGGTTTAAACAGTTGTCGCAATGCCCGCAACTTTTTCTGTCATCATAATCTTCTCCAAAATAATGCAGCAGTATTTTGCGGCGGCACACACTGCTTTCAGCATAGCTTACCGTTTCATTAATCAACTGTGCACCAACTTCACGTTCGCTCAGCGGCTTGTCACGCATAAAATGTTCCAGCTTGGCAACATCTTTATGTGAGTAATAAAGGATGCATTTTCCTTCCATACCATCCCGGCCGGCACGGCCAGTTTCCTGGTAATAGTTTTCTATGCTTTTTGGAATGTTATAATGGATTACAAAGCGCACATCCGGCTTATCGATACCCATACCAAATGCAATAGTGGCCACAATTACATCAACATCTTCATTTAAAAACTGGTCCTGTCTATCAGCACGCAGCTTACTGTCCAGCCCGGCATGGTAAGCCACCGCTTTAATACCGTTAGCCATCAGCATTTGCGCCAGCTCTTCGGTGGTTTTTCTGTTTAAAGTATAAATAATACCACTTTTGCCTTTGTGCTGCTGTATAAAGCGAACAATACTCTTATTCGTTTGGTCTTTGTTTATTTTAGGCTGAATTTCATAATACAGGTTGGGCCGGTTGAAGGAGGAGATAAATACTTTAGGATTACGTAAGCCCAGATTTTTTGATATATCACTCTGCACTTTTGGTGTGGCGGTGGCGGTTAATGCAATTACAGGAACTTTGTCATTAATCATATCCATTATCTCCCGCAGCCTTCGGTATTCCGGCCTGAAATCATGCCCCCATTCAGAGATACAGTGAGCTTCATCAACTGCAAAAAAAGAAATATCCAGCTCCCGGAAAAAATCCACGTTTTCTTCCTTCGTCATAGTTTCGGGTGCCACGTACAGCATTTTGGTTTTGCCACTCGTTAAATCATCTTTTACAATTTTCTGCTGGCCTTTATTTAAAGTACTGTTTAAAAAGTGCGCCACATCATCTTTACTGCTGTAACTGCGTACCAGGTCCACCTGGTTTTTCATTAATGCTATAAGCGGAGAAACAATAATAGCCACACCATTACTAACCATGGCTGGCAACTGGTAACACAAACTTTTACCACCGCCGGTTGGCATTATTACAAAGGTATCGTTACCATCCAGCAGGCTGTGTATAATACTTTCCTGCGGGTCCTTAAATTTATCGAAACCAAAATGCAGTTGTAATGCTTCGGTAAGATTGATGGTGTTGTTTTTTTTAGCAACAGTTTTATCGGATTTTACTGTTTTGGTTTTTACTGCTGCTGCTTTTGCTTTTGCCATAACAAATATTCATTCACACGCTTTGTCCTGTGTTGTTTTTGGGGCAGCGAAGTTAACGTTTCAAAACTGTACAAGCAAGCAAACAACCGCCGCTGCCATTATTTAGTAATCATTTAAGATACTAAAAAAATTTTAATTGTCAACCTGGTTTTGCAAACACCGTACCGGATATGGTTGTGTGCTGTATTTAAAGTAGGTTTGCCGGGCAAATGAGTAAAGATTCTGTAATACAATCAGCCCTGCGCACTATTAACCTGCAGGCCCAGTCCATCAGCGGGCTTAAGGATTTTGTAGACGGTGACTTTGTAAAAGCAGTAGAAGCCATTGCCGCATCAAAAGGCAGGCTGGTTATAAGTGGAATTGGGAAAAGCGCCATTGTGGCCCAAAAAATTGTGGCTACCTGCAACAGTACCGGTACTCCTGCATTATTTATGCATGCCGCCGATGCTATTCATGGCGACCTTGGAATGATACAGTCGGATGATTGTGTAATGATCATTAGTAAAAGCGGTGACAGCCCGGAAATAAAAGTGCTGGTATCGCTGGTTAAAAATTTTGGCAATCCTGTTATAGCGATGGTGGGTAATACCCGCTCGTACCTGGCACAACAAAGTGATATTGTCATTAATACAACTGTACAGCAGGAGGCCTGCCCTAATAACCTTGCACCCACTACAAGTACGACAGCACAAATGGTAATGGGTGATGCCTTGGCAGTTTGCCTGATGGAGTTGAGAGGGTTTAACAGCCATGATTTTGCAAAATTTCATCCGGGTGGTATGCTGGGCAAACGCCTGTATTTAAGGGTTGGTGATTTAAGTGCTCAAAATGAAAAGCCGCAAGTATTGCCCGACGCCGATATTAAACAAGTAATTGTTGAAATGACTAAAAAAAGACTGGGAACGGCTGTGGTTACTGATAATGATGGAAAGGTGCTGGGCATTATTACAGATGGCGATTTGCGTCGTATGCTGGAAAAAACAAGCGATATAACATCCTTGAGAGCAACTGATATAATGGGCCGCAACCCCAAAATTATTACCGCTGAATCATTGGCTACAGAGGCACTGGATAAAATGCGTCAAAACGATATCAGCCAACTGGTGGTGGTTGAAAATGAAGTCTATTCGGGCATTATCCATCTTCATGATTTGATAAGGGAGGGAATTATTTAAACCGCTATGAACAGGATTTGTTTTGTTTTTTTACTACTATGCCTTTTTTTAATACAATCCTGTGTAACCAAAAAGTGGCATAATCCGCTCGAACAAACACTCACGCCACAGGAAGCAACAGAAGAACTGAGAACACTTACCGGGGTTTTACAACGGGCTCACCCATCGCTTTACCTGTACATTTCGAAAAACAGGCTTCAGCAAATTGCAGACAGCATACAGACAACAATTAAAACCGATATTACCATTGCACAACTGTACAGCAAATATGCCTTTTTAATAAACACAGTTGGCTGCTCCCACACCTCGGTTGATTACCCGGGATATATTTACGATACACTTCAAAATAAAGAATGGTTTTTCCCATATTCTTTAAAACTTATTGAAGGGAAAATGGTGGTTAATAACATCGGTTACGATCTACCTCAAGGCACAGAAATAAAAGACATAAATGGTTTACCAGTAAGCAAATTGCTGGATAATATTTATTACTACTACACCATTGATGGCAGAACCCGTTATTGCCAAAAGGAACTGGCAACAGAAAATTTTTCGTTGTATTATTTTTACCGCTATGGTAAGCAAACACAGTTTAAAATGACAATTGCCGACACCAATGGTGTTACAAAATATGTTACAGAAAAACCAGTGAGCCTAAAAGAATGGAACATCCGTGATTACGATTACAAATATTATTACGATCAGACGGGCGTGGATTATGACTTGTATTTTACATCAAAAGAAGATTGTGCTGTAATCAGGCTTTGTACATTCAAATTCGAAGAACAGGAAAAGCAACAGGCCTTTGAAAATTTTTGCAATAATACATTTGATTTATTAAGCCGTAAGCCATCAGTAAAAAAGCTGGTGATTGACCTGAGAGAGAACACCGGGGGAGAGTTGTACAATTGCTTTCTTTTATATTCTTACCTGGCGCCTAAGCCCTTTAATGAATACGAAAAAGTAGTGTCAAAAATTAATCACATCCCTTATCCTGAATTGCTGGATGAAGATTTTGCGGAAAGGCAAGATGATATCAATAACCGCATTAAGTCTGACTTTACATCTTCAAATACATCGGGTTATTATATTTATGCTGATACATTGATACAAAAATGGGAACCACAGGACAGGCATTTTAATGGAGATGTGTATGTTGTTACCAATCCAAGGGTTTCTTCTTCGGCATCCTACTTTTCCTTACTGGTTAAAAATTCTCATGCCGGAAAGATTGTTGGCGAAGAAACAAGCGGAAGTGCCAGCGCCGGCAACGGCTTTTCCATTTTAGAATATGCCATGCCTAAATCTAAAATTAAACTACTTTTACCCTACGCCCACCTCGTTTATTCTTATAAAGACATAAATACAGGACAGGGGGTAAAACCCGACTATTACATACCAGATAATTTAGAATCGTTTAAAAAAAATAAAGACAGGCAAATTACGTTTATAAACGACAGCCTTAATAAAAACTGAGTCTATCATGAACAAGAACCACTATGTGGCAATAATGGCCGGCGGTATAGGCAGCCGTTTTTGGCCAATGAGCCGAACCAACTTCCCTAAGCAGTTTTTGGATATTTTAAATAACGGCCGCACATTAATACAGGGTACCATGGACCGGTTTGCCCAGTTTATTCCGCTTGAAAATATTTATGTAGTTACATCAGACCAATATAAAGACATTGTTGCTGAACAACTGCCCGAAATTCCGGTTGCTAATATTTTAAGTGAGCCTTCCAGGAAAAACACGGCTCCTTGTGTGGCATATATTTCTCACAAGCTGCTTTCTTTAAATCCGGATGCCAATTTAATATGTGCACCTGCAGATCATATTATTTTAGACACACCGGAGTTTAAACGCATTTGCCTGGAAGCATTGAGTTTTACTGAAAGCATTAAAGCGCTGGTTACATTGGGTATTAAGCCAACGCACCCAAACACCGGGTATGGTTACATTCAGTACGACCAGCAGTCCGGAACCAACAATGTGTATAAAGTAAAAACATTCACCGAGAAGCCAGACTTGCAGTTGGCTAAAACATTTTTGGCAAGCGGAGACTTTTTATGGAATGCAGGCATTTTTGTTTGGCAGGTAAAAAATATTGTGGCTGCATTTGAAAAATTACTGCCCGAAATGAATGAAGTGTTTGAAGCAGAAAAGGCACACTTTAATCAACCAACAGAACAGGAAGCTATAGACCGTATTTACCCGCAGTGTGTAAATATTTCTATTGATTATGGCATTATGGAGAAGGCGGATAATGTGTACATCATACCATCAAGCTTTGGCTGGAGTGACCTGGGTACATGGGGCAGTGCGTATGAAAATTTAGGTAAAGATTATTTGGAAAATGCCGTTGCCGGGGACAATGTAGTGGTAATTGATGCTGTAAAGAATATGGTGCATGCCGACAATAAAAAACTAGTGCTTTTGCAAGGCCTGGAAGATTTTATTGTGGTGGACACTCCTGATGTACTGATGATTTGCCGGAAAGATAAAGAACAGGAAATTAAAGAATACGTTGCAGAAATTAAGCGCAGCAAGGGAGATAAGTTCTTATAATCATTCTTTTTTAAAATTATAACAGGAAGAAGGCTTTATTAAAGCCTTCTTTTTATTTTTATACCACACAAAAATCAAATTGCTTGTCGCCAGCTATAAAAAGTAAACAACCCAACGCCGCCACCACCATATTTACAGTAATGAGTGTGCTGGCAGTGCAACACAATGCTATTAATTTAGGCCAGGGATTTCCAGATTTTATGATGGACGAAGAACTAACCAGCCTGGTGAGCACCGCAATGAACAACGGCCACAACCAGTATGTACACATGAACGGCCTTTTGCAACTGCGTGAAAGTATTGCCGAAAAAATTAATTACCTGTACAACAATACAGTAAATGCTGATGCCGAAATTACTGTAACCCCCGGTGGCACTTATGCTATTTACACTGCCCTTACCACTATTTTGCAACCCGGTGATGAAGTAATTGTATTTGAACCGGCATATGACAGCTATATTCCCACTATTGAAATTAATGGCGCCGTACCGGTTATTATTCCAATGCGTTTTCCCGATTATTCTATTGACTGGGACCTGGTAAAACAAAAAATATCTGCCAAAACAAAAGCCCTTATAATTAATACACCGCACAACCCAACCGGCATGATTTTAAATGCTGATGATATTGCACAATTGAAAGCTGTAGTAAGAGACACCAACATCTTTATTATTAGCGACGAAGTGTATGAGCATTTAATTTACGATGGTAAACAACACGAAAGCATGCTGCGGCACCCGGAATTATACGAACGCAGTTTTGTTTGCTTCAGCTTTGGCAAAACGTATCATTGTACGGGATGGAAAATTGGTTATTGTGTGGCACCAGCCGGATTAATGGCGGAATTCAGAAAAATACACCAGTTTAATTGCTTTAGCACTAACAGCACCGTACAATTTGCATTGGCAGATTATTTAAAACAAAAAGATAAGTATTTGCAGCTCGGTAATTTTCTGCAAAAAAAGCGGGACTATTTTGCAAATATGATGCTGCAAACAAAATTTAAGGCATTGCCATCTTACGGAAGTTATTTTCAGCTTTTCAGTTACAATGAAATTAGTAACGAAGAAGAAAAGGATTTTGCAATTCGCCTGACGAAAGAATATAAAGTAACCGGCATACCTGTTTCTGTCTTTTATAAAAGCAGCACCGATAATAAAGTATTGCGTTTTTGCTTTGCCAAAAAAGAAAGCACGCTGGAAGAAGCAGTAAACAGGTTGATAAAGTTATAAGCCGTAAATTTGGGTAATTACTCTAAACGCATGTCCACACTCACCATCACCACCATACAAACCAATTTGTTTTGGGAAGATAAACGGGCAAACCTCCAAATGCTGGAAGAAAAAATTGCTTCTTTATCAGACAAAACAGAAATAGTGGTGCTGCCAGAAATGTTCAGCACTGGTTTTAGTATGCAACCACAACTGTTTGCAGAAACAATGGATGGAGAAACTGTTGAATGGATGAAAAGAGTTAGCAACGAAAACGGCATTATCCTTACCGGCAGTTTAATTATTGAAGACGACAAAAATTATTATAACCGTTTAATCTGGATGTTACCAAACGGGCAGCTTGGGCATTATGACAAGCGTCACCTGTTTGCGTATGCAGGCGAACATGAGCACTACACAGCAGGCAGCAAACGCTTAATAGCATCGGTTAAAGGCTGGAAAATAAACCTGCAGGTTTGTTACGATCTGCGTTTTCCGGTGTGGAGCCGCCAACAAACAGAGAACAATACTCCCGAATACGATGCAATAATTTATGTAGCTAACTGGCCCGAAAAACGCAGCCATGCCTGGAAAACATTATTGTGTGCACGGGCCATAGAAAATCAATGTTATGTTATCGGTGTAAATCGTATGGGAAGTGATGGCAACAATATTTATCATAGCGGCAACACGCTGGTTATTGATCCGTTAGGCCAGGTGCTTTATCATATGGCAGACGAAGAAGACATCAACACCATTACATTATCAAAAGAAAAATTAACTGAGATTAGAGGAAGGTTTCCTTTTTTAAGCGATGCAGACAGTTTTACAATACACTAATTACTTTTTTATTGCCTGCGCTTTAATCATCTCCATTACCATCTGTAATTTTTTATCATAACTTTTAAGCAGCGCTTCATAACTGGTAGGTATATAAATATCCGGCATTACGCCACTGCCATTTTTTTCACCGTGTTTATATTGCACCAGCCGGAAAAGTGGTAAACGCACACGCAGGTGAGTATTGGGTAAAGTAATATCCGGAATCATAATGCCATTGTTACCATACCAGCCTCCGCCAGCTTCCTCACCAACCAAAGTAATACCAGGCTGCCCTTTTACATCATTACTAAAAAGCGTGGAGGCAGAAAACGTTTGCCCGTTAATAAGCACATATAAATTGCCACTATAATGATTTTTATGTTTAGGATGATATGTTTTGCGTTCCCATATGCCAAAGTGATAATTGCCGTCTTTTTTACGGTGTGTTAAAAACAGCAGGCCAAGGTTATTAAAGAACTTTCCCTTAATGTATTTGGTATAAGGCCCGAGTGACCGTACAACACTGTATGCTGTGTCGGCCACTTTAAAAGGCTTACGGGTTACATATTTTGTAAGAAGGTTAGAGTTGTTGATTTTTCCACCACCGTTACTCCTTATATCAAGCACAACATTGTTAATACCTGTTTTTTTAATATACCGGAAAGTTTGCCTGAAGAACTTTCTCAGCTTTCCGGTGGCAAAAGTGTTTAAGGTAATGATGGCAGTGTTATTAGCTGTATCAATTGCCAGGGAGCGGATGTTTTGCAATATGGCACTTCGCTTTTCTTTTTTTGTTTGAGTGGTTGGCGGCGGTGCCACTCTTTTTCTTTTAGAACTGTCACGCTTAAATTCAAATAAAGGCAGTAAAGTTTGCTGGGGCGCCCCATTTTTGTCAATATAGTTTACAGTGTAAGTTTTGCTAAGGCCAAAAATATTGCGGTGGTAATACGGAAAGTTATTACTGAGACGAAGAAAGTTTACATTATTGGCGTTGCCGTCTTCCGTCATGTAACCAAACATTTTTTGCTGCAGCTGCACATTGTTTAAACCATTAATGCCCGTAACAAGCGTTCCCCTTTTAAAAACAGAATCTTTTTGATTGAAGTTTCCGGTAACAGCCATAGTATCGTTCCATACTTTCATAAACAACGGAAACGATGGCAGCATTCTGTCTTTAACCCATTTGTTATATGCTTTGCTCATACCAAAACTGGTGTGGCCACAGTGTATTTTATCAGTAAGGGGCGCTAAAATCTTCCAGCCGAATTGCTGTTCGGTCATGCTGTCTTCAATAGCACTGTAATAATAATTGAAGAAGTAATCCATACTGTCTTTGCTGGTATACCAATAAAGCGACGGATGTTTTTTTTCAAGTATGTTGCGCAGAAGTGTATAGTCATTTTGTAAATCCTGCTTTGTATACTTTTTATAAGGAGTGTAATTTTTTTGGGAGGATACACAGGAAGCCAGCCAGGGCAAAATAAATAAATAGAAAGTATAAAATCTCTTCATGAAGATACGCTGGTTTACAAAATATGTGGTATCATTTCTGAAACGAATAAACAACAATTATATTTTTTGCTGCTACTTCAAATGATTCCAGCCCTGTGCCACCAAATCATACTTATTACCTCCACGGGTAATAATTGTTTTTCCTTTTTCTGCTTCGGTTATATATCCAATAATGCTTAACCCATTATTCTCATTAATTTTTTCATAGTCGCTTTGGCTTACGGTAAAAAGCAATTCATAATCTTCGCCACCGCTTAAAGCACAGGCGGTGGGGTCCAGTTCTAATTTATAAGCAAACGCTTTGCTGTCTTCATTCAGCGGCAGCTTGTCCTCATAAATTACACAACCCACATTGCTTTGTTTGCAAATATGCAGCAGCTCGCTGCTCAGGCCGTCGCTAATGTCCATCATACTGGTGGGAGTAATGTTATGAGCCGCAAAATATTCCACCACATCTTTTCTTGCTTCCGGCTTTAATAAGCGGCCAACAATATATGCCTGGTTTTCCAGGTCGGGCTGCGAACCGGTTTGTTCAAATATTTTTTTCTCTCTTTCTAAAAGAGTTAATCCTAAAAAAGCACCGCCTAAATCGCCGCTTACGCAAATAAGATCATTGGGTTTTGCTCCATTCCGGGTTACGTAAGTGTCTGGTGCCACTTCTCCAATGGCAGTAATACTGATAACAAACCCTTTCTGGCTGCTGGTAGTGTCTCCACCTACCAAATCAACATTGTATTTTTCACAAGCGGCATAAACGCCATCGTAAAATTCATCCAGTGCTTCCACACTAAATTTATTGCTGATACCAATGCTTAAAACTATTTGAGTAGGCGTGGCATTCATGGCATAAATATCACTAAGGTTTACCACCACGCTTTTATAACCCAAATGCTTTAGCGGCGTATAACTTAAATCAAAGTGAATGCCTTCTAAAAGTAAATCCGTACTTATTACGGTTTGACGGCCAAAATGATCAATCACCGCTGCATCATCCCCCACACTTAAAACAGTGCTGCTGTTTTTAGCTTCATTGTTTTTGGTAAGATGATCAATTAAACCAAACTCCCCCAAAGATGCTATTTCTGTACGCTCGCTCATATTGCTATTCAGTAGTTATTAATTAAAATCTTACTCTTCCATTTACAGCTTCCACTAGCTCATCGTGTATCAAGCCATTGGTGGCCACCAGCTGAAATTGATAAGGAGAATATTTATTGCCTTTCATGTCTGTTACTTTACCACCGGCTTCTTCAACAATTAAATAACCGGCGGCACTGTCCCATGCATTTAGTTTATGTTCGTAAAAACCATCAAATCTTCCTGCAGCCACCCAGCATAAATCTATGGCGGCACTGCCAAGCCTTCTTACCGGCACCCCATTTCTAATCAATCTTTCAAAAATTTGCAAAGGCCCGTTTTCAGAATCAAGGTAGGTGTAGGGGAAACCGGTAACGAGACAACTGTGCAACAAATCGGTTTTGCTGCTCACACTTATTTTATTACCGTTTAGTGTGGCGCCCTTCCCTTTTTCTGCAAAAAACAACTCGTTCATAAAAGGATTGTAAACGGCGCCTAAAATCATTTCACCATTTTTTTCAACACCAATACTTACGCAGCAAATAGGAATGCCGCAGGCAAAATTGATGGTTCCGTCAATGGGGTCGATAATCCATTTTGTGTCGCTGCTGGTACTTATTTCGCCGGTTTCTTCGCTTAAAATAAAGTGATCAGGAAACTGCGTTTGTATTACTTCAAAAATGGCCTTTTCCGCAGCATGATCAGCTTCTGTAACCCAGTTATTAATTCCTTCTTTATTCGTAATTTTTAGGTCAGGGTTATTGAAATACCTTTTCAGTTCAATGGCGCCGGCTTCTACGGCATTAAGCAAAGTAGTTTTAAGCATGCTGCAAAGATATAGCAAAGCACGCTTGTAAATTTTATACTTAATATTGCCGTAAACTGGTACGAAAGAAAAAACAATATGCAACGGAAAGACTTTATAAAACTGGCAACAATAGCGCCTTTAAGTGTATTGGCAAAAAATCTGCCTTGTCAGTATTTTTTTGAACAAACTCCCAATGCAGATTATTATAAAAAAGGAGAAACACAATATGATACATTGCGTAAAGGATTTAACAAACGAATTGATAAGTTTCCGCAGGTAATAGCGCTTTGTAAAAATACAGCAGGTGTTGCTGAAGCTGTGCAATATGCAAAGCAAAATAAACTGCCCATTGCAATAAAAAGCGGCGGTCATTGTATGGAAGGGTTTTCTGTTAATGATAATGGAATGGTGATCAACCTGTCGTTGTTAAATACTATAACATGGGCTGATAATGAAACAATAATTGTTGGCCCTGGTTGCAAACTGTTTCAGTTGTATGATGAATTATTACCCAAAGGGAAAATAATACCAGGCGGATCCTGTGCTACTGTTGCTATTGGCGGACTTGTTTTGGGTGGCGGTTATGGTTTGCTTGCACGCAAATTTGGACTTACCTGCGACAGCCTTTTAGAAGTTACCATGGTGGACGGGGAAGGCAATATCATCAGTTCAAAAAATGACGCTGAACTTTTATGGGCTTGTAAAGGGGGCGGCAATGGTAATTATGGCATAATTACAGAGCTGAAGTTTAAAACACATACTGCACCCAGAACCATGCAGAGCTGGCGATTTAAAACCTACAAAACCGATACAGCCAAAGCCCAGGCAATTTTAAAAACCTGGTTTGATGCAGCCGCACTGTTACCGGCATCCTGCTTTTCAGCTTATGTTTTAAATGGTAAAACAGCCTATATACTGCTAACAAATATTGAAAAAAATTCAGCAGACGTTAACAAGGCAATAGCAATGCTTAGTGCCGTTTCTGCCAAAACAACCAAAACATCTGCGCAACCCTTGGCCACTGCGTTAAAAGTTTTTTACGGCAGAAAAGAGCCAATGTATTTTAAAAATGCATCAGCAGGTTTATATAAAACATATGCAGAAATAGAACCGTTTATTAACGAGGTTATAGCAACCGTTCAGGAAACACCCGGAATGATTTACCAGGTAAATACGTTAGGAGGCAATATTATTAATGCACAAAAAGAAGCAGAAGCTGCTTTTCCGCACAGGGCCTTTCCTTTTTTTAGTGAATTGCAAACTTATTGGGGTGTGCCGGCCCAAAGCAAGCGGTTACTGGAAAAGTTTGCCTCTGTTCAAAATATTTTTACAGCCAATGGTATTAAGGCACAATACCGCAACTATCCTGATGTAAACTTTACTAACTGGCAGGTTGCATATTACGGCAATAATTACCAGCGCCTGCAACAAGTGAAGAAGAAGTACGATCCCAATAACCGCATAAATCATTTACAAAGCATACAGCTTCCCTGATGTATTTTTGTAACAATCAAAGGGAAATCCATATTTCACAACGACAAACCCCGGCGTTTTGCAACTGAGTATAATTATAGTAAACTACAACGTAAAATATTTTCTTGAGCAATGCCTGTTTTCTGTTTTAAAAGCATGTGCTAACCTGCAGGCAGAAATAATTGTTGTTGATAATAATTCAACAGACGGTAGCCGGCAATTACTGGAGCAAAAATTCCCCGGTGTTTATTTTTACTGGAATACAGTAAATGCCGGTTTTGCAAAGGCAAATAACCAGGCGCTCAAATATGCAAAAGGAGAGTTTATCCTTTTTTTAAACCCCGATACAATTGTATCAGAAGACTGTTTTGAGAAGTGTCTTAGTTTTTTTAAATCAAACCCCGGTACCGGGGCCTTGGGGGTAAAAATGATTGATGGCGGCGGTGGATTTTTAAAAGAAAGTAAAAGAGCATTTCCCGGGCCATTAACATCACTGTTTAAATTAAGCGGATTAGCAAAAATTTTCCCTCATTCTAAAACATTTGCACGGTATCACCTTGGACATTTGTCAAAAGAAGAAACACATGAAGTGGATGTGCTTGCCGGTGCGTTTATGATGATACCTTCTAAGATACTTAATGAATCGGGGGGCTTTGATGAAACATTTTTTATGTATGGAGAAGATGTGGATCTAAGTTATCGTATTCAAAAAGCGGGGTATAAAAACTACTATTTTGCCGGCACAACTATAATACATTTTAAAGGAGAAAGTACTAAAAAAGGCAGCCTGAATTATGTAAGGCTATTTTACAGTGCTATGAGCCTGTTTGTAAAAAAACACTATAGCGGAACAAAAGCAGGAATTTTCAATATGCTCATTCAGGCGGGTATTTTACTAAGAGCAATATTGGCATTTGCAGGAAAAATCTTGCAAACCGTTGGTTTACCCATACTGGATGCCATTATTATTTTTCTTAGTTTTTGGGCGGTAAAATTTTTGTGGAATACATATATACGCCAGGATGTAAATTACTCACCCAATATGCTCATTGTGGCTTTTCCTGTTTTTACGGTAATTTTTTTAATTGCCGCCTATTATGCCGGTTTGTACGACAAGGGATATAAACAAACACAATTGAACCGGTCCTTAACAGTAGCTTCCTTAATATTGTTAAGTGGCTACGCTTTGTTACCAGAAAGCGTGCGTTTTTCGAGAGGGATTTTGGTTTTTGCTATTATAATGGCTTTCATTGTAATGAGCATTCTTCGCAACCTTTTTATAAAATGGCATTTACTTGTTGCGATACCTGAGGATGAAGAGCATCCTCAAACCATTGTAGTGGCATCGTCAAGAGACTTTGAAAAGGTAAACCAACTTATGAAACAAGCAGGAATGCAGGAAAGGGTGCTTGGACGAATAGAAAGCAAGCAAACAACTTTCGCCGGGGCTTTAGGAAGTGTAAGCCAAATTTCACATATACTGAAAACCTACCCGGTTAAAGAAATAATTTACTGTGAAGACGGAATAAGTTTTAAAGAAATTATTGAACAACTACAGCTGCAACCCAGGTATATAAAAACAAAGTTTCACGCTTCTGGCAGCAGCAGTATTGTAGGCAGCGACAATAAAAATACAAGTGGAGATACCCTCTCTTTAAATAGAAAATATGCCATAACTTTTCCTGTAAACAGGCGCAATAAAAATTTACTGGACTTTATCGCTGCGGTTATTTTGCTGCTGATTTTTCCAGTTCACTTTTTTACCCAGAAGAAACCATCCCTTTTTTTTAACAACCTTTTTGCGGTTTTGTTTTTACAAAAAACCTGGGTTGGATATGCTGCCCCCAACAGCTTGCCGGGTTTAAAAAAAGGGATACTCACTTCCACAGCATTACCTGCATCGTTAAACGACCTGCCAATAGAAAGCCTGAAGTTATCAGATGAGTGGTACGCTACTTCTTACAAACCATCAGTTGATATAAAATTGATATTGCGGGGATATAAATACTTAGGAAGTTAATTAACCACGAAGCTTTTCTAGCAATCCGGTAACAAATGCCTCATAATTTTTGCTTATTTCCAGTTTTAAATTGTAAGGAAATACAGCAGCGTTTTTAAGCGCAGTTTCTAATGAAAACCTGGTTTGAGATGAGCTATAAAAATATTTTTTTTCGGCCAGGTAATCAGCCAGGTACTCCTGCTCTGTTTGGCCCGGAGTAGGTACTAAAATTGCCTTTTTCTGTAATGCCATAAGATCCATAACAGATGTATAGCCGCTTCTGCAAATAACCAATTTACTTTGCTGTATAGCAGTTGATAAAGCATCGCTACACAGATGATTGACTATCTCAACGGCATTATCACTTTGTAAAGTAATACTATTATCTACCGGTAATCCACGAACAAACAATATTTTTCCAATGAACCCCTGGATTTGCGTAAATAATAATTTTTCGAAAATAGTGCGCTGTGGCTCTGGTCCCGAGATGGAAATTAGCAGATCATATTTTATTTCTGTTTCTTTTTTGCTGAAACGGGAAAGCGGGCCAATATATTTAACCGGAGCCAGAGGCATTAATGATGGGTGTGATAGTTTGCCAGCAAGATTACTATCGTCTTCATTATCTGGCACCCAGCACTGGTTGAATTTATTTATAAAAAAGTAATGAATTTTTTGGGTAAGCCAGTCCGTAAAACGACTCCTGGTTTTTATTGCCAGTTGATGCGTTATATAAATACAGGGTATTGATTTATTCCATAGGCCGGGCCTGTTATCAGAAATTACCGCATCTAATTTGTAAGACCGAATGGCTTTTTTTAGCCATCTGTTTTCTTTGTAAACCGTAAACAGGAGTTTAGGTATTTGCAGGAAAAGTGCTAATGAAAAAAAGCTTTCACGCCTGCTATAACGTACCCGGTAACCTGGCAAGGGTAATATTTTTATTTGAGAGAACTCCTTTTCGAGCAATAAGGCTACGGCGCCTTCAGCAGCCACAAACACTGTTGCACCATTGTTTATAAGGCTATAAATAATTGGAATACAGCGGGTGGCGTGCCCAAGACCCCAATCAAGCGGCGATATTAGAATGTTAGGGCTGTAGCTGTATCCGTTATTTTTTTCAAAAAACATGATTAAAAGCAATAAAGAATAGTGAAAATAGTTTTATTTTAGTAATCTTATACGATGCACAAGCTATTTAAAATCGCAATATTGGTAGTTTTAGTGTCAACGTTTGCAATGGCATCCTGCACTTCATCCAAAAAAGGACAGTGCGGTTGCCCGGCAAAAAACGGAATGATTGGATACTAACACATCAGTATTAAAACCCAATTTCTATTATGAACAACTCAAACCGGGATTTGCTGGTATTGTTCAACCATGATTTAATGACCCCCAAGGCCATAGAACAAGAAGTAGAAATGCTTCATGAAATGTTGTATGCCGTAGAATGCATGGACAATATCATATCAGCCCACGAAATTATTGACATTAACAAGTATAAAATTTTTACCGGGAAGTCAATTCGTAAAAACTTTCGCCAAAAAGAACTTTCTTCTTTTGTTTTCTTAAATTGTAAAAACTAATCAGCAAAGCTTTCTTAGCGCTGTTTTCAGTTGCAATAACATTTCCTCAATTTCCTCTGTTTTACAGGTGCCAACGCTCAAGCGGTACCAACTACTGTTTTTGTCTGCCCCAAAAGCATAAAAAGGCACCACGGCAATCCTAGCTTCATTTAAAATATAAGCAGTAACATCAGACTGCGTTTCAAGCACTTTCCCTTCTTCAGTTTTTTTACCAACCAGGTTTATTTGTATTGTCAGATAAATTGCAGCCTCTGGAGCAACGGCGTCCACAGAAAAACCTTCGTTTCTTAATTGCTTAAACCCATTATAAATAAGCTGTAACCTTTCTTCCACAGCCGCCTTAAAAACCTTAAACCATTTATCAAGGCTGTTTTTTTGTGTAAGAAAATGTGCGACAGCATTTTGCTCTGCCATTGGAGCCCAGGCACCTACATGACTGTTAATTGCTTTCATTTTATTAATCAAGTGCGCTGGTCCCATACTCCAGCCCACACGTACACCAGTTGCAGCAAAAGCTTTACTAATGCCATCAATAAAAATAGTATACTCTTTCATTTTTGGGTTAAGTGAAACAGGGTTATAATGAACAGTATTACCATAAGTGAGTGTCCAATAAATTTGGTCGTAAAGCAGGTATAGTTTTTTTTCACCTTCCCCACGGGTTTCATTTTCTTCTATCACAATGTTGCAAATTGCTTCCAGTTCTTTTTTTGTAAAAGTGGTACCCGTAGGGTTTAAGGGGGAGCATACTGCAATTAACGAAGCTCCCTTTACATGCGGCTTAATTTCTGCAGCAGTAGGCATAAAGTTGTTTTCACGCTTGCATTCTATCAAAACATGCTCCCCTTCATTAAAGTGGACATAATGATTATTATTCCAGCTGGGTACCGGGTAAATTACTTTATCACCTTTATCAACAATCGCCCTGAAGGCTGTATAAATTAAAGGTCTGCCTCCAGCTGCTATTAAAATTTCATTTGTTTTATACTCAAGCCCCTCACGCTCTTTTATAAAAGCAGCAACGGCAGTTCTTAATTCCATAATACCATCAGCCGGCGGGTAAGTGGTAGCATGCTCTTTATAGGAGTTTATTATTTCAGTTTCCAGCTCCTGCGGTATTGGAAAAACAGATGAGTCAAAATCACCAATAGTATAATTGTAAATTTTATCTCCTTGTTTTATCTTTTCTTTTATAACTGCGCCCAATGCTACAATTTCTGACCCAATTAATGTTTGCGCAAGCCTGCTTAATTTTTCTGAACTCATTGCATATTATTAAAACACAAAAATAAATTTTATAAACCTTATAAAATCTATTTGACTTGAAACTTACAAAAACAAATAAGCCGGCATTATGCCGGCTTATTATTGTAATTTAATAATGTTATTTCTTTTCTTCCATTTTTTTAAAATCCAACACATTTCCATTTATGCAATAACGCAGGCCGGTTGGTGGTGGGCCATCTTCAAAAACGTGACCCAAATGCGCTTTACAACGGCCGCACATTACTTCTGTTCGCTGCATACCATAGCTATTGTCTGGTGCATATATAATACTTCCTTTTGTTATAGGCTCAAAGAAGCTAGGCCAGCCACAGCTGCTGTTGAACTTCCCATCGCTTTTAAACAATGGATTACCACAAGCGCCACAGTAATAAGTGCCTGTATCAAAGCTATTCCAGTATTTACCTGTAAAAGGCCTTTCTGTGCCCTTTTCCCTTGCAATGCTATACAGCTCCTGTGGCAAAATCTTTTTCCACTCTTCATTGCTAAGATTTACTTTACTGGTGTCTGTGTTGGAGTAAACACCACTTTGCTTTTTTTCTTCACTCATAGTATTGCTTTTAATTTGTTTTGTCTGCTGCGCCTGGCAACTGCAAAAAATTGAGACGGCCAGTATTTGTATTAAAAACGTTTTCATGTGCAAATTGTTGATTAATTAAATACAGTTGAATATACGTAGCATTTATAGCTTCAGTTTTCAGTAAAAACTGATAATTGTTAAAGGATAATTAAATATGGTATATTATATTTGCTCACAACACAGGCACAATAACAACTATGTTCAATTTAATACTTTTTGGCCCTCCCGGAAGTGGCAAAGGCACACAGAGCGAAAAACTGATTGCAAAATACGGATTAAAGCATTTAAGTACCGGCGATTTGCTGCGAAGTGAAATAGCGAATGAAACGCCTTTAGGTCTTGAAGCTAAAAAAATTATGGATAAGGGCCAACTGGTTCCAGATGAAGTGGTAATAGGAATGATAAGTTCGGCGCTGGATAACAATCCTGCAGCAAAAGGGTTTTTGTTTGATGGATTTCCCCGTACTTCCGCGCAGGCAGAGGCACTGGATAAATTATTAGAGCTTAAAAAAACAAATATTGCAGCAATGCTGGCCCTTGAAGTTAGTGAAGAGGAACTGGTAAAGCGGTTGCTTAAACGTGGAGAAACCAGCGGAAGAAGTGATGATACCAATGAAACTGTAATTAGAGCCCGTATAATGGAATACCGCAATAAAACAGCTGTGGTTGCAGACTATTACGCACAATTTGACAAAGTGGTTACTGTAAAAGGAGAGGGAACCGTTGATGAGATATTTGCTGCGTTATGCAAAGAAATTGATGATAGGGCATAAAAGAACAAACAAACACTATAAAAAATAGGCAACGATTTTATCGTTGCCTATTTTTTATAATCCTAAACTTTCTATTCTTTCTGCAGGTAATAGATGATGCGTTTTAATGCCTGTTGCTGCAGCGGTTTCAATATTTTTTAATAAATCGTCTATAAAAAGAGTTTCATGTGCAGTAATAGAGGCGTCGTTTAACAGATAAAGATAAATCTCTCTATCAGGCTTACGGAGGCCGACCAAGTGAGAATAATAAGCCTTCGTGAAATAATTATCAAAATTCTCTTGCCCGGTTTGCTGTGTAAAGCTTTTATGGAATGATGAATGATGGATGCTGTTGGTATTACTCAACAAATAAAAGTTATAGCGGCTGGCATTGGCTTGTATCCATCGAAGGCTTTCAATTCTGAAGTCGAGCAGCAATGCATTCCAGGCGTTTCTTATAGCATCATCTGTTAGTCCGGAGTTGCTTATGCTTCGAATACCATCAAAAAAAGCCGCTTCACTAACCTGCCCGGTTTCCAGATTATCAAATAATTTATCAGCCTTATGCAAGGAGTAATTGTTTTTAAAATCAGGGACTCCTAATTTTTCAAAAGCCTCATTGGTTTTCGCTGTATCAATATTCAGTAAAACCCCGCCAAGGTCAAAAACAATATTCTTAATGGTATTCATATTGATGTATAATAAAAAACAAAACCCCGAAGGTTTCCGGGGTTTTGTGGGCCCACCTGGGCTCGAACCAGGGACCCCCTGATTATGAGTCAGGTGCTCTAACCGGCTGAGCTATAGGCCCTCTTATTTTTTCAAATAAGAAATTTTATTTTTTGAACTGCCGGTTGCAGTTTTTATTTAAATTAAAGAACTGTTCGTTGTTATTTGAGGGTGCAAATATAATCAAAGCTGGTTAATTTAACGCTTCGTTAGATTATTTGACGTTATTTTGCAGCTTTAAAATTGTTTATGAAGAAATTAGTATTTGTTTTTGCTGCGTTTTTGGCAGCGTATTCCGTATCAGCACAAACTAACAAAACCAACAGCACAGATATAATGAACCGGGCGGGAGACCATATTATGCTGCAATTAGGCAGCGATATATGGATGAATGCACCCGACAGTATTTCCAGCCATAAAAAAGGGCTTTCAAGGGATGCTAACCTTTATGTTATGACTAACAAAGTTTTTAAAAGTGATAAAAGGTTCAGTGCAGCCTTTGGGCTCGGCGTTAGTACTTCTAATATGTATTTTAAAACACTTGATGTTGGAATAACAGCTACTACAACCAAGCTGCCATTTACAAACCTGGACTCATCTAACCGCTTTAAAAAATACAAGCTTACTACTGCTTTTTTGGAAGTACCCGTTGAATTAAGGTTTACCAGCGATGCACAAAACCCAAACAAAAGCGTTAAGGCGGCTATTGGCATAAAGGTAGGTACACTTTTAAGTGTACATACAAAAGGCAAAACACTTCAAAATAAAAATAATACCACGGTTAGTAATTTTATAGAAAAGCAAAACGATAAAAGATATTTTAACGGAACAAGGCTTTCAGTAACCGGGCGTGTGGGATATGGTAATTATTCACTGTTTGCCAGCTACTCAATAAACAACTTGCTTAAAGATGGAGTAGGACCAGATATTAAGCCGCTGCAAGTAGGTATATGCATTAGTGGTTTATAAATAAAAGATTCTCTTTTTCTGTACATCCTGGCTATAAGCCGGGATTTTTTATTTAACAAGTTGCTGCATACGGGAGGTAAATGTTACCTTTGCGCCTCACTCCTTAACATGAGCGACGAAATAAAACACGAGTGCGGTTTAGCCTTTATCCGCCTCCGCAAACCTTTCAGTTATTTTCAACAACAATATGGTACGGTACTTTATGGCCTTAATAAGCTGTACCTGCTTATGGAAAAGCAGCATAACCGGGGGCAGGATGGTGCAGGAGTAGCCACTGTTAAGCTAAATACAGAGCCAGGTTATCCATTTATGCACCGCATACGCAGCAGCGCAAACCAGCCAATTGCCGATGTATTTGCACGTATAGGAAACGAAATTGCCGAGCTGGAAAAATATCAACCCGACATAAAGAAACACCCCGGCCTGATGAAAGGCCATGCAAACTTTTTAGGTGAATTGCTTTTGGGACACTTGCGTTATGGCACACAAGGAAAAAACAATGTGGAGTTTTGTCATCCCTTTATTAAGCGGCATACCATACCTGCAAGAAACCTGGCAGTTGCGGGTAATTTTAATCTCGTAAACACAGAAGAACTTTTTGGGCTGATCAATATAGACCCCGGAGAGTTTCAGCGCCAAAGTGATTTAGCTGCAATGATGGAAGTGCTGCATCACTTTATTGTAAAGGCAGATGAACTTTTGCCAGGCGAAATGGACATTGTAAAAGTACTGAAAAAGGCAGTTCCGCTTTTTGACGGCGGTTTCAATTTTTGCGGACTTATTGGTAATGGAGATGCATTTGTAATGAGAGATGCACATGGTATTCGCCCCTCTTATTATTATATAAATGATGAAGTAATTGTGGCTGCAAGTGAACGAGCGGCCATACGCACCGCATTTAATGTTGGTGAAAATGAAGTAAAAGAATTAATGCCCGGATGTTCATTAATTGTTAAAGCTGATGGCAGTTACAGTATTGAACAGGTAGTGGAACCCAAACAAAGGTTAGCTTGTAGTTTTGAACGTATTTATTTCAGCCGGGGGAGTGATGAAAAAATATACAACGAGCGGAAGGCGCTTGGCTATAACTTAAGCGATGTAATTCTTAAAATTATAAAATACGATCTTAAAAACACTATTTTCTCCTATATCCCCAATACAGCAGAAACTGCTTTTTACGGCCTTATGCAAGGGGCACAGGAGTTTTTAAACAAAATAAAGATTGAACGTATTTTAAGCTGGGGCAAAGACTTTGACGAGGAGAAACTGAGTGAAATGATAAACCGGAAAATACGTTTTGAGAAGATTGCTATTAAAGATGTAAAACTGCGAACATTTATTACAGAAGACACCAGCCGAAACGAAATGGTGCAGCACGTATACGATGTTACATACGGTACGGTTCGCAAAAATGAAGATACTCTTGTTATTATTGATGACAGTATTGTAAGAGGCACCACCCTTAAAGAAAGTATTGTAAGAATGCTTGCAAGGCTGGAGCCGAAAAAAATAATTATCGTTTCTTCTGCACCGCAAATACGTTATCCCGATTGTTATGGTATTGATATGAGTAAGCTGGGCGATTTCGTTGCTTTCAAGGCGGCAATAGAACTACTGCACGAAAGGGGGCAACAAAGCCTTTTAGATGATTTACTAAATAAGTGTAAGGAACTGCAGCGCAATAATCAGCTGCATACTGTAAACATTGTTCAACAGGTTTACGAACCTTTTTTATTAAAAGAGATATCTGCAAAAATAGCTGAGCTTATTACACCACCCGAAATTAAAATACCCGTGCAGGTAGTTTATCAAACAATCGAATCTCTTCATGAAGCCTGCCCCACCAACCTCGGTGACTGGTATTTTACCGGCAACTATCCCACACCTGGTGGCAATAAGGTTTGCAATAAGGCCTTTATGAATTATATGGAAGGGAAAAATGTAAGAGGATATTAATTTATTCCATCACTTCAAACAATAATAATTGCGATTTTTCTGCAGCATTAAAGTTATTATCTGCAACAAAAAGCAATGTTTTGTGGCCGTTTGGTAAATCCGGGCCAAAGGTTAAACCCTCAACATTATCTATATAAATACCAAGGTCATCCATATTCAGCAATAATTTTTTTGCAGCAGGCACAAAGTTTTTATCAGCCTTTAGTGAGCTTATTTCTTTTATATCTGTGGCACTTTGAAAATCTGCTATAAAAACTTTTATAGTACAAGGTTGCCGCCCTGTAGAAAAGGAGCGTTCAATTACCAAACATTTATTATTGCCTAACCATAAAATATCAGGCACGCCGTTTATTTTAAAAGCATTTAAGGGGTTTGCATTATATGCTACCGGATCCAGTTTATAAGCAAATTGTGCAATATTCACTTTTGTGGCCACATCAAATTTAAAAATTCGTATAAAAGCATCGTTTTCCATTATATCAGCACGTGGCCCGTCTTCATAAAGCGGTTCCTCAACATTGGCGTAAAGTGTTTTGTAATTATCTGCAAAACTCATTCCTTCTAAAACACCATTTTGTCTTGGCCCCTTTTCTTCTGCATGCATAATCAGGTTTGAAGGAAGCGTAAATGGTTTTTTATATGCACCCTGTGGTGTTATACTATTAATAAGTGGGTTTGCAAGCACAGTGTCTTTTGTTGTAACAATTCTTTCCCCTTCGCTGCTCCAAACCAAATCATTTAAAATTGGGTTGTATCGTATTGCTTCAGGGTCCGGGGTGTGCAACCGGTCAGTTTTCTTATTTGGGTAAACCGACTTATCCTGTTGTTGCATAAATACCGCATCGGTAAAATCGATACTGTCAATTTTAAAATTGCTAATAACGATTTTTGCCTTGTAAAAACGGGCCGGGTTAATATCGCTTCTGTCATCACAAATAAAGTAGTAGGAATTATTTACCGAATCGTAATCTATTCCGGATAAACCACCAACCGTTGTGGCCTTATACTGTAAAGCATATGGAATATCAAACTCACTTAAAAACCTAATGTCCTTCGGCTCCGAAACAGGATGTTGTGTAGTTACTCTCTTTAAATTACTGCAGGATAAAAGGGACAACAAACAAACGAGTAAGAGGGGGTTCAATTTATACATATTGCGGCTTTTGTTTTGCAAATTTGGGAAAAGAGTAATTATGTTTTGATACTTGCTTAAATAATCTTGAATTTTTTTTATTTTTATATGGACTGCAATGAAAACACTTTTAATTATACGGCATGCAAAAAGCGATACAACTTTTTTGGGCAATGATTTTGAGCGACCACTAAATGAGCGTGGGAAAAAGGATGCGCCCATAATGGCAGCAAGAATAAAAGCGCATAATATTTATATTGATGTATTTATCAGCAGCCCGGCTAAAAGGGCAAAGAAAACTGCAGAGCTTTTTTTTGAAGAATTAGGTACAGATAAACCTGGCATTAATTTTATAAGTGCTTTATATCATGCTACTACAGAAATATTTTATGATGTGGTTAATGGGATCAATGATACTTTTAATACAGCAGCACTTTTCTCTCACAATCCCGGCATTTCGAGTTTTGCAAACGAGCTGACAGAAACTATCCGCATTGACAATATGCCGACCTGCGCTGTTTTTGCAGTGCAGGCTCATTGTAACAGCTGGAAAGAGTTTAAAAAAGCCAAAAAGGAGTTTTTGTTTTTCGACTATCCGAAACAATAGTTGTTTATGTTACTAGTTCTTTAAATGTTTAAACTGTCTCATTCTATGAAAAGAATTCTTTTGTTTTCTGTATTTTTTGCTACATCTGCAGTAAGCGCACAGCCGGGGTCTTATATTGTTAAACAAAGCGGCGACACCATTCCAGGAAAATTTATTATCAACACAAAACAAGTATTACTGGTAAAGCCAGCCTCTAAAGACACCATGGCTTTCAATTCTGAAGATATATGGCAAGCAGTTGAGGGGAGTAAGGTACGCTGGGTTTTGAGACTGACTCTTTATGGGTATACAGATAATGTGGAAACCGTAATGCAACCCGGTTATTCTGATCCGGTATATGATACAACCATTTTACTTAGGCCTTTAATCCTCGGGGGTCATATGAATCTGTTTGCTGCAAAAGATAAAAGAAAGGTTGTTTATTTTTTTGTGCAGGGCTTAAAGGACAGCGTTCCTGTGCAGCTACTGTATTCTGTTGGTGGGCATATGCCAGAAAAGTCGAATTGGAGTACAGTTTATCAGTTTATAAGCTATGTAAATAGATATCGGATTTTTGAAGACCAGCTCCGTGATATGACAAGGGATTGCGATTCTTTTTCTGATGTCGATTTTGAGTTGCTTCAATATCTTGAATCGAGTATGAAAAACTTTGTAAAACGGTATAATAAGTGTAAATAAATTCTTCCAGGTAAGGGCGTGTTGCAGTGTAACCTATAACTGTTTTTTAGTAGTAAGAAAAACCCCGGTAAAGATCAACGCAGCCGCAATAATTTTATATAGCTGCAGTTTTTCATCCAAAAATACCATGGCAATGATTGTGGCAAATACCGGCTGTGTATAAATATAAAAACCCGCTGCTGCCGCACCCAAATGTTTGATTCCATAAATGTTAAACAAGTAGGCCAGGAAAGTGCCTGTAAAAACCAACAGGAAAAGGCTTATGTAGCCGGTGTAGGTAAACGCCGGCCAGTTAATTTGTGAAAACTCTCCCCATGCAAACGGCAACACCATAAAAAAGCCTATTGTAAATATCCAGCGTGTTACTGTTATCGGATTGTATTTAAGCATCAGGGGCTTTACAAGAATAAAATAGATGGTATAAGAAACCGCATTAACTAGTATCAGCATATCCCCCGTAATAATGCTGCTTCTTTTTGCAACTCCGGTGTTTGATAAGATAAGAACAGAAGCACCTGTAATACCCAGCAAAAGACCAGTGATTTTTTTGCCAGTAGCTTTTTCTTTTAATGCCCATGTGTTTATGAGCACAATTAATATGGGTGTGCTAAGCATCAGCAATGCTGCATGAACAGGAAAGGTTAGCGAAAGCCCTTTAAGAAACAGCAGCTGATTGATTGCAATGCCAGTTAAAGCGCACAAAAAAAGACGTTGCCAATCGGCTATTGTAATCTTTGCAGTAACTGGCTTTAATAAAAAAAGCAACCACAATAATAGCGCACTAACTCCTACCCTTATAAGATTAAGCCCAAAGGGTCCAGCCAATTTTGCTGTAGTAAGATATTTAACCGCACTAAGATTTATGGCAAAAAATAAATTAGTAAACAGCAGCGCAAAATGTGCTCTAGCAGATTTCATTTTGATTATTATTCAAAACCAAAAATACGGTAATAAAAAAGCCGTTATGTTTTTACACATAACAGCTTTATACTTATTAACCCCCGTAATTAAATATATTGCTAAATCAGGTTGCCTGCATTTCTTTAACCTTGTCTCTAATCTTTCCTTCAATTTCTGCAGACAATTCCGGATTATCAATGAGTAGTTGTTTTACTGCATCACGGCCCTGGCCCAGTTTATCACTGTTATAACTAAACCAACTACCACTTTTTTGTACAATTCCCAATTCAACTCCCATATCAATAATTTCACCAACCTTGCTTATGCCTTCGCCGAAAATAATATCAAACTCAGCCTGGCGGAAAGGTGGTGCCACTTTATTTTTAACCACTTTTACTTTAACGTGGTTACCAATAGCCTCATCTCCATCTTTAATTTGCGTCATACGTCTTATATCTAACCGAACAGAAGCATAGAATTTTAGGGCATTACCACCGGTTGTAGTTTCTGGGTTGCCAAACATTACACCAATTTTTTCACGCAACTGGTTAATAAAAATACAAACCGTATTTGTTTTATTGATGGTGGCAGTAAGCTTCCGTAGAGCCTGGCTCATCAATCTTGCCTGAAGGCCCATTTTGCTGTCTCCCATTTCTCCTTCCAGCTCGCCTTTTGGAACTAATGCTGCTACAGAGTCAATCACAACAACATCCAAAGCTCCGGAAAGAATTAACCTGTCGGCTATCTCAAGCGCTTGCTCGCCATAATCTGGCTGAGAAATTAAAAGATTATCTATATCAACCCCCAGTTTTTGCGCATATATGCTATCAAAAGCATGTTCAGCATCTATAATAGCGCACATTCCACCTTTTTTTTGTGCCTCTGCAATAATATGTGTGGCCAGTGTGGTTTTACCACTGCTTTCAGGTCCGTAAATTTCAACAACCCTTCCTTTTGGCACCCCGCCTACACCCAGCGCAACATCCAGCCCGATAGAGCCAGTTGAAATAACTTCCAGTTCCTGATTCGCCCTCTCGTTCATCATCATTACCGAACCTTTACCAAAGTCCTTATCTATTTTATCAATAGTAAGCTTTAGCGCTTTAAATTTTTCTGATTTTTCCATTTTTTCTGCGTTACTCATGTGTTGTGTTTTTATAAGTGATGTATCTGATTTAGCTGTGTAAATGTAATTGTGTGACCAAAGATAATTGTTTTATTTTATCAACACTAATTATTTTAGTATTTTTTTGATAATTTATTTAGTGCACAGGTGTTTTAAAAAAAAGACCCATCCCGGAGAACCGGAACGGGGAGTGTTCAAGCATGAGAAAAATCTACAGAGTTGTTTCCCGGTTTTCAGAAAAGCAGGTTAAATACGGGCCTTTAAACTTTTAATTATATAGTAGTTTAATAAGGGTGTTAAAAATTGACCCTACAAAGAGAAGCCAGAAACAGATACGAGACAATACCCTAAAGGGGGAATATTTTTTAAAAAATGGGCCGAAAAGGAGTAATTAAGTCGAAAAAATACGGTGTAAATAAAAAATTAACATAATGTGTGTACGATAATTGCCTACAGCACCTTTTGTTGTACTTCTAACTTGAACAGTGAATAATAACTAAACACATGCTGAAATTGATAAGCCGGCTATTCTGGGAATTACTACCTAAGCTGAATTTCCTTTTCAAGCATTTGTTTACGCAGATTATTAAGTCCTACATGCATCAGGTCTAATGCTGCCGTAAGGCTGCATTTCATAATTCCGGCAATTTCTTTAAAGCTTAAGCCGGCATAGTGGCTGAGGGCCACTACCTCTCGCTGCTCATCAGGCAGCATAGATATCATTGCTTTAATGTTATTATGGCTTTCATAATAACTCGTTTTTTGCTGTGCCATAGGTATAGCAAAATCAACTGCATCAGAAACCGTGTTGATGTCACGATTCATATCAATAACCATAGCCGTTTTTTCTTTTCGTGTATGATCAATGCAAAGCTGCTGGCTTATACTTAATGCCCATTGTAAAAAATTGCCTTCATCAGCTGTTTTGCCAGCTATCAGGTTATTTATAATTACGATAAAAACTTCTTTGAAAATTTCTTCGGCAACACGTTTATCATGAACCATGGAGTAGATTGATGAGTAAATTCTGTCTTTGTATAGCTCAACAAGGGCGGCCATTGCTTTGGGGTTGCCATTCAGGTAAAACTGAATAAGTTTTTCATCTGACATTTCTGTAGTTGTGTTCATAGAATATAGGTTGGATTAAGAGTATAAAGATGCTTTTTGTACAAGACTTTCTTTGTAGAAACGAATTGTTATTTTATAGAAAAATTTCTATGCCTGAAATTTGATAAGTATAAAAAAGCAGTTACTTAAAAAGCTGATTTTTAATGGCGGCTAAATATTTTCTCATAACAACTATTCTCAAAACCACGCTTTCGTAACTTCGCCGCATGCCAAAGTATTTAGACGAACTAAACGACCCCCAAAAAGAAGCGGTATTACATAAAGATGGCCCTATAATGATAATTGCCGGTGCCGGCAGCGGGAAAACAAAAGTACTTACCACCCGTATTGCACATTTAATGGGTCACCACAATGTAGATGCATTTAATATTTTGGCACTTACATTTACCAATAAGGCGGCCGCCGAAATGAAGGAACGTATTGAAAAAATACTGGGCGGCACCGATGCCCGTAATTTATACATTGGCACTTTTCACAGTGTGTTTGCACGCATATTAAGAGCAGAAGCCAACAAAATTGGTTACCCCAATAACTTTACTATTTACGATACGGATGATGCAAAGAGTGTGGTAAAGACTGTTATAAACGAAATGGACTTAGATGACAAGCATTATAAACCCAATGTAGTTTACAACCGTATTTCTGCAGCAAAAAATGCATTGGTTGGCCCCGCTGAATATATTAACGACTGGGCTTTGCAGCAGGAAGACAGCCGTGCAAACCGTCCTGCAATTGGGCAGATTTATGATGCATACGCCAAACGCTGTTTTAAAAACGGCGCAATGGATTTTGATGACCTGCTGTTTAAAATGTATTTGTTGCTGAAAAACAATGCAGACAGTTTAAGTAAATACCAACGCAAGTTTAAATACATTTTAATTGATGAGTACCAGGATACCAACCCGGCGCAGTACGAAATAATAAAACTGCTGGGTGCCATGCATGAAAATGTGTGTGTGGTGGGTGATGATGCACAAAGTATTTACAGCTTTCGGGGTGCCACCATTGAAAACATTTTACAGTTTCAAAAAGATTATGATGATGTAAAAGTGGTAAAGCTGGAACAGAATTACCGCAGCACAAAAAGCATATTGCATGTTGCCAATGAAATTATTGGCAACAACAAAAACCAGATTGAGAAAAAATTATTTACTGATAACAGCGAAGGAGAAAAAATACGCTTAGTGCGTACCATGACAGATAATGATGAAGGAAAAAGTGTTGCCGATGCCATACAGGAACAAAAGCTGCGCTATCATTATTTTAATAAAGACTTTGCAATACTGTACCGCACCAATGCACAAAGCCGCAGCTTTGAAGAAGCGTTGCGACGTATGGGAATTGCTTACCGCATTTACGGTGGCATAAGTTTTTACCAGCGTAAAGAAGTAAAAGACTTAATTGCTTACCTGCGCATTGTGGTTAATCCGAAAGACGAGGAAGCACTGAAGCGTATTATCAATTATCCTGTAAGAGGCATTGGTAAAACTACTTTAGACAAAGCTGTGTTGTTTGCCAACGAAAATAATTTCACATTGTGGGAAGTGCTGCGTAACGCAGCCATGTATGGTTTTAAAAGCGGTACGCTGGAAGCGATAGACAACTTTGTTACCATGATAAAAATGTTTCAAAGTGAACTGGATAAAAAGAATGCGTATGATTTAGCAGTGCTCGTAGGTAAAAACACAGGCCTGGTAAAGGAACTGTTTAATGATAAAACCACTGAAGGCCTTGCCCGTTACGAAAACGTACAGGAATTACTAAACAGTATTAAAGAGTTTACCGAAACACCCATGAATGAAGAAGATGGTGAAGTAGGTGATAAAAGTTTAGGCGGTTATTTACAGCAAATAGTTTTACTAACGGATGCAGATGATGATAAAGGCGAAAGCGATGTGGTAAAACTAATGACGATACATGCAGCAAAAGGTTTGGAATTTCCGGTGGTGTTTGTGGGAGGTTTGGAGGAAACATTGTTTCCCAATGCAATGGCCATTAACACAAGAGAAGAGCTGGAAGAGGAACGCAGGCTTTTTTATGTGGCCGTTACAAGAGCCAAACATAAACTGTGGTTAACCTATGCTAATGCCCGCTATCGTTTTGGGCAACTACAACAAAACGACAGCAGCCGTTTTTTAGAAGAAATACCAGAAGAGTATTTAGATAAAAGTTATGCTGGTGGCGGAACAAAAAACACAGGTAATTGGGGCACCGCTTTTGAACGTATGAACCGGGGCTTTAGCGGTAGCAACTGGGGAAATAACAGTCCTGCATCCAAAGCAGAGAAACAATATGGCCCGCCACCGGGTAAAAGCAATACGCCCGGTTATTTAGCACCGAAACCGCAACCTAAAACTGTAGAGCATACGCCATCAGCAGATTTTGTTGCCAGCGACACCAGCAACTTACAAGCCGGACAAAAAGTAGAACATCAAAAATTTGGTTTTGGGGAAGTGGTTAAAATGGAAGGTGCTGCACATAACCCCATTGCCACTGTTAAGTTTGAAGTGAACGGTGAGAAGAAGATAATGCTGAACTACGCAAAGCTGCGGATAATAGAGTAACATTCTTCACGCAGAGAAACAAAGGCCGCAGAGGTTTTTAACTTCGTTCTGCATAACTCTGCGTGGCTCATTCTTTCGAAATCCGAAAAAACGGCCACGTCGAAAGCTATTTCAATCCAAAAACCCCCAATTCTTGCTAATTTTGCCTGACCGCTGTAGCTTTAGCGAAGGCGGGTTTTTAAAACTTTCAGTTATGATCAAAACAGGTAACACCATCGTAAGCATTTATACCGAAATGACGCCCAACCCGGAAACAATGAAGTTTGTTGCTAACAAGCTTTTGTATCCTGGTAAGAGTATTGATTTTGCAGATGAGTCACAAGCTAAACCATCGCCGCTGGCACAGGAACTGTTTACATTTCCGTTTATTAAAGCAGTATTTATTGCAAGCAATTTTGTAACACTTACAAAAACAGCTGATACAGAAGACTGGCAGGACATTATTCCAACCATTCGCCAGTTTTTAAAAGATTACCTGGAAGAAGGAAAGCCTGTAGTGATTGAAGAAGAAGTAGTAGCTCAAAAAGTAACCAACAGCAATGAAGTAAGTGCCGATGATGACGATGTGGTAAAACGGATTAAAGAACTGCTGGAAAACTATGTAAAGCCTGCTGTAGAAATGGATGGTGGTGCTATACAATTTAAAAGCTATCAAGACGGGGTGGTAAACCTTGCCATGCAGGGAAGCTGCAGTGGTTGCCCCTCATCAACCATAACATTAAAAGCAGGTATTGAAGGTATGATGAAACGTATGATACCGGAAGTGAAAGAAGTGGTGGCTGAAGCAGAGTAATAATTATCAGCAAATAGTTAGTAAGCACCCGGTAATCACCGGGTGTTTTTATTTATGGCAGGGGGTAAACATCATTCTTTGTAACTTAGAAAAAACATTTTGTGAAACTCTTTTTATTCTTGCTTTCATTTTTGCTGCATCAATTAGTTGTTGCACAGCTAAGCGATAAAGAAATACGGGATCTTAAGGGTGGGCGGGTTAAACCTGACAACAGCTATATATATTCACTTCCATTTTCAAAAGGCAGTAAATTTTTGCTTATACAAGCTTACAACAGCAAAATGAGTCACAAGGATGAACTGAGCCTCGATTTTAAAATGAGAAAAGGCAGTAAAATATGTGCAGCAAGAGCAGGCGTTGTTACAGCAGTAAAAGAAGACAGTGATGTGGGGGGATTGAAAGACGAATACCTGAGCGAAGGCAACCACATTATTGTTAAACACAACGATGGCAGTGAAGCCATGTACTGGCATTTAAAAAAAGACGGTGTGCTGGTTAATATTGGAGATACTGTAACACAGGGCCAGCATATTGGTTACAGCGGCAACACTGGTTATACCGCTTTTCCTCATTTGCATTTCCAGGTGTATGATGTTAATGGAAAAAACATTGCCACACGTTTTCAAACAAAAAAAGGAGTAATCTATTTAAAACCTGGTAAATGGTATAGGCGTAATAATTGAAATGGAAAACAAACACAACGAATATTATCCCGCCAGCCGTAACGAATGGCGCAGGTGGCTGCAGAAAAATCATACCAAAGCAAACCATGTATGGCTTATCATTTATAAAAAAGAGAGCGGTATACCCAGTGTTATTTACAGCGAAGTGGTGGAAGAAGCTTTATGCTTTGGCTGGATAGACAGTAAACCTAATAAAAGGGATGAAGAAAGTTACTTTCTTTTTGTTGCACCCCGCAAGGCAAAAAGTGTATGGAGTACATTGAATAAAAAGCGGATAGAAAAATTGCTATCGGAAAATAAAATGACGGCTGCCGGGCTTGCAAAAATAGAGGCTGCAAAAAAAGACGGCTCCTGGACTGTTCTTGATAAAATTGAAGCATTGGAAATGCCGAAAGCCTTAAAGAGGGCATTCACAAAGAATAAAACAGCCTTAAAAAACTTCAATGAATTCCCGTCCAGTGTAAAAAAACAAAACTATCACTGGGTACAAAGTGCCAAAACAACCATCACACTCGAAAAAAGAATAACTGAAATTATAACACTTGCAGAAAAAAACCAGCGTGCCAACCAATGGAAACCCAGGCCACAAAAATGAATTGCAATATTTTATACATTTTACTTATTGGCGCAGTTTTTATTGCAAGTTGTTCTGTAAGTAAAAACCCTCAACGTACACAAATACGTAAGCTGCAAAAAGGTATTATTAAAGAAGATACCAGTTTTGTTTATTCACTGCCTTATGAAAAGGGTAAAAAGCATTTACTGGTACAGGGTTACTTCAGTCATTTCTCACACAAGGAAAGGGCTGCACTTGATTTTAAAATGAAAAGAGGCACCCCGGTGCTTGCAGCAAGAGGTGGTGTGGTGGTTCGGGTAAAAGAAGATGGTAATAAGGGCGGCTGGAATAAAAAATACAGGCCCTTTGGTAACGTAATTGTTATACAGCACGAAGATGGTTCAAGGGCTGGTTATTGGCACTTACAATATAACGGCGCATTGGTAAATGTAGGCGACACAGTTAAACAAGGCCAGCAAATTGGCTTAAGTGGTAAAACAGGTTATACATTATTTCCGCATTTACATTTTATAGCATGGCGGTTTAACAATAATCAATGGTTGCAGGTGGCCACACGGTTTAAAACATCAAAAGGAATCCATTATCTTCGTCCTTTGCACTGCTACCAGTATCATTGAATATTAAACAGGAACACGTTGAGCTTAAACGAAATCTGGCAAAACTTCATTATCAATGTAAAAGAAACCCGCTGGCCCGAATGGGTGAGTACAGCAACACAAATTGCGAGTGTATGGTATGCAAAAAAAAACAATGTGCTGGTATATCCTTCAGGTATTATCGGGGTGTTATTAGCATCATATGTTTACTTCTTCATGGTTACTCCGCCATTATATGCCGATGCATCACTGAATATTTATTATTTCATCATGAGTGTGTACGGATGGTATAACTGGGTGCAAAAAAAGCAATCCAATGAATACACCTATCCTATCAGCTGGTGTTCCAAAAAAGAACTGCTGTATGGATTTGCTTTTTTTGCCGTATCCTGGGGTGGCATTTACTCCCTGCTCATCCAGTTCACCAACAGCAACACACCCATACTTGACTCACTAGTTTCGTCCTCTGCTATTACAGCCATGTGGTGGATGGCCAAACGAAAAATTGAGAACTGGCTTGCATGGATTGTTTCAAATATCATCGCTATCCCGCTAAATTTTTATAAGGAACTAACACTTTTTACATTGATGTACATACTATTTCTGCTGATGGCCTGGCAAGGTTTTGCAGAATGGAAAAAGCAATCCAAAATTTCAACATGAGTTACTGCAACTATATAGCTTCGCAGCCTGCAGATGCTGACCAGCTTCATAAAATTTATCATGATACACAATATGGTTTCCCTATTCATAACGATGATGAATTGTTTTGCCGCCTTGTACTGGAAATAAACCAGGCAGGGCTTAGCTGGACGACTATTTTAAAAAAACAGGAAGGCTTTAGAAAAGCGTACCACAATTTCAGCATTAAAAAAGTAGCATCGTATAAAGCAAAAGATATAGAACGGCTCCTGAATGACAGTGGCATTATTCGCAATCGTTTAAAAGTAAATGCTGCCGTGGAAAATGCAAAAGCAATCCTTCTGTTGCAAAAGCAATTTGGCTCTTTTAAAAACTGGCTGGATGCACAACATCCATTATCAAAAGATGAATGGACAAAGCTGTTTAAAAAAACATTTCGTTTTACCGGCGGCGAAATTGTAAATGAATTTTTAATGAGCACAGGATACCTGCCCGGAGCGCATGATGAAAACTGCGGAATACATAAAAAAGTTTTGAAAGCTAAACCAGCCTGGAATAAAACAAAATGAACATGCCTGTAAAAATTGTGGTTATTGGGCCAGAGAGTACCGGCAAAAGCACCTTGTGTGAACAGCTTGCAGCACACTATAGCAGTATATGGGTAAAAGAATATGCAAGAGAATATTTATTAAATAATGGCACGCATTATACTTTTGAAAACCTGCTTGATATTGCAAAAGGTCAGCTTAAATTGGAAGACGATGCCGCTGTTGTACTTGCAGAAAGACATACACCGTTGATTATTGACACCGATATGTACGTAATGAAAGTTTGGTGCGAATTTGTTTTTGAAAAAACACACCACTGGATACTGAACAGGCTGGTTGAACGGAAATACGATTTATACCTGCTCTGTAATATTGATTTACCCTGGGTAAAAGATGAACTGCGGGAATACCCTGATTTAATTTCACGAGAAAAACTATATCATCATTATAAAGATGCGATGATAAATCAAAACACTCCATGGGTGGATATAAGCGGTAATTATGAAGAACGTTTGCGAAAAGCCATTGAAGCTATTGATAAAATTACTTAATTATCTCCTGTACATCAGGGTCGCTTTCTAAATTATTCATCTGCCGCATAATGGCACCAGCACGGCCCGCCACATAACCACTTAAAGGTTTTACGCTGTACTTTTTAGGATTGGGCAGGCACGCTGCAATTTGTGCCGCTTCTGCCCTTGTTAAATCTTTAGCATCTTTATTAAAATAAATTTTGGCAGCAGCCTGTATACCAAAAATGCCCGGCCCCATTTCTGCAATGTTTAAATAACGCTCCAGTATCAGCCTCTTGGTCCAGCCTGTTTCTATAGTGAACGTAAAAAATACTTCGGGCGCTTTACGAATAAAGCCACCGCCCTGGAAAAGGAAAATATTTTTAGCGGTTTGCTGGCTGATGGTGCTGCCGCCACGCTGTGGCTTTCCGGGATGGCGCTTATTATATTTCATCGCCAGCTTAATGGCTTTTAAATCAAAACCATCATGGTCAGGAAATAGCTGGTCTTCGCTGGCTAAAACCGCAAGCTTAATGTTTGATCCCATTTTATCATAATTAACATAATCTCTTTTTAATCCATACCCTTGCAATAAGCTGCCTGTTTGTGTTAATGTAATCGGGGGATTGAAAATGTAACCAAGCAGAAAATAAAAAAAGAAAAGGATGTAACCGGTAAAAAAAATATTCCATAAATACCAGGCGGTGTTTTTTACAATTTGTATTTTTCGCAGGCGCAAAAAATAAATAATTGTAAACAGGGCAACAATAATCAACACAATTAAAAATTGCCACTTAACATCTTTCACAGCCACAGCATCTGAAAAATTAGTAAACACAAAAAACAAAAACCAGCAGGTATGAATAATAAAAACAACAAAAAAGATTTTTTTAATAAGGCGCCACATTTTGCAGAGAAAATTTTTATATACCGGAATATGAGTAATGCAATATAATTTAATTGTGGGTTGTGTTGCTCATATTCATGTATTGCAGTTTGTATTTTTTTCCTATCACAACCGGCTTGCCCCCGCTTTTATTTAATAAGTAACCAATACCTCCTAGGCCCATGGATGCAAGCAATAAGGGTGCGCTGAATTTTTCCCTGTCTGCAATATAAACAACACCGCTTGCTAAAGTAAGCAGCATGCCGCCGCCTAATAAACTGGCGCCACTGCCCCTCCAGTTAAAACCCCGTTTTTCTTTTTTACCCATAATAGCAATTTGGTTGTAGTGAAACTTATAATGAAAACTGCCCATTGTATCCAGGATATAAGCGCCAAAAGTGGTTAATAGCCGCTGTACTAAAAACTCCTGCAGGTAAAGTGTATCATTTTTTATTCCATTAATATGTGCATTTATATATGCGCCGGTGGTGGTGGTAAACTCAATTTGCCGGCCGGCAAAAATGGTTTGTATGGCTTTGCCTTTTTTCTTTACCACGATAAAATCTGCAGACTGCGAAAACGAACTAAGAGAAACAAAAAGCAGCAGCGGTAAAAATGGTTTCATTTCACAAAATAAAAACAGCCGGCAGTGGAGTGTAATATTTTCTGTTAATGTTTTATCAATGTATAAATAATACCTGCTAAAATAGCCGCACCAAAAACAAGATATAAAAAACCGGATATACGGTTAATAAGAAGAATATTGCTGTCGCTTAGTTTTTTTCCAATAAAACCAGCGCCCATCACCTTGCCTGCATCAGCCATCATATTTACACCCAGGCAGGTTGCAAAAATTACCAGCTGGTGATTAAAAGAATATACGGTGGCAAGAGAAGCCGCCATTAAAACCCAAAATGAAATAACAGCAGGGTTAAGTGTATTAATAATAAAACCGGAACTGAATATGGCAAAGTAATTTGTCTTTTTACCGGCAGACGTTACTTCATCTCCGGCAATTTTTATTGCCTGCTCCTGAACCTTACGGGTGGGCATTTTTTTTATAAATGCATAGTAAATGCCCATCCCAATTAAAAAACCACAGCCGGCAATGCCAATGGGTATTTTAAAATTTAATAATTCTTTTACCAGTTCGCTAAAACTTACGCTTAATACTACCCAGATAATATCACTTAACCAAACGCCGGCAACAAAACTAAAACCACCCCGCCTGCCATGATTAATACTTTGTTTAATGATAGTAAATATTACCGGGCCTACTGAAAATATCAGCAGCAGGCTTATGGCAAGGCCCTTTAGTATTGCAGCTATCATTGTATAAAAATAAGAACCCGATGTTAAAATATGCATAAGAAACAAACAAAAATCCACTGCTTTTCATCATTTTTTTTGTGCAGCCCCAACCATATAGTATCGCATAACATCAGCATTATTATAAACCGGTATTCTTTAACCAACAAAACAGAAACTATGGAACGTAAAGCATTTTTAAGAAACGGGTTAAGCGCATTGGGCATTGCAGCAGTGGTACCCTTGGTGGGTTCTTGCAAAAAAGAAAACACTTCCACAACCAGTAGTACTGGCAGCGATAGCAGCGGTGGTAGTGGAGGAAGCAGCAGTTGCACCGTTTCGCCAACGGAAACAGAAGGCCCTTACCCAACCCACACACCTTCATCTTATGTACGAAACAATATTGTAGATGACAGAACAGGTGTGCCATTAAGTGTACAAATCACCATTCAAAATGCGAATAACAATTGTGCAGCACTATCAGGTGCTATTGTAGATTTATGGCATTGTGATAAAGATGGCAATTACTCCGAATACAGTGGTTTTACAACCGTTCACTTTTTGCGTGGCCGGCAGGTAACAGATGCAAACGGACTCGTTACATTCACCACTATATTTCCAGGGTGGTATACCGGCAGGGCAACGCATCTGCACATTCATATTTATAACGCTGCGGGCACTTCTTTAAAAGTTACCCAAATTTCTTTTCCGGAGGGAAGTACCAGTGCTGTTGTAATGGTTAACACCACTGCCAGCGGTTATACAAAAGGCATGAGTGGCTATACCTACAATGCAAGCGATGGAATTTTTAGTGATGATACCGCTGGAATTGAGACGGCGGCTGTTACCGGAAGTGTTTCTGCCGGCTACACACTCACACATAAAATAGCTGTTTCCGCATAATTCAATAATCCCTAAATCAAGGAGACATTTTTCGATGCAATGTCTCTTTTAATAATAGTGCATGAAACAGGTAATACGTTTTTGCTACAGGAAGATTATTGATGTCAGCTCTTCAACGGCATGGGAGCGGTTAATTGTTGAAGACAGTTATACAGAATTTAAAATGCAATGCCAGCGCTTTAACGAAGGAGGCAAGTATAGCAGCTTTGGCGAAATGCTGCATAATAATCCTTCTGCAGAACAACTGCATTTTTTAACCAGTGCCGCTGCTGTTGGTTATGTAAAGCAATTGAACAATATAATGCCCGACGTAAAAAACACATTGGGAAAAAGATTTTTGCCCTTTAGCAATTTTAAGTTTGAAATTATTAACTCCGATATAAAAGATATAAAAAAACACCGGGTGGCAGTTAGCTTTTACAGCAACCCTGTGCAATGGATTACAACAGTTGGCAATGCCATGATTCTTGCTGTAAACAATACAGTTGAAAATGACGAACTGTTAACAGACACTTTTGTTGTGCCCTCCTTTGTAAGCATTTATTCAATTAAACAAACAGATTAATGCAGCGGGCAAAAATTTTTTTGGCAGAAGAAAGAGATGTAACAGAAACAGAAAGCTTTCGGCGTTATAATACTTTTAATTTTGGAAGCAGTTATAACGAATATAAAACACTGGTTGAAAGGCTGTATGTATGTAACGATGATACCTTAGCCGGCAGGAAACGCTTTTCATTAACAGTTGAGGCAGCTACGCAACTGATACTATTGCCTGTTGTAGGTGCAGTGGAATTTGTAAAAAATAATGAAGCTGTATTGTTAATTAATGCCGGTGAAATTTTTACTGCGGCTTTAAATGAAGGGGATGTATTTGAAATTATAAATCCTTATGAAAAAGAGCTGGTAAATTTTTTACAATTTTGGTTATATGCAGATGCACCAAATGAAAGTATATCTCAACTGTATACATTTAATATTGATGATTCAAAAAACAGTTTAGTGCAGTTGCCTCTTGTACAAGCGGCATACATTGCAAAACTTGGTGGCAGAAAAGAAATTACCTGCACGTCAATAAAAGAAAACAGTTGTGTTTTTGCTTTTGCCATACAGGGCGCTTTCGAAACAGAAGGGATATTAATGCACCCACGGGATGGTGCTGCCTTTTGGAATTACAAACAAATAGAGATGGAAGCTTTAAGTAATGATGCTATAATTTTTTTGCTGGAAGTAAAAAGTTAAGAAACCTTTTCTCCCTGTAAAAATTTTTGCCAGTCTTCCAGCATTTTACCTTTAAGCACGCGGGGAAATTTATGCTGGCCGCCAACCTTACCTTTGGCTTTCATAAAATCTAAAAAACACTGTTCAGTCATTACATCCACCATCACAGCTTTTAACGCATGTTTGCGTTCCACCTCATAATCATCATTCAGCTCTTTCAGTTTCTGGTCTATTAAAGCAGCCAGTTCAACCGCATTTACTTTATCATCAGTAGCAACAAACCAATGGTGGGCAAAAAAACTGCCGTGCGGTACACCAGCCACCGTAAACTCCGGTATGGAAATATTCAGTTCTTCACTAACCATTTCAATGGCTTTGTTCATATTGTCCACACTTAAATGCTCACCCACTAAACTTAAAAAATGTTTAGTGCGGCCGGTAATGATAATTTCGCTGTGGTCCCTGTCTACCAAACGTACAGTATCCCCAATGGCATAACGCCATGCACCGGCATTGGTGCTTATTAAAATTGCATAGTCCTTGTTTTCTTCAATTTCATGAATCATAAATGCCTCCGGGTCCTCTACCATATTGCCATCGCTGTCAAAATTCTTCTCATCAAAAGGCACAAACTCAAAAAATATATTGTTGTTTAAGGCCAGGTGCATACCCTTAGCGTCCTGCCTGTTTTGATAGGCTAAAAAACCTTCGCTGGCTAAATAAGTTTCGATGTAAGTAATAGGCTTACCCAGCAATTTTTCAAACCCTTTTTTATAAGGCTCCATTGCCACACCACCATGCACATAAAATGCAAGATTGGGCCATATTTCATGAATATTCTTTACGTTGTAACGTTCAATAATTTTTTCCATGCACAGCTGCAGCCAGGCAGGTACGCCTACAATAAAACCAATGTCCCAGTTCGGAGCATTGGCTACAATTTCTTCCAGTTTTTTTGCCCAGTCTTTTTGTTTGGCAATTTTTTTACCGGGCTTATACAAACCTAAACCCTGGAACCAGAAGGGAATATTTTTTTGCTGAATACCACTAAGATCACCGGCAAAATAAGTGGGCCCCTTTTGCAGCTGTGTACTTCCGCCAATCATTAACCAGCCCTTACCTACAGCACTTTTGGGTACGTTGTGATATTTGGTTAAACTCAATAACTGGCGAAAGCTGGTAACTGTATTGCTGCGTATTAAATCTTTAGTTATAGGTAAAAATTTACTGGTGGCATCGCTGGTGCCGCTGCTGAGTGCGAAATATTTTATAACTCCCGGCCAGCATACATCCGGAATACCATCCTTGGTTTTATACCACCAGGCGTCGTAAATTTTATTGTAGTTATAAGTGGGAACAGTCTGCTGAAATTTTTTCCCGGGATGGCGGGTTAAAAGTATTTCATCAAAGCGATACCGCTGGCCAAACTCAGTAAATCTTGCTTTGCGCAATAGCTTTTTCAACACTTTTAACTGATGGCGCCTTGGGTCGCTTACAGGAAGGTTCAGTGCTTTTGCAATCGCAGCAGGCAGTTTTATTTCAAATAAAGCCATGCGGTAGTAAGGTTAATGCGCAAATATAATGAATATAGTAGCAGGCAGGATTACCGGCAAACACAAATACTCAATGCCGCTGTAAATGATGTCTTTTGCAGGAGGAAAGTCAGTTTTCCATCAATAAATAATGACTAAGTTTGCCTTATTAAACTAAAACAAAATGAAAAAATTTTTTGCAGCGGTTGTCTTGTCAATCACTATTTTAAAAGCCAGCGCCGATGAAGGTATGTGGCTGCCCATGCTGTTGGGCGAACAGGTGTATAACGATATGGTGAAACGTGGCCTCAAACTCACCAAAGAGCAGTTATATTCTATCAACAAATCATCTTTAAAAGATGCTATACTGATTTTTGGTGGTGGCTGCACCGGTGAAATTGTAAGCAGCGAAGGATTGATATTTACCAATCACCACTGTGGTTACAGCGCCATTGCAGGCGCCAGCACGGTGGAGCACAATTACCTGCGTGACGGTTTTTATGCATTTAATAAAGAACAGGAAATTAAAAGCACTTTAACTGTGCAGTTTTTAGACCGTATTGTAGATGTTACCAAAGATGTGGAAGATGCTGTAAAGGGGTTAAGCTGGAACGACCGTGTGGCAAAACTGCCTGAAGTAATGAAATCGATAACAGATAAGGTGGCTGATAAAGAAAACGGTTTGGAGGGCCGCATTTACAGCATGTTTAAAGGCAACCAGTACATCATGTATGTTTATAAAAGATACCGCGATATACGTTTAGTAGGTGCACCACCGGAAAGCGTTGGTAAGTTTGGGGGTGATACCGATAACTGGGAATGGCCACGCCACACAGGTGACTTTTCTGTTTTTCGTGTGTATGGGTCTAAAGACGGGAAGCCCGCTGATTACAGCACCGATAATGTACCGCTAAAACCTAAACACTTTTTGCCTGTAAGCATTAAAGGGTTTAAAGACGGTGATTATGCAATGATATATGGTTACCCCGGTGGCACTAACCGGTACGAAACCAGTTATGGCATTAAACTCAAAAACGAAATTGAAAACCCCAGCCTGGTTGCATTGCGTGACATGCGTTTAAAATACATGTACGAGCAAATGATAAAAGACCCGGCTGTTAAGTTAAAGCTGGCAAGCAACTATGCAGGTATCGCTAACTACTGGAAATTTTTTGACGGCGAGACAAAACAATTGCTAAAATTTAAAACGCAGCAGCAAAAAGAAGAGTACGAAAAACAATTTACCGCATGGGCAAAAGGCAAACCGGAGTATGAGAATATTATGAGTGATTATGCAAAGAATTATGCAGCATGGACACCGTACAGCAAAATGCGCCAGTATTTGAATGAAGGGGTACTGGGTTCACCACTAGCAGCATTTGCGGCATCGCTTGTTTCGCTGGAAGACAAACTGATGAAGGCAAGTACTTCGTCTGCCGATTTAAAGAAAGCATTGGATGCAGCTTCAGCCAACCGAAAAGCATTTTTAGAAGGAGAGGACTTACCCAGTGATGAAAAAATACTAGCAGCAGTTGCAATGATGTATTATAATGATGTTGACAAAAGCCAGCACCCAATAGGTTTTTACGAAAGTATGAAAGCCAACTTTGGCAGTTTGAAAGAAGAGAGCACTTTTAAAAATTGGGCTAAAGCTGTTTTTGCAGGCACTATGTTTTTAGATGATGCAAAATGGAATGCCTTTGTTGAAAAACCAGAAGCAGTTACATTGCAAAATGACGGCGCTTTTGCTTTTGGTGCAGGGTTCTTAAAAAATTATACGGGTAAATATGCTTCATTGTACACTGCGTTTTTAAATAAGAATGCAGAGCTGGGCAGGGCTTATATGAAAGGCATTATGGAAATGAATCCTGCAGCAGTTAAAAAAATGTATCCTGATGCCAACTTTAGCATGAGAGTTAGTTATGGCAATGTAAAAAGCTACCGCCCCCGTGATGCAGTGTTTTATGATTATGTATGTACAGCAAAAGGAATTTTGGAAAAATATGTTCCTGGTGATTATGAATTTGACTTGCCTGCAAGGCAAATTGAATTGCTGAAGAAAAAAGATTTTGGCCAGTACATTGATAAAGCTAAAAATGATTTAGTGGTTACATTTATAACCACCAACGATATTACAGGGGGCAATTCAGGGTCGCCAGTAATAGACGGCAATGGTAATTTAATAGGCCTTGCATTTGATGGAAACTACGAAGCACTAAGCCATAAAATAGCTTTTGATAAAGACTTAAACCGCACCATTTGTGTGGATGTTCGTTATGTTTTATGGTGTATTGATAAATTGGGCGGCGCTTCAAACATTATTAAAGAATTGAAACTGGTGAAATAACAGTTTAGCAAGCAATTTTATTTTAAAACCCTGCTGTTAAGCAGGGTTTTTGTTTAATAAACGCCAACAATTTATAGTAGATTTGTTTATCTCACTAAAACTCCTGCAACATGCACCTTTATCTTTTTTTAAGGAAAGCAATATGTTCGGTTTTCCTTTCATTCTTCATTCTTACAGCCCATGCGCAGCAAAAAGAACAAACACTACATAATTTAAACCAGCTGCTTATAAATACGGTGATGGTGGATTTGTTTACACCACCCATTGCAGCACGTATTTACGCCTATCCCAATATTGCTTTTTACGAATGCATAAGATATGACGATCCTTCGCTTCCACCGCTTAGCGGTAAGCTGAATGGTTTAAAAAATATACCTGCACCTGAAACGGGAACGGATAATTTTATAGCAGCCAGCGTTTGCTTTTCATATGTAGCACAATCTTTGGTGGGCTCAGAATATAAATTTGAAGACTGGCGCAATACATTTATTGACTCAGTTAAGAATACAGGAGATAGTAACAAACTAAAGCAGTCTGTAGCTTTTGGAAAAACGGTAGCAGACACTCTTATTGCATGGACAAAAAAGGACAACTACCTCCAGTCAAGAGCACTAAAAAGATTTGTTACAGGAAAAAAACCGGGTGACTGGCAACCCACACCACTTGATTACGCACAAGGACTGGAACCACACTGGAATACCATCCGGCCACTAACGCTTAACAGCCCGTCCCAGTTTTCACCTAAAGTAAAACTGGTTTACAGCATGGATAAAAAATCTGTGTTTTACAAAACAGTAATGGAGGTATATAAAATTGTAAACGATCTTGATTCTGTAAAAAAAGCTACCGCATTGTATTGGGATGACAACCCCAATGTTTCCAAACTTATTGGCCATTTAAATTATTTTATTCATAAAATATCGCCTGCCGGCCATTGGGTAATGATAGCTCAGCAGGCCTGCATAAAAAACAATGTGCCTGTAACAAAAGCAGCACAAGTGTATGCGCTGGAAACAACAGCTATGTTTGATGCATTCATTAACTGCTGGGACGAAAAATACCGCACCAATCTCATCAGGCCTATAACAATTATTAACCGGCACATTGATTCTAAGTGGGAACCCTTCATTCAAACACCGCCATTTCCTGAGTTTACCAGTGGCCATGCGGTGGTTTCAAATGCAGCCTCTTCAGTTCTTACTGGTTTGTTAGGAGATAATTTTGAGTTTACCGACAACACCGAAATACCATTTGGCAACAAGTCACGAACATTTAAATCATTTAATGCTGCTTCACAACAATCAACATGGAGCCGTGTGTACGGCGGTATACACTATCCTGAAACTGCACGTATAAGTATTGTACAGGGCCAGGCAATTGGAGCTTATGTTTTACAAAAATTATATCAGCAGCCTGTTAAATAAAAACTATGTTGTTACGCAAATTTTGTGCAGTTGCTTTTTTATTAGTGGCTCTTGGTGCAGCCGCACAACAAAAAAAATTTACTGCATTGCCATCTTCAATTACGGGAGTAAATTTTCGCAATGATATAACTGAAGACCCATCCATGTTTTATTACCTGTACGAATATTTGTACCTGGGAGGTGGCGTAGCTGCAGGTGATATTAATGGAGATGGTTTGCAGGATATTTATTTTTCATCAACACGAGGCACAAATAAACTCTATCTTAATTTAGGTAATTTAAAATTTAAAGACATTACAGCTACAGCCGGGGTTGATGGTGGAGCAGGAATAAAAACCGGGGTTAATATGGTGGATGTAAATAATGATGGGCTGCTCGATATTGTAGTTTGCAAATCCGGATATAAAGACCCGGCATTGCGTAAAAAAATGGTGTACATCAATAATGGAAATTTAACTTTTACAAACAAAGCTTCCCAGCTTGGGTTAGATGACGCCAGTTACTCTGTGCAAACATATTTTTTTGATTATGACAATGATGGCGATAAAGACGTGTACATTGTAAACCACCCAATCGATTTTAGTAAATCCATGAACATACCCGCCACCATGAAAAATGGGAAACTGGTATATGTGGAAGATACCAGCACTGTTTATGTAAGCGATCGTTTATATGAAAACCGTGATGGGAAATTTTACGACGTAACAAAAAAGGCTGGAATCATAAATCATGCTTTTGGGCTGAGTGCTGCAATACACGATTTTAATAACGATGGATATCCAGATGTTTATGTGGCTAATGATTTTAATAAACCTGACTTTGTTTACATTAACAACAAAAACGGAACTTTTACTGACAGGATGAGGGAATATCTTAACCACAACAGTTTCTCATCTATGGGTACAGATGTGGGAGATATAAATAACGACGGACTGGAAGATTTTTTTGTTGCAGATATGGCAGTAGAAGACCCTGTAAGGCAAAAGCAGTTATTTTCTGTTAACCAGAACTATGATAAATTTCAGCTGATGCTTCAGTTTAATTTGTTTTATCAATATCCACGAAACAGCTTGCAGCTAAATAATGCTGACGGAACATTCAGTGAAATTGCAAACCATGCAGGCGTTGCAGAAACAGAGTGGAGCTGGGCGCCATTAATAGCTGATCTGGATAATGACGGATGGAAGGATATGTATATTACTAATGGCCTTAAAAAGGATATGACTGATTGGGACTATAAAGTTTTTATCCTGGATTCTATAATTAATACAATGAACAGGGGTCAGTCAGTTGATTTGGAAAAATGGCTGGCAAGCATTCCTTCCGTGCGCACTAAAAATTATTTTTACCATAATAATGGCACATTAAGTTTTGATAAAGTAACAGATGACTGGACTGACGAAGCACCATCTTTTTCAAGCGGCGCTGTTTATGCAGACCTTGATAATGATGGTGACCTGGATTTGATTGTAAACAATGTGGATGACGATGCTTTTATTTTGAAAAATAACACCATTGAAAACGATAAATCAAACTCAAACTATATCCGTTTTCGATGTTTAAAAAACAATTCTGGTAAAAATGAAGTGATTGGTACAATTATAAAAATTATCGGAGCAGACGGATTACAGCAAGTACAGCATTTTAATCCACAACGTGGTTTTATGTCTTCGTCGGAGCATTTTGTACATTTTGGTACAGGTAAACAAACAGCAATAACAAAAGTCGAAATTATTTTTCCATCGCAAAAAAAACTGGTGCTGAACAATATTACAGCAAACCAGGTATTAACCGTTTACGAGTCTGATGCAACACAAATGCAAGCACCTGCAGCAAAATTACAATCATTGTTTACAGACATTACACCGCAGAATAAATTTAAGTTTACACAAACTGAAAATGATTATATAGATTTTAAAAGGGAGCCGCTTATTCCATACAAATGCAGCCGCAAAGGCCCGTATTTTGCAAAGGCTGATGTAAATGGCGATGGCAAAGCAGATATTTATATCGGTGGGTCGGCAGGCACACCGGGCAGCTTAATGATGCAAAACCCTGACGGCTCTTTTGTTGAAAAGAAATTGCCAGCTTTTATTACGGATAAAGCATATGAAGATATGGGTGCATTGTTTTTTGATGCTGATGGAGATAAAGATAACGACCTGTATGTGGTAAGCGGTGGAGCGGAGTTTGATGCAGGCAGCAACCTTTACCAGGACCGGCTTTATTTAAATGACGGCAAGGGTAATTTTACAAGAGCATCAAAAGCATTACCGGTTGAAGCTTTTAATGGTTCAAGTGTTACAGCGCTGGATTATGATGGCGATGGTGACTTAGATCTTTTTATTGGAGGCCATGTTTTACCTGGAAAATTTCCACAGGCAGATAAATGCATGCTGTTGCAAAATAACAAAGGCATTTTTACAGATGCAACCGCAACGGCTGGCACAGCACTTTTAAGTGCCGGCATTATTAACTGTGCCACATGGAGCGATGTGGATGCAGATGGCAAAAATGAATTAACCGTTGCTGGGGAATGGACTCCTGCCAGTATTTATAAAATGCAAAATGGAGTATTTACAAAACTGCCTGCTACTGTTACATTTTCATCACCGGCTACTAAAAGGGATACTACCATCAGTATGGATGAATTTAGCGGCTGGTGGTATTGTATTAAAACTGACGATATAGACAACGACGGTGACCAGGATATTATACTGGGTAACCGCGGCACCAACGCAACTATTAAAGGAAACTATTATAACCCCTGCACTGTATATGCAAAAGACTTTGATGGCAACGGCAGTTATGATGCCGTGCTTGGTTATTATATACAGGGCCAATGCTACCCGCTCTTCAGCCGGGACCAACTGATAGACCAAATGCCCGGAATGCGGAAAAAATTTATAAGATACAAGGATTACAGCGGCACCACACTTGATAAACTGTTTACACCCGAGCAGCAAAAAGGCATGGATATTTTTAAAACACGTTTTTTTGAATCGGGAGTTTTGCTGAACGAAGGAAATGGCAATTACAGGTTTGTACCTTTTCCGGAAAAAGCGCAACTATCTAATATAAATGATTTTGCTATCAGTGATTTTGATAACGATGGTGTTAAAGATGTGATTGTTTGTGGTAACAGTAACGATGCAGCTGTAATGGTAGGCAATTACGATGCCACTGCTGCATTGCTGCTAAAAGGAAACGGGAAAGGTACGTTTGAAGCAATACCCCATACCACCGATGGCTTTAAGGTAAGGGGTGAGTGCCGCAAAATGGTATACATGGAGGACAGTAAGCGCCTCATTTTTCTAAAAAACAGCGCACCAGCGCAAATTTATCAACATAATTAGCCCCCGGCATAATTTTTTCCGCCTTACAAAGCAATAAACATAGCATCGTGCCGTTCAATAACAATTAATGATTTTGCTATGAACTCTATGAAATATCAGCAATCAGCAAATACAATAACACAGTTGTTTAAAAACCTGGTAGGAAAACTCCGTCAAAACCCGGATGTATATCCTATAAAGTATTATAAGAAGGGTAAACAGTTTCGCCGTAAATGGCAGGCCCCGCTTGTAAAATAACGCAACCTGTGCGGAAATTACCGGACCCTTAAAAACAGCAAAACCCCTCTTGACAAAGGGGTAAGCAATTTTGTATTTTTAAGTTCAAAATCCGATAAAAATGAAAAAACCTCAGTCACAACCATCCGTACTTGCTGTACTTTTCAAATCACTTACTGTTGCATTCAGCAGTTTTTTCAAGTCATCATCTAACCGTGATTTTCAGCGCCTGAAAAATTTTATTGCATCTTAATTTAGCTAAACAGGTATTCCACATCCTGCTTGCTTAATGATTTAACAAAGCTGGCGTCATCTGTAATTAGTTCGCTGGCAAGTTTGCGCTTGCGCTCCTGCAGTTGCAATATTTTATCTTCAATAGTGTCAATACAAATCATACGGTAGGCAAAAATGTTTTTTGTTTGCCCAATACGGTGCGTACGGTCAATGGCCTGCTGTTCTACGGCAGGGTTCCACCACGGATCAACAATGTATACATAATCCGCAGCTGTTAAATTTAAACCCACGCCACCCGCTTTCAGCGAAATTAAAAACACACGACATTCGTCGTTATTTTGAAAATTCTGAATGGCCTTTTCCCTGTCTGTTGCACTGGTGCTGCCATCAAAGTATTCAAAAGGGATTCCATCATCCGTTAGCTTTTTCTTTATTAATGCCAGCATTCCTAAAAACTGGGAAAACACCAGGGCTTTGTGTTCGCCAATGTTTTCTGTTATTTCCCTGGCCAGCTCTTCCAGCTTGATGGAATGATTGGGATATTTATCTTCTTCATTTAAAATAGCCGGGCTGTCACAAATCTGGCGCAGCTTCATTAAGCCCTGCAAAATGGTAAGCTGGCTTTTATTGATGCCCTGTTGATCAATCTCACCCAAAATTTTACTGCGATAAGTATCACGGTACATATCATAAATATCACGCTGCTCTTTTTCCATTTCGCAAAACAAAATGGTTTCTGTTTTTTCCGGAAGGTCTTTAGCCACCTGTTCCTTTGTGCGGCGTAAAATAAACGGGTAAAGCAGTTTGCGTAAATGTTCTTTCTGCACCTGCTCACCAAACTTATCAATAGGCGTTGCAAATTCGTTGCGGAAAAACTCCATGCTGCCCAGCAAGCCCGGGTTTAAGAAATTCATTTGCGCAAAAATATCAAAGGTGTTATTCTGCAAAGGCGTACCACTCATGCAAAGCCTGTTTTTTGCTTCCAGCAAACAGGCTGCCTTGGTAACTTTTGACGACGGGTTTTTTATTGCCTGGCTTTCATCCAGTACAATATAATCAAACTTCATTTTTAACAACAACTGTATATCACTTCGCAAAGTGCCGTATGTTGTTATAATGATATTGTGTTTCTGCAATTCTTCTGCATTACGGCTGCGTACACTGCCATGATGAATATGCCAGCTTAGCGAAGGAGTAAATTTCTCCACTTCGTTTTTCCAGTTATAAATAAGTGTGGTGGGGCAAATAACAATGGCTTTTAAAGAACCGGTAGTTAATTTATAATGCTCCAGCATGGTTAACGCCTGTATGGTTTTACCCAAACCCATATCGTCTGCAAGAATTCCTCCCCATGTTACATCATTCAAATAGCTCAGCCACTGAAACCCTGCTCTTTGGTATGGGCGCAGCACAGGATCTAAATGGTCTGGCGGGTTTATATCCGGTATGTGTTTAAACTCACGCAGCTTTTCAAACTTTTCATCCAGTTCAAAACTTAACTCGTTTTCAATACGGTTTTCATACAGCTCATCAATAACACTCATGTGGTATTTTGATAAGCGGAGTTTATTACTGCGCTCATCACCCACTTTAAATAGGAGCGAATAACGCTTTAACCATTCATCGGGTAAAATACCCAGCGTGCCATCGCCTAACTGTACAAACGACTGTTTATTGGTTAAAGCTTTTTTAATATCATCAATACCCACCCTTTGTTCACCAAATTCAATTTCCACTTTTGCATCAAACCAATCCAGCCCGCTGCTTACATGTATATGTGTATTGGGCCTGGCAGTGTTAAAGCGGAAGTTTTTCAATGCATCAAAACCATAAACGGGTATTTTCATTTCCTTCATTGCATCCACAAACAAAAAGAACCAGTTGTTGCGGAGCACATCAGCACCTTTTAAAATAAGGCTGCCACCGTCTTGCGACCTTATAAAAAGTGAGTGGAGGTTTTCCAGTTTCTGAAAAAAACTTTCTTCTGCTTCTTTATTTCGCTGAATGATGAGGATTTTGTCGCCATCGGGCATAGTGACAGTTTCTTTATCACTTACCCTTGTTTCGTAACCCTGGTAAGTAAATATGGGCTGAAACACGAGGTAATCACCTTTTTCCTGTAGTTGCAGTTTTATTTCTGGTGCAACATTTTTTACTTCACGGGTAAGTGTTTTATCAAACTCAACGTTATATTCTTTGGTAAGAGGTAAAATAACTTTATGCATTTTCTCCGCCCAGTCATCTTTACTTAACTGAATGTTGCCCTGTTTTATAAATTTTTCTGCCTGCAAAACGTCTTCAGGTTTTTCCCACAGGTACAATACTTCATCGTGTAAAAAGAAAAGGCTGCTGTTGCATTCGTTTTCGTTAAGCGAAACCGTTTGCCCATGTAATTTTGCTGTGCAGGTAATTTCGAAATGGCCATTTTTAGCAAATACCTTAAACACGGGTGCAATAAACTGGCTGCTTACGGTTACTTCTTTTAACTGGTCGGTTTTAAAAGGTTTTTTCTCCGGCAGGTAAAAAATAAAATGATTGCCAGATTGCTCTTCAAACATTTTTTTCAGCTTTGGCTGCAAATACTCTGCTATTAAACTCTTGGTTTCTTCCGGCAGCTCATCTGTATCGGTATGAATAATATTTTCCCAGATACCGCTGAATGGGGAATTCCGGTCCAGGTATTTATTTATTTCAGCCGGTTGCAGCTTACGTACCTGCTGCAGCAACAATTTATCATTCTCATCAAAAACATCTGTATTTACATATTTTGCCAGGTCAACTTTTTCTGTTTTACCAGTATATTTTTTATTGTCTTCATTTGCATCTCCCTGCACTGCGTCTGCTGTAAAATAGGGATAAGTGCCTGTGTTAAAATTAAACACCACACCAAGCCTTTTAGCAGGCGCATCCGCCACGGGGCTTGCAATTTCATTTTCTGTAATTACAACCGGTGCAGGTATATCTGTTTTTGCCAATGCAGCCGGTGCAGGGGTTGCCACACGTTTAATAGAAGCGTCCAGTAATTTTAAAAAAGGTTTCCCGTCCTTATAAACAAATTCAAATTTGCCAGTAAGGTCATCGTTCAAACTATAACCGTAAATCTGAAGCAGTTTGTTTTTTTCTTTATCCCAATTGCGTATGCTGTCAAAATAATATGGCCCATATGCATTCAGTAACTGCAGAAACAACATGGTTTTGTGTTCGCAAAGCGGATGATTACTTTCACTGCATTTACAGGAAGTGTCAAAATTTCTTTCGTCATTTTTTTGAATAATTAAAGGAAATGTTTGCCCTTCATATTCAAGTACAGCCTCCACTCTTTCGTCAGCAGCTTTATTAATAGTGGCTTTTGCAGCACGCAGAATTTTTTCAGCCATATCATAAATGGCGGGGGATGAAAGCAGCTTTATTGTTTTTAAATCAATAAACTTCATTTTAGCCACAGTGTGCTGCTGGTTGTAAGAAATTTCTGCATTACCCAGCATATTCTTATCCACCATTTCCTGCAGGCGTAAAACCGCAGCAGCTTCATGCCTGCAAATGTCACCTAAGTTATAAGGGCAGGAGCAGCGTACTGTAATGGTTTTAGGGTCGGCATATTTCTGAATATGCACTTTATAAAAAGTATTGTAGCTGTCATCTTTAACACGAAACACCACCCCGCCCATAAGCTGGTCGTGTTCTACCATTTCTACAAAACCTTGCGACTGTATTTTTTTACCACGACGGATTACTTCATCAGAACCGTTATTGTAAACAAATTTAATTAGGTGCGATAAAGCCAAGAGATGTACGATTTAGTTATTAGAACTGATTTTACTGCCCGGACAAGTGTGAAAAGGGCAATTTGCAAAAGTAAAGGAAAACAACTGAGATTTGAGCAGTAAAATAGAAGTTTGTGGAGAAGATTATGAGAAAAACGAGTAAATATAAATCAGTAACGTTACTGTAGTCAGGATTATAAAAAACCTGGCGGCATTTGCCACAAAACCTGACTTATTGTTTACAAAGAATATTGCAATAATGATAGCTGTAATTGCAATTGCGGGGGATAATAAAAAACCATAACCGGGGTTACACATACCTGCACCCGCTCCTAATAAAAAATAACAGCCAGCAAGAAGTAAAATTGAAATTGCAATACCCGCTATTGCACCAGTTTTCATGACTGTTTCTTTACCAGTTTGCCTTCTTCATACACTACCAGAACATCCGCCACATCGGGGGTTAAACAAAAACGGATATCCTCTATCAACCCAAAGCGCTCTACCAGGCGGTGATAATGCGTAAGATTAGGCGCAAACTCTACCAGGTTGTTTTTATGATTTTCATACAACAACTCGGCAGTTAACGAACTGTCGCAATGAATGGTAAAGTGTTCTTTTATTTTGCTGATAACAGCGCCTGCAAACAAGGTGTCTTCTAAATTATAACGGTCTTTCCATCCGGCGCAGCCGAGCACCACATTTTTATTTTGTGCAATTAAAAATTTGCAAACCGATGAAAGATTGGGAAACGAACCACTGATAATAGTGTCTGCATTATTATCCAGTGCCATGTGCAGCAGCTTTGTACCGTTGGTGGTGGTTAGCACCAATGTTTTACCGCCAATAAAATCCGGGCTGTATTCTAAAGGAGAGTTACCGTGCTGTAATCCATCTGCAATTTTACCGTCCCTTTCGCCGGCGGCAATTGCATCAATGCGTTTACTTATTTCAATGGCTTTGGGCACAGTATCAACAGGTATAATACATTTAGCGCCGTTGTGTAATACAGAGGCAATGGTGCTGGTGGCACGAAAAACATCAATAATAACCACCACAGCATTTTTTAAATCATATAAATGTAACAGTGCCGGGGAAAGGCAGGTATATAAAGTTGGTTTGTTATTGTTCATTGGGGTAAAATTAATTTAATATCACTTTCCACTTATCGCTTTCTGCATATTCTTTAATAACAGTATTGCGCTTGGTTAAAAAGCGCTCTAAATATTTTGTAAGGAAAAGTTTGTTAAACCAGCGGCCAAGTACACCATAAGGGCTTTCAAAAAAAAGTACATCAATCATTATTGTGCCGTTTTGTATTTGTTTAAAATGATGATGATGTTTAAAGCTTTTAAAATCCCCGGTTATCATTTCATCTGTAAAATCATCAGGGCTGTTCATAGCCGTTATTTTAGAAACAAATATGCGTTGTTTAAACAAGTGCTTCGCCTGCCAGGTAACGGTTTCGTTTAAATTAATTAAGCCGTTTGTTGTACCTGCAATGGCTTTTTCATTGGTGCCTGCAGTAGAAATAGTATGCAGGCTAATGCTGCGGCTTAAATTAAATACCCGTTCCACCGGCGCTGCAACAAAAGTAGTGATATGGATTTTAGGCATAGATAAAAATGGATAATGGGTTAATGGATAATTGATACTGCTGTAAAATGATGATAGTACTGATTACAGAACAATTTCATAATGCAAAAAACATCCATTACCAATTGCATAATTCTCAATTATACAAAAGGTATTTTAACCACTTTGGCTTTCAGTAATGTATTGCGTATACTAATATAAATTTCACTGTCTAATGCAGCATGTGCAACAGTTACATAACCTAGGCCAATTGCTTTGCTTAAAGATGGTGATTGTGTGCCCGATGTTACTTTGCCAATAACCTTGCCTTCAAAATCTTTTATTTCATAATCATGACGGGCAATACCTTTTTCCAGCATTTCAAAACCAACTAATTTTTTTGTAAGGCCTTCTGTTTTTTGTTTTTCAAAATAAGCTTTGTTGGTAAAGTCTTTGGTAAACTTGGTTATCCAGCCAAGGCCAGCTTCTAATGGTGATGTGGTATCATCAATATCGTTACCATATAAGCAGAAGCCCATCTCCAAACGCAGTGTATCTCTTGCGCCCAATCCAATCGGTTTTATGCCAGCGGTTTTTCCTGCTTCAAAAATAGCGTCCCAGATTTTGTCGGCAGCACCATCCTTGTCTTCAAAATATATTTCAACACCGCCTGCACCGGTGTAACCCGTGGCGCTTATTAAAACATTTTCCACACCCGCAAAAACACCTTTAGTAAATGTGTAGTACTTCAGGTTCATAATATCCATTGCGGCCAACGGCTGTAAAATTTTAGTAGCATTAGGTCCCTGAACAGCAAGCAAACATGTTTTTGCAGAAATATTGTGCATCTCTACTTTTTTGTCATTAAAACCTGTGATCCAGTTCCAGTCTTTTTCAATATTACTGGCGTTAACCACCAGCATATAAACTGCATTTTCTTCAATACAATACACTAATAAATCATCTACAATGCCACCATCTTTATTAGGCAGGCAACTGTATTGCGCCTGGCCATTTTTAAGCTTGGCTGCATCATTGCTTGTAACACGTTGTATTAAATCCAGTGCATCGGGTCCTTTTAAAATAAATTCTCCCATATGGCTTACATCAAAAACGCCGGCATTGTTTCTTACAGCTGCATGCTCATCATTAATGCCACTGTAACTAATGGGCATATTGTATCCGGCAAAGGGAGCCATTTTGGCGCCCAATGCAATGTGTTTATGTGTAAATGGGGTGTTAAGCATTTGGATTATTTTAAAGTTTTAGTTTGGTTGCAAATGTAAGATTTTATGACCCGTTAACATAAGCCATCAATAAATGAATGGGGAAAATCATTTTTAATTTTTCTGCCTTACCCCAAAGCGGTTTTATATTTTCAATTAAAGCAGGAACTGGACTATAATTTTCAGTGGTTATAAATTTTTGCAGGGCGCTCCATGTATTCAGGTAACCTTCCAGGTCATTAATAGTCCAGTTATACTCAATTGCAAAAACCGGGGTTTCTATTTTTTTAAAAAGAAAAGGAACAGAGGAATAATGGTCATCTACATATTTTCTTTCAGCATCCCAATATTTGCCGATTGTTTCATCATGATAAGTACTGATTAACTTATCTATTTCATTTGAAATCTTAAGCAGGCTGTAGGTCCATGCAGCAATGATACCCTGTGGCTTTGCCACTCTTTTTACTTCTGCATAAAATAAGTTAAAATTAAACCAGTGTAATGCCTGGGATATTGTTATAAGGTCAATACTTTTTGAAGGGATAGCTGTTTTTTCTGCTGGCTGAACTGAATAGTAAATATTAGGAGATCTAAATGCATTATCTATCTGCTGCTGGCTGATGTCGGTGGCAAATACTTTTTCAAAATAATTGCAAAGCACCCGGGCAGACTGACCGTTTCCCGTTCCGCAATCCCATGCATAGTTTCTCTCTTTCGCAAAACTTACTATAAAATCAAATAGTTCCTGCGGATATTGTGGCCGGTATACAGCATATGTGGCAGCCTGCTGCGAAAAATTATCTTTCATACTTCAATTTAAGCAAATGAGGCTGTATCCTTTGTTTTATCATACCTGGTGCTGATGTTTATCATAAAATTCAGCCTGTATAAAGGGTAATTTTAATACAGAAAAACACAGGTTATGAAAAAAATAATAGTACCGGTAGATTTTTCAGCCACTGCTGAAAACGCCGCCAGTTTTGCAGCTGAATTAGCTGCTTTTTACCATGCCGATTTATACCTGTACCATGCTTATGGCACATATGCGCCCCTCACAGAATATGCATGGCTGGTAACTACAGGAGAAATGCAGAGTGCTGCAGAATTTGAAATGGAAAAATTTAAGGAAAACCTGGTGTCTAAAGTAAAAACATCGCTCAACATAGAAACCCGGGTGGAAAGTGTATTTCTGCAAACCGGCCTGGTTGATTACTGCGCTGCAGTGCAACCAGACCTGGTAGTAATGGGCCTGTCTGGTAAAAATGCTTTAACAAGATTGGTTGTAGGCAGCAATACTATTTATGCCATTCAGCATCTTGTATATCCTGTACTGGTTATACCACCAAAGGCAAAATTTATTCCTGTACGTAAACTGGGCTTTGCCTGCGATTATAATGCAGTAATTGCCACCACACCTGTTGGGCCTATTAAAAAACTGGTAAAAGATTTTAATGCAGAGCTTCATATTTTAAATGTGGAAGCAGGAGCCCTGGTACCTGCAGAAAAAGTAGAAGAGAGTGCTTATGTGGCAGAGTTTTTTAACGATTTTCACCCGGAATACCATACTATACTTTCGCATGATATAACTGCAGGCATTAATTACTTTGCAGAAAAATCAAAAGCAGACTGGATTGTAGTGATACCTAAAAAACACAACCTGGTTGATAAAATGTTTAAGCGCAGCCAAACTGTGGATTTATTGTATCATACCACTATACCGGTATTATGTATACATGAGGAGTAAGGAGTAATAAAATTAATGGTCGTAGTGTTCTTCCATTTCTTTTACTGCGCTGCTGAGTATTTGCTGCGCTTCCGGATCGTTAATATGAATACGCTGGC